>NZ_JBSFWK010000003.1:0-421852 GCF_053594815.1 Streptomyces sp. NPDC002577 | reverse complement strand
CACCCCCCCCTCTACACTTTTCCCCCCCCCCCCCCTTTTCCGATGTGGTCCCCGTAAACGGCGCGAGGCCCGGCCCCTGCTGGGGTCCGGGCCTCGCGCCGTACTCGGTCCTGCGGGTGCAGTGGGCCTTAGAGCCCGGCCGCCTTGCGCAGCGCGTCCACGCGGTCCGTGCGCTCCCAGGTGAAGTCCGGCAGGGCACGGCCGAAGTGACCGTACGCCGCGGTCTGGGCGTAGATCGGGCGGAGCAGGTCCAGGTCGCGGATGATCGCGGCCGGGCGGAGGTCGAACACGGCGCCGATGGCCGCCTGGATCTTCTCCTGGTCCACGGTGTTCGTGCCGAAGGTCTCCACGAAGAGGCCCACGGGCTCGGCCTTGCCGATCGCGTACGCGACCTGCACCTCGCAGCGGGCCGCGAGGCCCGCTGCCACGACGTTCTTGGCGACCCACCGCATCGCGTACGCGGCGGAGCGGTCGACCTTGGACGGGTCCTTGCCGGAGAAGGCGCCGCCGCCGTGGCGGGCCATGCCACCGTACGTGTCGATGATGATCTTGCGGCCGGTCAGGCCGGCGTCGCCCATCGGGCCGCCGATCTCGAAGCGGCCGGTCGGGTTGACCAGGAGGCGGTAGCCCTCGGTCTCGAGCTTGATGCCGTCGTCGACGAGGGCCTTCAGCTCCGGCTCCACGACGAACTCGCGGATGTCGGGGGCGAGGAGCGACTCCAGGTCGATGTCACTCGCGTGCTGCGAGGAGACCACCACGGTGTCCAGACGGACCGCCTTGTCACCGTCGTACTCGATGGTGACCTGCGTCTTGCCGTCGGGGCGCAGGTAGGGGATGGTCCCGTTCTTGCGGACCTCGGTCAGGCGGCGCGAGAGCCGGTGGGCGAGGTAGATCGGGAGGGGCATCAGCTCGGGCGTCTCGTCGCAGGCGTAGCCGAACATCAGGCCCTGGTCGCCCGCACCCTGCTTGTCCAGCTCGTCTTCGTCACCCTCGACACGGGACTCGTACGCCGTGTCGACGCCCTGCGCGATGTCCGGGGACTGCGAGCCGATGGAGACGGAGACACCGCAGGAGGCGCCGTCGAAGCCCTTCTTCGAGGAGTCGTACCCGATCTCGAGGATCTTGTTGCGCACCAGCGTCGCGATGTCCGCGTACGCCTTGGTGGTGACCTCGCCGGCCACGTGCACCAGGCCGGTGGTGATCAGCGTCTCGACTGCGACCCGGGAGGTCGGGTCCTCGCGCAGAAGCGCGTCGAGAATGGTGTCGCTGATCTGGTCAGCGATCTTGTCGGGGTGACCCTCGGTCACGGACTCCGAGGTGAACAGGCGACGGGACACAACGCTCCCTGTGGTTGCAGCGGCTGCTGGCTGATCATTGACGGACCGGCCGGAGGCTGCGCCCGGCAATGTCCGAGACCAGTTTATCGGTCGTGCCCGGCCGCCGGACCACGTGTCTCGACACATGGGACCCCCTGTGACCTGGGGCACTGGCATTCTGCGGTACGGCGATCGGCCCGCGCCAGGTCCGCGGACCCCGAAAACACGGGGTCCGCGACGTGCGGCGGAAGGGTATCGCTGTTCACCCGGGCCGCAACTCGGGTCGCCGTTCGAGTGAACGATGACACGATCGACTGTCTGCCCTTCGGCGTGTCGCGCCACCGCACCGGCCAATGTCCGGGCCCTGGGCGACTGCCAGGGGGCGGACGTCGCCGCCCACTCAGGCGAGGCGCTCTGCGACCAGGTCCCACACCGTGTCCGCGAGCGCCTCCTTGGGGCCGTAGGGCACGGGGGTCTCGCTGCCGTCGGCGCTGAGCACCACGGCCTCGTTCTCCCCGGAGCCGAAGGTCTTGTGCTCGCCGACCTCGTTCACGACGAGCAGATCGCAGCCCTTGCGCTGCAGCTTGGTACGGCCGTTTGCCAGTACGTCGTCGGTCTCGGCGGCGAATCCGACGATCACCTGGCCGGGGCGGGGCCGGTCGGCGGAGATCTCGGCGAGGATGTCCGGGTTACGGACCAGGGCGATCGGCTCCGGGTCCTCGCCGTCCTTCTTCTTGATCTTGCCCGTGGCGTACGCCGCCGGGCGGAAGTCGGCCACGGCGGCGGCCATGACGACCGCGTCGGCATGGGCCGCGGCCTTGATCACGGCCTCGCGGAGCTGGACGGCGGTGCCCACGGGGACGACCTCCACGCCCGCCGGGTCGGGCAGCCCGGCGGTGTTGGCGGCGACGAGGGTGACGCGGGCCCCACGCGCCGCCGCGGTACGGGCGAGCGCGTACCCCTGCCTCCCGGAGGACCGGTTCCCCAGGAACCGGACGGGGTCGAGCGGTTCACGGGTGCCGCCCGCGCTGACGACGACGTGGCGGCCTGCCAGGTCGGTCGCGTGCGTGCCGCGGGCCAGTGTCCGGCGGCAGACCTCGAAGATCTCCACGGGATCCGGGAAGCGGCCCTTGCCCGTGTCGACGCCGGTGAGGCGGCCGACGGCGGGCTCGATGACGACGGCGCCACGGCGCCGCAGCGTCGCGACGTTGTCCTGCGTCGCCGGGTGCTCCCACATCTCGGTGTGCATGGCGGGGGCGAAGACCACCGGGCACCGGGCGGTGAGCAGCGTGTTCGTGAGCAGGTCGTCGGCGAGGCCGTGGGCGGCCTTGGCGAGGATGTCCGCGGTGGCGGGCGCGACGACGACGAGGTCGGCGGTCTGCCCGATCCTTACGTGCGGGACCTCGTGCACGTCCGACCAGACCTCGGTCGCCGCGGGATGGCCGGAGAGCGCCGACCATGTGGCGGCGCCGATGAAGTGCAGCGCGGACTCGGTGGGCACGACGCGTACGTCGTGCCCCGACTCGGTCAGCTGCCGCAGCAGCTCGCATGCCTTGTAGGCGGCGATGCCACCACTGACGCCCAGAACGACCTTCGGCTTGTCCACCGTCTGCTCTTCTCCCTGCCGGCCCGCCGGCTCCCGGCCTTCCGACCTGCCGACCTGGTGACCTGCTGACGAACGCGTACCCACTCATGACACACCACAGGCCCGGCAGTCGAGCTGCCGGGCCTGTGGTGCCACGAAACGCCCCCTTGGGCGCTCCGGAAAACGCCTTACTGCGCCGGGCCCTCGACGGACTCGGAGGTCAGCAGTCCCGCGTTGATCTCGCGCAGGGCGATCGAGAGCGGCTTCTCGTGCACGTGCGTGTCCACGAGGGGACCGACGTACTCGAGGAGGCCCTCACCGAGCTGCGAGTAGTACGCGTTGATCTGGCGAGCACGCTTGGCCGCGTAGATCACGAGGCTGTACTTCGAGTCGGTGGCCTCGAGGAGCTCGTCGATCGGCGGGTTGATGATGCCCTCGGGCGTGGTGATGGAAGAGGACACGCTCTACCTTCCGATGGATGGGAAAACCAGAAAGATCAAACAGTGGAGTCCGGGGATCCGGGGTTGCTCCCCACCGGGCTCGTCCGCCCGCTGTGGGGCGGTCCCCGCCGGGCGTGGATCCCTAGTCCCCAGAAGACACCGGCATCAAGGCTAGCAGCTCACGCGCCACGTCCTCGACGGAGGTGTTGACCAGGGTCATGTCGAACTCGGACTCGGCCGCGAGCTCGACCTTGGCTGCTTCCAGACGGCGCTCGATGACCTCGGGCGGCTCGGTGCCCCGTCCGGTCAGCCGGCGTACCAGCTCGTCCCACGAGGGGGGAGCCAGGAACACCAGCAGGGCCTCCGGCATGGACTCCCTGACCTGGCGCGCGCCCTGGAGGTCGATCTCCAGGAGGACGGGCTCGCCGGTCTCGAGCCGCTCGAGCACGGCCTGGCGCGGGGTGCCGTAGCGGTTGCCCGCGAACTCGGCCCACTCCAGCAGCTCGCCGTTGGCGATCAGCTTGTCGAACTCCTCGTCGGTGACGAAGAAGTAGTGGACGCCGTTCCGCTCGCCGGGGCGCGGCTTACGGGTCGTCGCCGACACCGAGAGCCACACCTCGGGGTGCTTTGCGCGCATATGAGCGACGACCGTGCTCTTGCCGACCCCGGAGGGGCCGGAGAGCACGGTCAGCCGCGGACGTACGTCCGGGGGTGCGGGGGTCGCCCCCCGGGTTGTTGCAGCCATGCAGTGATTATCCAGGTTCTCAGGGGTGCCCGAGAACGTCAGGCGGCACCGCCGCCGAACTCGCGTTCAAGCGACGCGATCTGGTTGGAGCCGAGGCCGCGCACCCGACGGCTCTCGGAGATACCCAGTCGCTCCATGATCTGCTTGGCGCGGACCTTGCCCACGCCCGGCAGGGACTCGAGGAGGGCGGAGACCTTCATCTTGCCGATGACGTCGTTCTCCTGGCCCTGCTTGATGACCTCGTGAAGGGAGGCGCCGGAGTGCTTGAGTCGATTCTTGACCTCGGCCCGCTCCCGGCGAGCCGCGGCGGCCTTTTCGAGCGCGGCTGCGCGCTGTTCGGGGGTAAGGGGCGGAAGAGCCACGCCTACGTCACCTCGGATGTCGAACTGTCGGATACGGACCGGTGAGGAACCTAGTCGCCCCACACCTGGGGAGCAACGAGCAACGCTTTGCCCGTGCACTCTCGACGGAGACTAGCGGCCAAGTCCGCCGGAGTCAGCGAGAACAGACGAAAAGTCCTGGTCAGCCTCCATTGAACCCGACATATCGGGCATATTGCCCAGGATTTGAGGGTGTATTCGCACGGAGCTCGGGCCGCGAGGCCCTGGAACGGGGAGTTCGGGCGTCCTGTGCGGCACCCGGAAGCGTCGCGCAGGACGCCGAAGAAACGCTTCCTTGCCGCCGAGCTGCGGGGTGGGGCGGACAGGGGCAGGCCCGGACCGCGGCCCCCTGCGTCCGTCCGCAGCACCGCCCGGCGCGACAGACGCCACAGTGGCGGCGCGGTGACGTGCCGGGCCGGGCCGGTGACGTGCCTCCGGTCCAGGGGCCGGGCCGGTCGGCGAGCACCGAGGCGAGGACACCGGTACCGGGCCGCGGTGGGCGATGCCCACCGCGGCAGGACGAGCCACCAAGCGATACGCGGCCCCGGTGTCACGTCTCGGCCCCGGACCGGTCAGCGAGCCCGACCGATGCAGGCCGCCATCCATGCCGCGGGTCCTCCAGGCCTCCAGGCCTCAGAGGACCCTTGCCACGGCACGACAGAAACCGGGCCGCATCGCACACCGCGCGGGGTGCCACGCCTCGGCTCAGGACCGGCCGACCAGGGCCGTGCCGTGCCCGCCCTGGCGGGCACGGCACGGCCCTGGGATGAGCCGACGCGGGTGTCGCGGTCTCAGCCGTGGGCCCGGGCAGTAAGGGCCGGGGTTATGCGAGCCAGTACCGGGAGCGGATAAAGGCCGTAGTGGTAGAAGTCGACCGCGTCGGCCGTCGTGGTGCTCGCCTGGATCTTCTCCGCGAGGTGGGTGCCCGTCGAGGTGTCCGGGTTGCCCGGGCGCAGGACCGCCCGCAGCTCGGGGCCGTCGCCGATGGCGGCCCGGTAGGCGGTGAGGTCCTGGACGATCCTGTCCGGGTCGCGGGCGTATGCCAGTACGGCGTACCCGGCGGCCGAGGCGGCCACGGCTGCCGGGTCCACGCCGCAGCGCCATGCGTCGTCCACCGCGGGGCCGCCCGTGGGCAGGCCGTCGGCGTATCCCTTGGCCGCCCCGATGAGGTCGATGAAGACGAGCCGTGAGCCCTCGTCCGCCACGGCCGACGCCACTGTCGCCACCAGCGAGCTGACCGTTTCCCGGCGGCCGGTCGCGTAGTCGGCCACGGACCGTCCCACCTGTTCGGCCAGCGCCGCCGGGCTGAGCGGCCCGGGCAGCGGTGTCGCCCCGTCCAGCACCCGCTCCACCGCGCCGGCGGCCTCCGCACGTGCGGACTCGGCGTCCACGCCGTCCGCCCCGGCCCGTCGGAGGCAGTGGGCGCAGAAGCAGAGGCCGAGCAGGAAGTCCTCCACGGGACCCAGCCCGACGAAGTCGCGCTCGTGGTGGTAACCGTGCCCGAACAGGCCGAAGTGGAGCGACTCCGCGACGACCGCGTCCACGCCGGTGCGGGCGACGGAGCGGGCCAGCGCGGTGGCGTAGTCGCGTACGTCCGGGTGGGCGGGGCACAGGTCTGCGGGTGCCGCGCGGTCGCCGAAGCAGTTCTCCTGGGTGATGTCCGGGTGGGCCAGCCCGAGCGTGGTGTTGTGCAGGAACACCGTCCAGCCGGACAGCCCGGCGCCGCGCTCGGCGGTGAGGCGGCGTACCTCGCGCAGGGGCTCGTCCTCGGCCCCGTCCTGGACCGGCGGCTGGAGCCGCAGCCCGTCGAAGAGATCCGCGGGAGGGACGAAGTGCACCCCGTCCCGGCGCAAGGTGACCCGTGACGAGCCGTGCGGCGTGACGTCGCGTGCCCGGTGGTAGGCGGCGGCCAGCGTCAGGCCGCCGCAGCCGTACTCACCGAGCACGCGGTCGAGCACCTTTTCCGGCCCCTCACCGCGCAGGTCCTCGATGAACGCGTAGAGGGACGTCTCCATGTGCACTCCCTGATGACTCGATGACTCGATGGCTCGGTGACTCAATGGCTCGGTGACTGTTGATGACTGGATGGCTCGATGACTCGCATGAGTCGATGACGACGAATCCAGGGCCTCAGCGGGCGGTGTCGCGGCCCCGAGGGGATCCGAGCACCCGCGAGATCTCCAGCCCCGTCCTGGCCACGACGGGGGCGACCTCACGGACCCGGGAGGGCGTCATCCGGGTGGTCAGCCCCGAGACGCTGAGCGCGCCCGCCACGCCGTCCGTGTGGTCGAAGATCGGCGCGGCGACGCACCGCACCTCCGGTTCGTTCTCGCGGTCGTCGATGGCGTAGCCCTGGCGTCGTACGCGTTCCAGTTCGGTGCGCAGCCGCGCCGGGTCGGTGACGGTGTGCTCGGTGACACGCGGCATCCCCGCGGCCACCACCAGATGGAACGCCTCCTCGTCGAGCCAGGCGAGGATGGCCTTGCCGACGGCCGTGCGGTAAGCCGGGACCCGGCTGCCCACGCGGGAGGCCATGCGTACGTGGGCCTCGTTCTCGACCTTGTCGATGTAGACCACGTCCGGGGGCTCGTAGACCACGAGATGGCACGTCTCGCCCACGGCCTGCTGGAGCAGCCGGAGGGGTTCGGCGGCGACGGTGCGCAGGTCGAGCGATGACAGGTAGGCCTGGCCGAGCCGCAGTGTGCCGTGGCCGAGCCGGAACCAGCCGGTGTCCCGGTCGCGGACCAGCAGGTCGGCCTCGATGAGGGGCGTGGCGAGCCGCAGCACGGTGCTCTTGTTGATGCCGAGGTCCTCGGCGATGCGGCTCAGGGACATGCCCCGGCCGGATCCGGCGTGATCACGGACGTACGCGAGGACCACGAGCGCTCGGCGGAGCGACGTCGACTGGTTGCGGGGAGCCGGTGTGGTCGTCATGTGGTACTCCTCGGCAGCAGGCCGCGGGCCACCGTGGCTCCTGCGGCTTCGAGGTGCCGCCCCGCGCGGGCCAGGGAGATCTCGTGGTGGCCGGGGAACAGCGCGTCGACGTCGAGCGTCGCGAGCCGCGCGAGGCTTGCGGCGTACTCCGGAACCCTGCAGTCGTGCAGGTTCTGCAGCGAGACCCGGCCGCCGGTGAAGACGCAGTCCCCGGAGAACAGCGCCCGGTGGCCGGGCGCTGTGAGCAGGAAGCACAGGTGGCCGTCCGCGTGACCTGGCGTGGCCAGCGCCCGGAGTGCCACGCCGCCGCCGAGGTCGATGTCGTCGCCGTCGAGCAGGGGCGCGACGCCGGGGCAGGGCGGGAACGTGTAGTCGGGCGGGTACACGCCGGCCGCCTTGCCCCGGTCGAGGCTGAGGCGTGCCTCGTCCGCCTCGGCGATCCACGTGTGGGCCGGTGCCCCCGCCAGCACGCGCATTCCCGGCAGCCGTCCGGCCAGCGCCGCGGCGCCGCCCGCGTGGTCGGCGTGGCCGTGTGTGAGCAGCAGGTACTCCGGATCGGCGCCGGCGTCGGCCACGTTGCGCAGGACGGCGTCGGCGGAGGGGCCGACACCGGCGTCGACCAGGGCGGCGCTGTGTGCGCCGCGGACCAGGTAGACGTGGCAGTCCAGCGGATCGGTGAGGTCGAACCCGGCGGCTCCGCTGCCGACGAGGGTCACGTACGTGTTCAGTGGCACGGCACCGTTCAGCCTCACGGCGCCTCCGTCTCTGCGGCCCGCGTGCCGACGGCTGTCGACCCGGCTTCCGACCCGGTGCCGGGGCCGACCGCCCGAGCCTCGCCCTCGCCCTCGCCCTCCTCGCCCGGCACGGCATCCGCGGGCCTGAGGTGGCGCAGCGTTGCCGTCACGATGCCGGATGCCAGGGTGACGTCCGCAAGGGCCACGGACTCGGTCGCTGAGTGGGCGTCCGTGACAGAACCCGGGCCGAAGACCACGGACGGTATGCCCGCGCGTGCGATCTTGCTGGCGTCGGTGCCGAAAGGCATGCCTGTCACGTCGTGCGGCAGGCCGTGGTCCGCCAGGACCTGGCACAGGGTGGCGACGACCGGGCTGGTGGCCGGGGTGTCGAGGGCGAGATCGACGGTGAAGGGGGCGTCCACCTCGACCGGGCCGCCCAGGGCGGTGAGTTCGGCCCGGTCCTGGCGCCAGACTTCCGCCGGGTCCTCGCCTGGCAGGGTGCGCCTGTCCACATCGATCTCACAGGTGCCCGGGACGGTGTTCGGCCCGGTGCCGCCGCGTATGCGCGTCACGCACCGCGTGGCCGTGCCCAGCAGCGGGTGCGCGGGCGTTCCCGGGGCCGTGGCGGCGAGGTGCACGATGACCGGGGCCATCAGCGACACGGCGTTGACGGCGTCCCCGGGCCGGGAACTGTGTCCGGCCCGGCCCGTCGTACGGACCGTGTAGCGCACGACGCCCTTGTGCGCGGTCACCGGGGCGAGCCCGGTGGGCTCGCCCACGATCGCGCCGACGACCGTCCGCCCGCCCAGGTGCTCCAGCAGACCGAGGACGCCGCGGTAGGCGTGCTCCTCGTCGCAGACCCCGGCGAGCACGACACTGAACGCGGGCGGCTCGCCGCGGGCGAGCTCCGCGGCGGCCAGCATCAGCGCGGCGAGCGGCCCCTTGGCGTCGCACGCGCCGCGCCCGTACAGGCGGCCGTCGCGCACCTCACCGGCGTACGGATCGACCGTCATGCCGTCGGTCTCGACCGTGTCCAGATGCGATTCGAGCAGCACGGCTCGCTCGTCGCGGCCGGGTACGACGGCGACCACGTTGCACCGGCCCGGCAGCACCTCCTCCAGCGTCGCCCGTACGCCCCGGTGGGCCAGCCAGTCGTGGACGAACCGCGCGACCGCCGTCTCACCACCCGGGCCCGGGGCACCCGGCGCGGCGTGCCCGTCTCGCGGGTTGACGCTCGGGATCGATACCAGCGCTCGGAGCAGCGACTCCACGTCCTCGTCGGTGGCCGTCATGCCCTGCGCTCCGGCTGTCACGTTCTGTGCTTCGGCCGTCACGTTCTGCGCTCCCTTGCGTAGACCAGCAGCAGCGCGATGATCAGCACACCGAGAACGACCTGGCGGAGGCCCTCGGACATGTTCCAGGACGTCAGCAGCGCGGTGAGGAGTGTGAGCAGCAGCGCACCGGCCACCGTGCCCAGGACGTGGCCGCGCCCGCCGAGGATCGATGTGCCGCCGAGCACCACGGATGCGATGGACAGCAGCTGGTACGGGCTGCCCATGGTGAGCGAGCTGGTGCCGGTGAATCCGAGGAGGACGAGGCCGGCCACCCCGGCGAGCAGCGCGCAGGCCGGGTAGGCGATGAACGTCGTAGCGCCGAGTGGCACGCCGGAGGCGCGGGAGGCCGGCTCGCTGGTGCCGAGCGCGAAGATGTACCGGCCCGTACGCGACAGATGCAGCGCCCACCCGGCGACGGCGGTGATCACCAGCCACAGGACGAAGGCGAGCGGCACGCCCAGAACCCTGCCGTTGGCGAGCGAGTCGAGCAGCGGCACCTTCGCCGAGCTGGGTGAGCCGTCGGTGTAGACGAGCAGGCCGCCCGAGATGATCGTGCCCGTCGCCAGTGTCATCACCATGGGCGGCACCCGCAGCCACACCACACCGGCGGCGTTGACGGTGCCGACGAGGACGCTGAGGGCCAGGGCCGCCGTGATGCCCGTCGCGCCACCGGGTCCTGAGGCCACCTTGGCGCACACGACCGCCGAGAGGGCCACCACGCCCGACACGGAAAGGTCGATCCCGCTCATCATGACGACGAGCGTCTGGCCTACCGCGACGATGCCGAGGAACGACGCCGTCTGGACGAGGAAGCGGAAGCTGGAGGCGGTGTCGAAGCCCGATGCGAACAGCACGGCCGCGATCCAGGTGACCGCGAGGACGGCGAACGCCAGACCCGCGCGGGAGCCGCGCAGCGCCTCCAGGAGCCGTGGTGCGGTGACGCCCGGCACGCCGACGGGCCGATCGGATGACGCACTCATGCCAGGGCCTCCTTGTCGGTCGTGTTCCTCGTCAGGAACGTCTTCAGCGCGAGCGCCGCGATGAGGACCACGCCCTGGAGGATGAGCTGGTAGAAGGGCGAGATCCCGGTGAACAGCAGCAGATTGGTGAGCAGTCCGATCACGAGTGCGCCGAGCACGGTCCCGCGCATCCGGCCGACGCCGCCGAAGAAGCCGATTCCGCCGAGTACGGACGCGGCGATGGAGTTCAGCGTGTACGGCGTGCCGATGGTGGGGTCGGCGGAGCCGGTCTGGATGGCCAGGCCGATCCCGGCGAGCCCGGCGAACACGCCGGCCAGCGCGTATCCGCCGATCTTCACGCCTCGCGTGTGGAGGCCGCTGGCGTACGCGCCGTGTTCGTTGCCGCCCACGGCGTACAGGGCCAGGCCGTGCCGGGTCGTGCGGAAGAGACGCCACAGTGCGAGGGCGACGGCGATCGCCACCGCGGGGAGCGCGATGCCGTACCAGCCGTTGTTGTAGGCGTCCACCAGGCCCGCCGGCACACTGCCGCCGGGCTGTGGCAGGACGACCAGGGTGACGCCGGCCCACAGGAACGACGCCGCCAGGGTCACGATGATGGGCGGCAGTCCCGCGTACGCGACGAGCGCCCCGTTGACCGCGCCCGCCACGACGGCCGCGCACAGGGCGAGGATCGCCGCCAGGACGACGTCTCCGGCGCTCCGCGCGTCGGACACCGCGAACACCGCCATGGCGATCCCGAGCACCGCACCCAGCGAGAGGTCGATGCCGCCGAGGAGCATCACCGTCGTCTGGCCCGCGGCGGCCAGGATGAGCGGCAGGAACTGGGCCGAGAGGATGGTGACGGAGGCGGGGGTGAGGAAGCTGGAGTCGTAGCGCTGGTAGGCGACGAGCAGGACGAGCAGCAGTCCGAGCAGGCCGAGGATGTCCGCGTTGCCGCGGGCGGCGGTCCCTATACGGTCACGCACGGGCCACGCTCCCGGGTATGTCCCCGGCTCCGCCCGCGGACCCGGCCGGGGCGGCTGCCGAGGATCCGGCGGAGGGCGGGACATCGGGCAGCGCGGCGCCGTCGGTGTCTTCACCGGAAGCGTCGGCGACGCCGCCGGCGTCCTCGCCGGAGGCCTTCGCGGCAGCGCCCGTGACCGAGGCCCGGACCAGACTCTCCTCCGTCAACTCGCTGCCCGCGAGCCGTTCGACGATCGAGCCCTCGTACATCACCGCGACCTCGTCGCAGAGGCCGACCAGTTCCATGGTGTCTCCCGAGGTGACGAGCACCGCCATGCCGTCGTCGGCGAGGCGGCGCAGCAGGTGGTAGATCTCCCGCTTGGTGCCGACGTCGATGCCGCGCGTCGGTTCGGCGAGCAGCAGCACCCTGGGCTCGGTGGGCAGCCACTTGGCCAGGGCGACCTTCTGCTGGTTGCCGCCGGACAAACGGCGGGACTCCTGGTTCGGCGACGACGCCTTGATGCGCATGCTGCCGGTCAGTTCGGCCACGAGCCGGGTCTCCGCGCCCCGGGCCACGGTGCCCAGCCGGTTCGCCGGCGCCAGTCGGCGCAGGTTGGTGAGGGCGAGGTTCGCCCGGACGCTCTGTGCGACGTGCAGACCCTCGGTCTTGCGGTCCTCGGGGACGTACGCGATGCGGTGGCGGATCGCCTCACGCGGCGAGCCGATCCTGCAGGGCCGTCCGTCGAGTTCCAGCCGCCCCGTGTGACGCTCGAGGCCGAACAGGGCGCGCAGCACATCGCGTTGGCCCTGCCCCTGGAGGCCGCCGAGGCCGATGATCCTCCCCGGGCTGAGATCGAGGTCGACGCCCGAACAGGCGCGGGGGACACTGAGCGCCCGCACCCGCACCGCGGGCTCCGCGGTCTTGGTGGCCGCAGCCTGCTTCGCGGGGAAGAGGTCGGACAGTTCGCGCCCCACCATGAGCCGGACGATGTCGTCGTGATCGGTGCGGTCGCGCTGCCTCGTGGCCATGACCTCGCCGTCCTTGAGGACGGTGAGGCGGTCGCTCACCGCGAAGAGCTCGGCCATCCGGTGGCTGACGAAGATCACCGAGCCGCCCTGGTCGCGCAGTTCGCGCACCACCCGGAAGACGGCCTGCACCTGGTCCTCGTCGAGCGCCGACGTGGCCTCGTCGAGGACCAGCAGCCGCGGCCCGGATGCCAGTGCCTTGGCCAGTTCGACCAGTTGCTGACGGCCCAGCGGAAGCCGGCCGACCCGGGTACCGGGGTCGACGTCCAGGCCCACGCGCTCGAGCAGCGGCTGGGCGCGGGCCGCCAGGTCCCGGGCCCGCACCAGCCCCCGACGGCTCGGCCAGGCGCCGAGGAACACGTTCTCCGCCACGGTCTGGTGGGGATTGAGGCTCAACTCCTGGTGCACGGAGCTGATTCCGGCGGCCCGGGCTCGGTGCGGCGACCACGCCCGGACCGGTTCGCCGTCGTACAGGATCCGGCCCGAGTCGGGAGAGAGCAGGCCCGTGATGAGCGAGAGCACGGTGCTCTTGCCGGCCCCGTTCTCCCCGACCAGGGCCAGCACCTCCCCGGGCTGGACGTCGAAGCTCACCTCACGGAGCACGCGGTTGCCCGCGAACGACTTCGACACCTGATCCACGTTCAGCACTGTCACGGCTGCACTCCTCGGGGCCGGGGCCGGTTACTTGCCGATGAGCTTGTCGATCTCGGACTGCGGCAGCGCCGTGATCGGGTACGAGTCGTCCGGCTGGTCCGGCTTCACGTACTGGCCGAGATTGCTGTCGGTGATCTCAGGAAGCGGGACCGTGATGTCGGACGGCACGTCCGTGCCCTCGCGCTTGGCGACGGCCGCTTCGAGGGCGATCACAGACAGGTAGTTGGGCTGTGCGGTGGCGAGCGAGGAGAAACCTTCCTTCTTTTTGGACTGCCACAGCTTGAGGAAGCCGTTGTAGTTCTCGCCGGTGATCGGGATCAGCTTCTTGTCCTGCTTGACCAGGGTCTGCAGGGCGGCCGCCGACAACGCGCCGCCCTGGGAGAAGACGCCGTCGACGTCGGGGTGCGCGGAGTAGGCAGAGGCGAACGCCTGCGCGGCGGGGGCGAGGTTGTACTCGCTGTGCACATTGCTGACGATCTTGATGTTCGGGTACTTCTTGAAGACCGCCTCCGCTCCGGCCCACCGGTCCTCGCTGACGGCCACGCCCGCGGGGCCGTTCATGGCGATGATGCTGCCCTTGCCGCCGAGCTTGCCGGCGAGCCACTGGGCCATCATGCCGCCCCACTTCTTCTGGTCCGTACCGACCTTGACGACCTTGCTGCTCGTCACCAGCGAGTCGAACGACACCACCGTGATCCCGGCCGCGACGGCCTGCTCCAGCGCCGGGTTCAGCGCGGTGGACGAACCGGCGTCGACAAGGATGACGTCGTACCTCTGCTGGATCATCGCGCGGATCTGTGAAATCTGCTGCGAGGTGTCGCCGTTGGCGTTGAAGGTCTTCAACGACGCAACCTTGCCCTCGGACTTCAGCTTGGAGACGTCGTCCTGAAGCATCTTCAGCGTCTGCTGCATCCACGACGGCGTCAGATAGATCGTCGACCAGCCGACCTTGAGGTCCTTGACCGATGCGGTGCTGCTCTTCGCTGAACTGCCGCCGTCCTTGGCGCTGTCCTTTGACTGAACGTCGCATCCGGTGGCCGTGGCCAGTGCGCTCAGCACCACGACCGCCACGATCCGACGTCTGAATCCTGCGCTCATCGAAGCTCCTCAGGGAGGAAGGGTGCCCGGCTCTGGACAGGAACCGGCGCATGAAGGGAACTCCGGGGCGTTCCGGGCGAATGGCTGCCCGACCCGTTGACAGGCGAAGGTAGAAGGTGGCCGTCGCGCCGCGCCACGTATGCAAGACAGAATTTTGTACTGCACAACACGACCGGTCGGCGTGGGGAATTGCGACCGGTGGAACGGGCGTCGGGATGGAACTCACATCGCCTCAGGGCAGTTGGGCGCACGACGGGGCCATCGCCCAGCACAGAAACGACTCGGCGGGACGGTGCGCCACGAGCCACGGCCCTCTGCAGGCCGCAGACCCGGAGCACACCGCCCCGCCGTATTCGTCAGGTGTTCAGCCGTGCGCGCTCACGCGCCCGACACCGCCTCGCGCACCTCGTCCGCGAAGCGGACCGCCGCCTCGCGCAGTGCCGCCGCCGAGGGGCCGGCCTTCAGCACGGCCCGGCTGACGTTCGGGACGACGTTGCGTACCGCGTCGCCGAAGACCCGCGGCAGGTCGGCCGGGGTCGCCCCCTGGGCACCGATGCCGGGGGCCAGCAGCGGGCCGTTGATGGCGAGGTCGTACGACGAGAGGTCGCCGAGCGTCGCGCCGACGACCGCGCCGAAGGAGCCGAGCGGCTCGGCGCCCGCGTTGTCGTCGGCGAGGTGCGCGAGCATGGTCGCACCGACGGTGCGACCGTCCGCGAGGACCGCGTGCTGGACCTCGGCGCCCTCCGGGTTGGAGGTGAGGGCGAGGACGAAGAGCCCGGCACCGTTCTCGCGGGCGAGATCGACGGCCGGCTTGAGTGATCCGTATCCGAGGTACGGGGAGACGGTCAGCGCGTCCGAGAAGAGCGGTGCGTCCTTGCGGAGGTACGTCTCGGCGTACGCGGCCATGGTCGAGCCGATGTCGCCGCGCTTGGCGTCCATGACGACGAGGCCGCCCGCGTCGCGCAGGTCCGCCACCGCCTTCTCCAGGACGGCGATGCCGCGCGAGCCGAAGCGCTCGAAGAACGCCGACTGCGGCTTGAAGACGGCGACCTGGTCGGCGAGTGCGTCGACGACGGTGCGGGTGAAGGTCTCCAGGCCCTGGATGTCGTCGTTCAGGCCCCAGGAGGCGAGCAGCGACGCGTGCGGGTCGATGCCGACGCACAGCGGCCCGCGGGTGTCCATGGCGTGGCGCAGGCGCGCGCCGAAGGGTTCCAGGGAGCTCATGCGGATGCCTTTCGGATATCGGCGCCGACGGCCTCGGCGAGGGTGGCGTACGGGCTGGTGCGCAGCCGCGCGGCCAGGCCCTTGTGGATGGCGCGCGCCCAGAACGGGCCCTCGTAGATGAAGGCGCTGTAGCCCTGTACGAGGGTCGCGCCCGCGAGGATGCGCTGCCAGGCGTCCTCGGCGCTCTCGATGCCGCCGACGCCCACGAGGGTGATGCGGTCCCCCACGCGCGCGTAGAGGCGCCGCAGGACCTCCAGGGAGCGCCCCTTGAGGGGCGCGCCGGACAGGCCGCCGGTCTCCTTCACCAGAGCGGGGTCGGAGGCGAGGCCCAGCCCGTCGCGCGCGATGGTCGTGTTCGTCGCGATGATGCCGTCCAGGCCGAGCTCGACGGCGAGGTCCGCGACGGCGTCGATGTCGTCGTCGGCCAGGTCCGGCGCGATCTTGACGAGCAGCGGCACGCGGCGGTCGGGGACGCTGCGGTCGGCTGCCTCGCGCACGGCGCTGAGCAGGGGGCGCAGCTGGTCGACGGCCTGGAGGTTGCGCAGTCCGGGGGTGTTCGGCGACGACACGTTCACGACCAGGTAGTCGGCGTGGCGGGCGAGCCGCTCGGTGGACTTCACGTAGTCGCCGACGGCCTCGGCCTCGGGCACGACCTTGGTCTTGCCGATGTTGACGCCCACGGTGGTCTTGAAGACCGGTACGCGGGAGGCGAGGCGCGCGGCGACGGCGGCCGAGCCGTCGTTGTTGAAGCCCATGCGGTTGATCAGGGCGCGGTCCGGGACCAGCCGGAACAGCCGCTTCTTCGGGTTTCCGGGCTGCGGCTCGCCGGTGACGGTGCCGATCTCGATGTGGTCGAAGCCGAGCATCGACATGCCGTCGATCGCGACGGCGTTCTTGTCGAAGCCCGCGGCGAGCCCGAACGGGCCGTGCATGCGCAGCCCGAGGGCCTCGGTCCGCAGCTCCTTGTAGCGGGGCGCGAGCGCGGCGGCGACGAAGGTGCGGAGCACCGGGATGCGGACGGCGCTGCGGATCCAGCGGAAGGCCAGGTGGTGGGCCTTCTCGGCGTCCATTCCCTGGAAGACCAGCCGGAAGAAAAGCTTATACATGGTCATGTCCTCATGAAGGGCCTCATGGAGCCTCGTGAAAAGGCCTCACGAAGAGGGGGACACCGTTTCCGGTGTCCCCCTCCTGGGCTGCTAGTCGCGGGCCGCGGTCAGATGCTCTGCGTGTTCCTGCAGCGAGCGCACTCCCACGCCTCCGTGGTTGAGCGCGTCGATGCCCTGGACGGCCGCGGCGAGCGCCTGGACCGTCGTCAGGCACGGCACGGACCGCGCGACGGCGGCCGTACGGATGTCGTAGCCGTCGAGGCGGCCACCCGTGCCGTACGGGGTGTTGACGATCAGGTCGACCTCGCCGTCGTGGATCATCTGCACGATCGTCTTCTCGCCGTTCGGGCCCTCGCCCTCGCTCTGCTTACGCACGATCGTGGCGTTGATGCCGTTGCGCTTGAGCACCTCGGCCGTGCCGGACGTGGCGAGCAGCTCGAAGCCATGGGCGACGAGTTCACGCGCCGGGAAGATCATCGAACGCTTGTCGCGGTTGGCGACGGAGATGAACGCGCGGCCCTTGGTCGGCAGCGGCCCGTAGGCGCCCGCCTGCGACTTGGCGTACGCCGTGCCGAAGACGGAGTCGATGCCCATGACCTCGCCGGTCGAGCGCATCTCCGGGCCGAGGACGGTGTCGACGCCGCGGCCGTGGATGTCGCGGAAGCGCGACCACGGCATGACGGCTTCCTTGACGGAGATCGGCGCGTCGAGCGGGAGCTCGCCGCCGTCGCCGGTCGCCGGAAGCAGACCCTCGGCCCGCAGCTCGGCGACGGTGGCGCCCAGCGAGATACGGGCGGCGGCCTTCGCCAGCGGCACCGCGGTCGCCTTCGAGGTGAAGGGGACGGTGCGCGAGGCGCGCGGGTTGGCCTCGAGGACGTACAGGATGTCGCCCGCCAGCGCGAACTGGATGTTGATCAGGCCCCGCACGCCGACACCCTTGGCGATGGCCTCCGTGGAGGCGCGCAGCCGCTTGATGTCGAAGCCGCCGAGCGTGATCGGGGGCAGCGCGCACGCCGAGTCGCCGGAGTGGATACCGGCCTCCTCGATGTGCTCCATGACGCCGCCGAGGTACAGCTCCTCGCCGTCGTACAGCGCGTCCACGTCGATCTCGATGGCGTCGTCGAGGAAGCGGTCGACGAGGACCGGCCGGGTCGGGCTGATCTCGGTCGACTCGGCGATGTACGAGGACAGCCGCGCCTCGTCGTAGACGATCTCCATACCGCGGCCGCCGAGCACGTACGAGGGCCGTACGAGGACGGGGTAGCCGATCTCGTCGGCGATGGCCTTGGCCTCGGCGAAGGTCGTGGCGGTGCCGTGCTTCGGAGCCGGAAGACCGGCCTCCGCGAGGACCCGCCCGAAGGCGCCGCGGTCCTCGGCCGCGTGGATGGCCTCCGGAGAGGTGCCCACGATCGGCACGCCGTTGTCCTTGAGCGCCTGCGACAGGCCCAGCGGGGTCTGGCCGCCGAGCTGGACGACGACGCCCGCGACGGGGCCGGCGAGCGACTCGGTGTGGACGATCTCCAGCACGTCCTCGAGCGTCAGCGGCTCGAAGTACAGGCGGTCGGAGGTGTCGTAGTCCGTCGAGACGGTCTCGGGGTTGCAGTTGACCATCACGGTCTCGTAGCCCGCGTCGCTGAGCGCGAACGAGGCGTGGACGCACGAGTAATCGAACTCGATGCCCTGGCCGATGCGGTTCGGGCCGGAGCCCAGGATGATCACCGCGGGCTTGGTGCGGGGCGCGACCTCGGACTCCTCGTCGTAGGAGGAGTAGAAGTACGGCGTCTTCGCGGCGAACTCGGCGGCGCAGGTGTCGACGGTCTTGTAGACCGGGCGGACGCCGAGGGCGTGCCGGACCTCGCGGACGACGTCCTCGCGCAGGCCGCGGATCTCGGCGATCTGCGCGTCGGAGAAGCCGTGGCGCTTGGCGTCGGCGAGCAGCTCGGGGTCGAGGCGCTCGGCGGCGGCCAGCTCGTCCGCGATCTCCTTGATCAGGAAGAGCTGGTCGACGAACCACGGGTCGATCTTCGTCGCCTCGAAGACCTCCTCCGGGGTCGCACCGGCGCGGATGGCCTGCATGACGGCGTTGATGCGGCCGTCGGTCGGGCGGACCGCCTCGCGCAGCAGCTCGGCCTTGTCGCCGGGCTCGCCGACGAACGTGAACTGGCTGCCCTTCTTCTCCAGCGAGCGCAGCGCCTTCTGCAGGGCCTCGGTGAAGTTGCGGCCGATGGCCATCGCCTCGCCGACCGACTTCATGGTGGTGGTCAGCGTGGAGTCGGCGGACGGGAACTTCTCGAACGCGAACCGCGGAGCCTTGACCACCACGTAGTCGAGCGTCGGCTCGAAGGAGGCCGGGGTCTGCTCGGTGATGTCGTTGGGGATCTCGTCGAGCGTGTAGCCGACGGCCAGCTTGGCGGCGATCTTCGCGATCGGGAAGCCGGTGGCCTTCGACGCCAGGGCCGAGGACCGCGACACCCGCGGGTTCATCTCGATGACGATCACGCGACCGTCCTCGGGGTTCACCGCGAACTGGATGTTGCAGCCGCCGGTGTCGACGCCGACCTCGCGGATCACGGCGATGCCGATGTCGCGCAGGATCTGGTACTCGCGGTCGGTGAGCGTCATCGCCGGGGCGACGGTGATCGAGTCACCGGTGTGCACGCCCATCGGGTCGAAGTTCTCGATGGAGCAGACGACCACGACGTTGTCGTTCTTGTCGCGCATCAGCTCCAGCTCGTACTCCTTCCAGCCGAGGATGGACTCCTCCAGGAGCACCTCGGTGGTCGGCGAGAGCGTGAGGCCCTGGCCCGCGATGCGGCGCAGTTCCTCCTCGTCGTGCGCGAAGCCCGAGCCGGCGCCGCCCATGGTGAAGGAGGGGCGGACGACCACGGGGTAGCCCCCGAGCGTCTCGACGCCCCCCAGGACGTCGTCCATGGAGTGGCAGATGACCGACCGGGCGGACTCGCCGTGGCCGATCTTCTTGTTGACCTCCGCCACGACCTCCTTGAACAGGTCGCGGTCCTCGCCCTTGTTGATCGCCTCGACGTTGGCGCCGATGAGCTCGACGCCGTACTTCTCGAGGGTGCCCGCCTCGTGCAGCGAGATCGCCGTGTTGAGGGCCGTCTGACCGCCCAGCGTGGGCAGCAGGGCGTCGGGGCGCTCCTTGGCGATGATCTTCTCGACGAACTCCGGGGTGATCGGCTCGACGTACGTGGCGTCGGCGATCTCCGGGTCGGTCATGATCGTCGCCGGGTTGGAGTTGACGAGGATGACCCGCAGGCCCTCGGCCCGCAGGATGCGGCACGCCTGGGTGCCGGAGTAGTCGAACTCGGCGGCCTGGCCGATGACGATCGGGCCGGAGCCGATGACCAGGACGGACTGGATATCGGTGCGCTTAGGCACGCTGGCCCTCCATCAGGGAAACGAAGCGGTCGAACAGGTAGGCGGCGTCGTGCGGGCCCGCTGCCGCTTCGGGGTGGTACTGGACGCTGAAAGCCGGGCGGTCGAGGAGCTGCAGCCCCTCCACCACGTTGTCGTTGAGGCACACGTGGGAGACCTCGGCCCGGCCGTAGGGGGTGTCGGAGACCTTGTCGAGCGGGGCGTCGACGGCGAATCCGTGGTTGTGCGCGGTGACCTCGACCTTGCCGGTCGTACGGTCCTGCACGGGCTGGTTGATGCCGCGGTGGCCGTACTTCAGCTTGTAGGTGCCGAAGCCGAGCGCGCGGCCCAGGATCTGGTTGCCGAAGCAGATACCGAAGAGCGGCGTGCCGCGCTCCAGCACCGCCTGCATGACGGAGACCGGGTGGTCGGCGGTGGCGGGGTCGCCGGGGCCGTTGGAAAAGAACACGCCGTCGGGGTTGACCGCGTACACGTCCTCGACGGTCGCGGTGGCGGGCAGCACGTGCACCTCGATGCCGCGCTCGGCCATGCGGTGCGGGGTCATGCCCTTGATGCCGAGGTCGACCGCGGCGACGGTGAATCGCTTCTCCCCGATGGCCGGGACGACGTACGTCTCCTTGGTGGCGACCTCGGCGGAAAGGTTCGCGCCCTTCATCTCAGCGGCCTGGCGCACCTCGGCGAGCATCGTGCCCTCGTCGGGCAGAGCGTTGCCGGAGAAGATGCCGACGCGCATGGCGCCACGCTCGCGCAGGTGGCGGGTGAGTGCCCGGGTGTCGATGCCGGAGATGCCGACCACGCCCTGCGCGGCGAGCTCCTCGTCCAGCGAGCGCTTGGCGCGCCAGTTGGACGGCACGCGCGCGGGGTCGCGTACGACATAGCCGGAGACCCAGATCCGCTTGGACTCGGGGTCCTCGTCGTTGACGCCGGTGTTGCCGATGTGGGGGGCGGTCATCACGACGACCTGGCGGTGGTACGACGGGTCGGTGAGGGTCTCCTGGTAGCCGGTCATGCCGGTGGAGAACACCGCTTCGCCGAAGGTCTCCCCCACGGCCCCGTAGGCACGGCCGCGGAAGATCCGGCCGTCCTCCAGGACGAGTACGGCGGGAACCTTCGAGGCTCCCCTTGTGGAGGTGGTCATCGTGCGCCTTCCGTTTGCTTGATCATCTGGTTCAGGGTGTCGACCCACTCGGTGTGCTCGGCCGAGCGGTCGGAGCGGAATCCGGAGTCCAGCAGCTTGTCGCCGTGGGCCCAGGTGACGACGAGCAGTCCGCCCTCGGTGAGGACCTTGCCCGCGATTCCCTTGTCGAGCCTGGCCTCGCGCAGCTGTGCGGCGGGGACGAAGAAGTCGGTCGCTCCGGGACGTACGACGTCCAGTCCCGCGTCCGTCAGCGTGAGCTCGACCCGGCTTCGGGTGCCCAGGCCGTGCGCCACGATGCGGTCGAGCCACTGTCCGGCGGTGGTGGAGCCGTGGTAGCGGCCGCTCATCGTCAGTTTCGCCGGGCCGGGGTCGGCGGGCGCGCCGGGCAGCTCGGGCAGGTCGCTCTGGAGCGTGCCGCGCCACTTCCAGCCCTCGCGCATCAGCCAGTAGACGAGGGCGATGAAGAGCAGCAGCCCGACGACCCAGCCGATGCGGGCGGACCAGTCGGTCACTTGCGCCGACTTCTGTTCCGCGGCGGTGTACGCCGCGGAGGCGTACGTCAGAGGTGTCAGAGCTGTCACGCGAGCTTCCCGTCGACGAGCGTGGCCCGGCCCCGCAGCCACGTGTGGGTGACGCGTCCCGGCAGCTCACGCCCCTCGTAGGGGGTGTTGCGGCTGCGGGACGCGAAGCCCGCGGGGTCCACGGCTCCACGGTATGCCGTATCGACCAGCGTGAGGTTGGCGGGCTCACCAGCCGAGACGGGCCGGCCGTGGCCCTCGGCGCTGCCGATCCTCGCCGGCTTGAACGACATCCGTTCGGCGACGCCCGCCCAGTCGAGCAGGCCGGTCTCGACCATCGTGTGCTGGACGACGGAGAGCGCGGTCTCCAGGCCGACCATGCCCATAGCGGCCGCGGCCCACTCGCAGTCCTTGTCCTCGTGCGGGTGCGGGGCGTGGTCGGTGGCCACGATGTCGATCGTGCCGTCCGCCAGCGCCTCACGCAGCGCCATCACGTCGCGCTCGGTGCGCAGCGGCGGGTTGACCTTGTAGACCGGGTTGTACGAGCGGACCAGCTCGTCCGTGAGCAGCAGGTGGTGCGGGGTGACCTCGGCGGTCACGTCGATGCCGCGGGACTTGGCCCAGCGGACGATCTCGACCGAGCCGGCGGTCGAAAGGTGGCAGATGTGCACGCGGGAGCCGACGTGGTCGGCGAGCAGCACATCGCGGGCGATGATCGACTCCTCGGCGACGGCAGGCCAGCCGCCGAGGCCCAGCTCGGCGGAGACGACGCCCTCGTTCATCTGGGCGCCCTCGGTGAGCCGAGGCTCCTGCGCGTGCTGCGCGACCACGCCGCCGAACGCCTTCACGTACTCCAGCGCACGCCGCATGATCACGGCGTCGTGGACGCACTTGCCGTCGTCGGAGAAGACGGTGACGCCGGCGGCCGACTCGTGCATGGCGCCCAGCTCGGCGAGCTTCTTGCCCTCCAGGCCGACGGTGACGGCGCCGATCGGCTGGACGTCGCAGTAGCCGTGCTCCCGGCCGAGCCGGTAGACCTGCTCGACGACACCGGCGGTGTCGGCGACCGGGAAGGTGTTGGCCATCGCGAACACCGCGGTGTAGCCGCCGCTCGCGGCGGCCCGGGTGCCGGTCAGGACGGTCTCGGAGTCCTCGCGGCCGGGCTCGCGCAGATGGGTGTGCAGGTCGACGAGGCCCGGCAGCAGCACCTTGCCGTCGGCCTCGACGACCTCGGCACCGTCGGCGGACAGGCCGGCACCGACCGCGGCGATCGTCTCGCCGTCGATCAGCACGTCCTGCGGCTCGCCGCCGAGCACCTTCGCACCACGGATCAGGGTCTTGCTCATCGTTCTTACTTCTCCTCGGTGCGGGTGTGGGTGACGGCGGGTTCGTTGCCGCCGAGCAGCAGGTACAGGACGGCCATCCGGATCGAGACACCGTTGGCGACCTGCTCGACGACGGTGCAGCGCTCGGAGTCGGCGACCTCGGCGGTGATCTCCATGCCGCGGACCATCGGTCCCGGGTGCATCACGATCGCGTGCTCGGGCATGCGGGCCATGCGGTCGCCGTCGAGCCCGTACCGCCGCGAGTACTCGCGCTCGGTCGGGAAGAACGCGGCGTTCATGCGCTCGCGCTGCACACGCAGCATCATCACGGCGTCGGACTTCGGCAGCACGCTGTCGAGGTCGTACGCCACCTCGCACGGCCAGTGGTCGACGCCGACCGGCAGCAGCGTCGGCGGGGCGACCAGGGTGACCTCGGCGCCGAGGGTGTGCAGCAGGTCGACGTTGGAGCGGGCGACGCGGCTGTGCAGGACGTCGCCGACGATCGTGATGCGCTTGCCGCTCAGGTCCTGGCCGAGCCCTGCGTCCCGGCCGATGAGGCGGCGCCGCATGGTGAACGCGTCGAGCAGCGCCTGCGTGGGGTGCTGGTGGGTGCCGTCACCGGCGTTGATCACGGCGGCGTCGATCCAGCCCGAGGTGGCGAGCCGGTAGGGCGCGCCGGACGCGCTGTGCCGGATGACGACGGCGTCGACGCCCATGGCCTCCAGCGTCTGGGCCGTGTCCTTCAGGGACTCGCCCTTGGACACGCTCGAGCCCTTGGCGGTGAAGTTGATGACGTCGGCGGAGAGCCGCTTCTCGGCGGCCTCGAAGGAGATGCGGGTGCGGGTCGAGTCCTCGAAGAAGAGGTTGACGACGGTGCGGCCGCGCAGCGTCGGCAGCTTCTTGATCGGCCGGTCGGCGACGCGGGCCATCTCCTCGGCGGTGTCGAGGATGCGTACGGCGTCGTCGCGGGTGAGATCGGCGGCCGAGATGAGGTGTCGCTTCATCTTGGGAAGGCTCCGTAAGGCGGTTCAGGAGAGCGGGGCCCGGGGTGTGTCGCCCCGGACGCGGGCATGCGGGCGCGCAGGCGCGCACTCGGGCTGCGGAGAGCCGAGTACGGCTACTGCAGGCCGGCCGGGGAGGTCTGCTTGGCACCGAGCAGCACGGCGTCCCGGCCGTCCTCCTCGGCGAGCTGGACCTTGACGGTCTCCCGCAGCGACGTGGGCAGGTTCTTGCCGACGTAGTCGGCGCGGATGGGAAGTTCGCGGTGGCCGCGGTCGACGAGGACCGCGAGCTGGACCGCGCGCGGACGGCCGATGTCGTTCAGCGCGTCGAGGGCGGCGCGGATGGTGCGGCCCGAGAAGAGCACGTCGTCGAGGAGGATCACCAGGCGGCCGTCGATGCCGTCACCGGGGATCTCCGTGCGGGCCAGCGTCCGCGGCGGCTGCAGGCGCAGGTCGTCGCGGTACATCGTGATGTCCAGGGAGCCGACCGGGACCTTGCGGCCGGTGATCTCCTCGAGCTTGACAGCGAGCCGCTGGGCGAGGAAGACCCCTCGAGTCGGGATGCCGAGGAGCACCACGTCGTCGGCGCCCTTGGCGCGTTCGACGATCTCGTGGGCGATGCGGGTCAGCACCCGCGCGATGTCCGGGCCCTCGAGAACGGGGCGCGCGGCATCGGAGCCGACAGCGGGGCCGCTGCCGGGAATCTTTGCGTCCATACGAAACGGACCTCCTTCTCCGCCTCACGGGACGGACCTTAAAGGACGTCGGATTTGCGCCATCAACGGTACCAGGCCGCCCAACGCCGCTGATCACGCCCCCACCCCCGGCTCGAACCCGTGATGACCTGCTACACGGAAGTGTCGGTCGGGACCATTCGGCTTGACGGAGGGCCGTAACGCTGCGTAACCTCACAGTGAGTCACCAGTCTGCGTCCGGGGAGCTATATGTCCAGCGAATACGCCAAGCAGCTCGGGGCCAAGCTCCGGGCCATCCGCACCCAGCAGGGCCTTTCCCTACACGGCGTCGAGGAGAAGTCCCAGGGACGCTGGAAGGCCGTCGTGGTCGGTTCGTACGAGCGCGGCGACCGCGCCGTAACCGTGCAGCGCCTTGCCGAGCTGGCCGACTTCTACGGTGTGCCGGTGCAGGAGCTGCTGCCCGGTACGACCCCCGGCGGTGCCGCCGAGCCCCCGCCGAAGCTCGTTCTGGACCTGGAGCGCCTCGCCCATGTCCCGGCCGAGAAGGCAGGGCCCCTCCAGCGGTATGCCGCCACGATCCAGTCACAGCGGGGCGACTACAACGGCAAGGTGCTGTCGATCCGCCAGGACGATCTGCGCACGCTCGCCGTGATCTACGACCAGTCCCCCTCGGTCCTCACCGAGCAGCTGATCAGCTGGGGCGTGCTCGACGCGGACGCGCGCCGTGCCGTCGCCCACGAGGAGAGCTGACACCCAGCAGAAACGTGCCGTCGGGGCGTTCGGGACCATGGGCTTGGTCCCGAACGCCCCGACGGCGTTTCGGCTCACCGGCACCGCCGCGTGCTCGGCCGCGACCTCTCGCCCAGCGCGGCCGGCAGGGCCGCGA
Organism: Streptomyces sp. NPDC002577; assembly: GCF_053594815.1. Taxonomy (NCBI): domain Bacteria; kingdom Bacillati; phylum Actinomycetota; class Actinomycetes; order Kitasatosporales; family Streptomycetaceae; genus Streptomyces; species Streptomyces sp. NPDC002577. The sequence goes on along the minus strand of NZ_JBSFWK010000003.1, from coordinate 396,395 downwards.
TCACCGGGGGACGTGCGCTCGGGCAGCGCGCCCTCGTCACCGAGCTCTGACATGTACAGAACCTAGAGCATGCCCCGGAAACGCACCAGGCCCGAAGCTGAAGGAGATTCAGCTTCGGGCCTGAAGGTGTGACCGCACGGCGCGGCAGGGGCGGGGCGCCGGATCGGTTCCGGCTACTCCGCCCTGCGCAGCGTCGGCTTGAGCTCCTTGAGCCGGCCGAGCAGGCCATTGACGAAGGCCGGGGACTCGTCCGTGGAGAACTCCTTGGCGAGCTCCACCGCCTCGTCCAGCACCACGGCGTCCGGCGTCCCGTCGACCCAGATCAGCTCGTAGGCGCCGAGCCGCAGGATGTTGCGGTCGACGACCGGCATCCGGTCGAGCGTCCAGCCCACGGCGTACTGCGCGATCAGCTCGTCGATGCGGTCCGCCTTCTTCGCGTACCCCTCGACCAGCTCCATCGTGTACTCGCTGACCGGCGGCTGCCGGGTGTCGGTCCGGGAGTGCCGGATCCAGTCCGCGAGGACCGTGAGGACGTCGACGCCACGCTGGTCGCCCTCGAAGAGGATCTGGAAGGCGCGCTTGCGGGCCGTGTTACGGGCAGCCACGGTTAGCTGTTCACCCGGCCGAGGTAGTCGCTGGTGCGGGTGTCGACCTTGATCTTCTCGCCGGTGGTGATGAAGAGCGGAACCTGGATCTGGTGGCCGGTCTCCAGCGTGGCGGGCTTGGTGCCGCCGGTGGAGCGGTCGCCCTGGACGCCCGGCTCGGTCTCCGCGATGGTCAGCTCGACGGCGGCGGGCAGCTCGACGAAGAGCACCTCGCCCTCGTGCTGCGCGACGGTCGCCGTGAAGCCCTCGATGAGGAAGTTGGCGGCGTCGCCGACGGACTTGCGGTCGACGTGCAGCTGGTCGTAGGTCTCCATGTCCATGAAGACGAAGTAGTCGCCGTCCATGTACGAGAACTGCATGTCCCGCTTGTCGACGGTGGCCGTCTCGACCTTGACGCCGGCGTTGAAGGTCTTGTCGACGACCTTGCCTGAGAGCACGTTCTTGAGCTTGGTGCGCACGAAGGCCGGGCCCTTGCCGGGCTTGACGTGCTGGAACTCGACGACGGACCAGAGCTGGCCGCCTTCGAGCTTGAGCACCAGGCCGTTCTTGAGGTCGTTCGTGGAAGCCACGGTTGCGGAATCTCCTGGACTGACGTGACGACCAGGGGACCGCGCGGAGCGGCGCCGGAGAAGTGCGGGTGCGTTCCCGTGCCGGGCGGCGCGGGGACGTGCCTGAACTTCCCTGGTGTCGCTAGAGCGCGAGCAGCTCCTTGGTCGTGATGGTGAGTAGCTCGGGTCCGCCATCCGCCTCAGGGCGGACGACGAGCGTGTCATCGATCCGGACACCACCCCGTCCCGGGAGGTGGACCCCCGGTTCGACAGTGACCGGCACGCAAGCGTCCAGTTTACCCATGGCCGCGGGGGCCAGCTGCGGGTCCTCGTCGTTTTCGAGCCCCACGCCGTGCCCCGTGAGCTGTGCGAGGTCCTCTGCGTAACCGGCGGAGTCCAGTACCTGGCGGACCGCGCGGTCCACGTCACGGCAGGCGGCGCCGGGCGCCAGCGACTCCCGTCCCGCCCGCTGAGCGGCGAAGACGAGGTCGTACAGCTCGATCTGCCAGTCCGCGGGCGAGGTGCCGATCACGAACGTGCGGCCGATCTCGCAGCAGTAGCCGCGGTAGGCGGCGCCGAGGCATACCGAGAGGAAATCTCCCTCCTCGACGCGTCGGTCCGTGGGCCGGTGACCGCCGCGGCCGGAGTTGGGGCCGGTGCCGACGGAGGTGGGAAAGGCCGGCCCGTCGGCGCCGTGGTCGACCAGGCGGCGCTCCAGTTCGAGCGCGAGATGGCGTTCCGTACGGCCGACGAGGATGGACTCCAGCAGCTCGCTCAGGGCCTGGTCGGCGATCTCCGCGGCGATCCGCAGACAGCCGATCTCCTCCTCGTCCTTGACCAGGCGCAGCTGCTCGACGGCTCCGCCGAGGTCCGTGAGCCGCAGGCGGGGCGCGACGGATCCGATCGCGCGGTGCCGGGCCACGGTCAGATGGTGCTCCTCGAGGGCGAGCGAATCGACGCCGTGGGACGCGGCGAGGTCGGCGGCGGCCACCGCCGGGTCACCGTCCGTGCCCGGCAGCACCTGCGTGGGCAGGGCCTCATCGGGGCGCTCGTCCTCCGGGCGGCCGGCGAGGGGGCCTGCGTACAGCAGGACGTCTGTGTCCCTGCCGAGCAGGAGCACGGCGCCGTGCGGCGCCGCGCCCGCGAGATAGCGGACGTTCGCGGGACGCGACACGAGCGCGGCCGCGCTGCCTCCCGCAGCACATCGCTCCCGTAGCCGCTCCCGGCGGGCCGCGTACACCTCTGACATATCTCGAGCGTACGAGCGGGAGCGAGAGGCGGCCGGTTGTGCGCGGCCGTCCGGGTCGGGCGGGGCGGCCGGCCAGTGGGCGGTTCGCCCACTGCCCGTGGGTGGATCGGGCAGCTTCTGCGGCTGCCGGCCCGCGGCGGGCTCGCCACCTTCCGGTGGCAGGGTCGGGCGTTGCGCGGCCGCGGGCTGTTATCGGCTGGGGCGCCACCTGCCGGTGGGCCGGGTCGCTGCGTGCGTGTCTGCGGGCGGTGGTCGGCTGGGGCGCCTTCTGCCGGTGGGTGGGTCGGGGCCGCGCCGGGATGTACTCCCCCAGTGCCTCAAGGGCCTGGGAGGTGCCCCCAGGTCTGGCGCCGAGCCGTACGTCGTTCGGGCGAGCCCACACTGTGCGCCAGCCTCCCCCAGCGCCTTAAGGGCCTGGGAGGTACCCCCAGCGGGCGCACATCCCGCCACGTCCCCTTCGGCACGTACGCGGCTAACGGCCGGTGGCCGGTACCGCCCTTTGCGGCGAGGGGCTAGGGCCTAGCCCTAGCCCCGGCCCCCGCTCACCACGTCGGCGGGCTCGCCAACGCGCGGGCCAGCACATCGTCCAGTACACGGGCCGTCCCCGGGACGTCCAGCTGCGAGTTGTCGATGATCGGCAGCCCCGAGCCGTACCAGCCGGCCATCCGGCCGTGGATACGAGCCACCTCCTCGTCCGTGAGGCGTCGGTTCCCGGCGCGCTCGGCGTTGCGCTCCAGGACGACGTCCAGACCCGGCAGGAGGACGACCGGCAGCAGGCCGGGGCCGACATGGCGCTTCCAGCCGCCGAGGCCGACGACCGGGCGGTCGGGGAAGACGGCGTCGTCGAGGATGCACGAGATGCCGTTGGCGAGGTAGTTGCGTGCGGCGAAGCCGCAGGTGCGGCGGGCCAGGCGGTACTGGGCCTCGGAGTTGTCGTTCCAGCCGGACTGGGGGTTCGCGAAACCGGAGCGGACCCATTCGCGTACGTCGTCGAGGCTGATGTGCGCGGTGGGGACGCGGCGCTGGTCCGCCCAGTACCGGGCGACACTCGTCTTGCCCGCGCCTGCGGGGCCGATGAGCAGCACGGCGAGCGTGGTCGAGGCGGGGTCGGCGGCGCCCTGGGCGGGCGGCGTGCTCGGCATGGCCACGGGCCCGCCGGGCGGCAGCCGGACGTGTCCCGTGGTGTCCAGGGTGGGGGGCCTCGGGACCTGGTGCGGGGGCACATGGTGTTGCGGCGCGGGCGCGGACGGCTGTCCCGGGGTCTGCGGTACGGCGGGCCCGTGCGGGTGGGCGGCCGTGCCCTGGGGCGGGGGCGGAGTGGTCGGATAGCCCGGCGGGGTCGCCGGTGGGCCCGCGTGCGGTGTCGGCTGCTGCGCCGCCGGCGGCCGGCTGTCGGCGGATCCCTGCCCCGGCGGGTAGGCCGGCGGCAGCGGAGCCCCCACTGGATGCTGCATCCGGTGCCACTCCGTCTCGTACAGGCAACTGGTGCGGGCGAGCGGGGTCTTGCGGGCCCACTCGCTACCGAACGGTACCTTCCCCGGCCGCCGTTGTGTGAACGGCCGGGGATGTCACGAAGTGCCCAGGAGGACTACCGGGGGTGGCACCGGACGGACAACGCCCCTGCTCAGCCCGCGACTTCGCCGTATGCGGCGAGCAGCACGGCCGGGTCGGGCCCCTCCAGCACGGTGGGCTTGGCGAGGCCGTCGAGGACGATGAAACGCAGCACGTTCCCGCGGGACTTCTTGTCGACCTTCATCGTCTCGAGGAGCTTGGGCCACTGGTCGTAGCGGTAGCTGAGCGGCAGCCCCACCGACGCCAGGATGGTGCGGTGCCGGTCGGCGGTGGCGTCGTCCAACCGCCCTGCCAGACGGCCGAGTTCGGCGGCGAAGTGCATGCCGACGGAGACGGCCGCGCCGTGCCGCCACTTGTAGCGCTCGTTCTTCTCGATGGCGTGCGCCAGCGTGTGCCCGTAGTTGAGGATCTCCCGCAGGCCCGACTCCTTGAGGTCGCCGGAGACCACCTCGGCCTTGACCCTGATGGAGCGTTCGATGAGCTCGGCGGTGTGCGGTCCTGCGGGGGTGCGGGCCGCCTGCGGGTCCTCCTCGATGAGGTCGAGGATCACCGGGTCGGCGATGAAGCCGGCCTTGATGATCTCAGCGAGCCCCGACACGAAGTCGTTGACCGGCAGCGAGTCCAGCGCGGCCAGGTCGCACAGCACGCCCGCGGGCGGATGGAAGGCGCCGACGAGGTTCTTGCCCTCGGCGGTGTTGATACCGGTCTTGCCGCCGACCGCGGCGTCGACCATGCCGAGCACGGTCGTCGGTACGGCGATCCAGCGCACCCCGCGCAGCCAGGTCGCGGCCACGAAGCCGGCGAGGTCCGTGGTGGCGCCGCCCCCGACGCCGACGACGACGTCCGTGCGGGTGAACCCGGACTGGCCGAGCGCCTTCCAGCAGTAGGCGGCGACCTCGGCGGTCTTGGCCTCCTCGGCGTTCGGCACCTGGATGGCGACGGCCTCGTAGCCCTGCTCGGCCAGGTCGGCGCGGAGCGCCTCGCCGGTCTCGGCGAGCGCCTCGGGGTGGATGACGGCGACGCGCTGCGCCTTCTTGCCAATGAGTCCGCCGAGCTCGCCCAGCAACTGCCGCCCGACGAGCACCTCGTAGGGTTCGGTGCCCGCCGTACCGCCGACGTGGATACGCGTCACTGCCTGCTCCGTCAACGTCTTCTCCTGCCGGGGGTCCGGGGGTTGCCCCCCGGGAATCACAGCCTTCAGCTCCAGTGCGTCGAGGACGGCTTGTGCGACCTCTTCGGGGGTACGGCCGTCGGTGGGCACGACGGCGTCGGCGACTTCGGTGTACAGATGGCGGCGCGCCTCCATCAGCTCGCGCCACTGGCGGCGCGGGTTGACCGCGAGGAGCGGGCGCGCGGCGTTCAGGCCGGTGCGCTTGACGGCCTCCTCGACGTCCATCGACAGGTACACGACGCGGTGCGGGGCGAGCAGCGCGCGGGTGTCGGGGTCGAGGATCGCGCCGCCGCCGAGTGCCAGCACACCGTCGTGTTCGCCGATGGCGGTGTGCACGGCGCGCTTCTCGATGGCGCGGAAGACCGGCTCGCCCTCGTCCACGAAGATGTCGGCGATCGTCCTGCCCTCGGCGGCCACGATGTCGTCGTCGGTGTCCCGGTAGCCGCAGCCCAGCAGGTCGGCCAGCAGCTGGCCGACCGTGGACTTGCCGACCCCCATGGGCCCGACGAGGACGACGGCCGGCCGCCCGTTCACCGCGCTCACCGGATCTTCAGGTTCTCGAGGTACGAGGTGACGTTGCGCCGGGTCTCGCCCACGCTGTCGCCGCCGAACTTCTCCGCCACCGCGTCCGCCAGGACCAGCGCGACCATGGCCTCGGCCACGATGCCCGCCGCCGGGACGGCACAGACGTCCGAGCGCTGGTGGTGCGCCTTGGTGGCCTCACCGGTGACCACGTCGATGGTGGCGAGGGCCCGCGGCACGGTCGCGATCGGCTTCATCGCGGCACGAACACGCAGCAGTTCGCCCGTGGACAGACCGCCCTCGGTACCGCCGGAACGGCCCGACGCGCGCTTGATGCCGTCCTGGGTGGCGAGGATCTCGTCGTGCGCCTTCGAGCCCGGCACCCGCGCCAGCTCGAAGCCGTCGCCGACCTCGACGCCCTTGATCGCCTGGATGCCCATGAGCGCGGCGGCCAGCCGCGCGTCGAGGCGCCGGTCCCAGTGCACGTGCGAGCCGAGGCCCACCGGCACCCCGTACGCCAGGACCTCGACGACACCGCCGAGGGTGTCGCCGTCCTTGTGGGCCTGGTCGATCTCGGCGACCATCGCCTTCGACGCGTCCGCGTCAAGGCAGCGCACCGGGTCGGCGTCCAGCTTCTCGACGTCCGACGGGGTCGGGTACACGCCGTACGGGGCCTTGGCGCTCGCCAGCTCGACGACGTGCGAGACGATCTCGATGCCGGCCGTCTCCTTCAGGTACGAGCGGGCGACCGCGCCCAGCGCGACCCGGGCCGCCGTCTCGCGCGCGGAGGCGCGCTCCAGGATCGGCCGGGCCTCGTCGAAGTCGTACTTCTGCATGCCCGCGAGGTCCGCGTGGCCGGGCCGCGGCCGGGTCAGGGGGGCGTTGCGGGCCAGCTCGGCGAGCTCGGCCGGGTCGACGGGGTCGGCCGCCATGACCTGCTCCCACTTGGGCCACTCGGTGTTACCGACCATGATCGCGACCGGCGAGCCGATGGTGAGGCCGTGGCGGACGCCGCCCAGGAAGGTGACCTCGTCACGCTCGAACTTCATCCGCGCACCGCGCCCATAGCCGAGGCGCCGCCGGGCCAGGTGGTCCGCCACCATCTCCGTGGTGATCGGCACGCCGGCGGGAAGTCCCTCCAGCGTCGCGACGAGTGCGGGTCCGTGCGACTCCCCCGCGGTCAGCCAGCGCAACCTGCTCAACGGTGCTCCTCATGCTCGCGCCTGGAACTGCGTTCTACGACGGCGCGACCGGGTGCGCGGCCCTGGCCCGCCACCCCCGATCCTCCCACGTCGGGCGGCGGGCCCGGCTCTCGGTCCATCAGACGGACGGCCGGACGGTCGGGAATGCCGACGAGTGCGGCCTGGCGACAGGCCCTAGCGGGCCGCCAGTGCCTCTTCGCCGGCCTTTCTCATGACGCCGACCGGCGCCGGCACATGCCCGGTCATCTGCTCGACCTGGAGCACCGCCTGGTGCACGAGCAGGTCGAGTCCGCTGACGACCGCTCCGCCGTACGCCGACCAGCGTGCCGCGAGGTTGGTGGGCCACGGCTCGTACAGCACGTCGAAGAGCGTGGCCGGCCGTTCGGGGACGGCAGAGGCGAGAGCGTCCGTGGTGCCCGCCGGGGTCGTGGCGATCACCAGCGGGGCGCGCAGCGCCTCGGCCGCGTCGGACCAGTCCTCGGTACGCAGCTGTACGTCCAGGCGCTCGCCCCACTCGCGCATCTCGGCCGCACGCGCCTCGCTGCGGACATAGGCGACGACCTCGCCCTCGCAGATCCGCGCGAGGGCGGCCAGCGCTGACGAGGCCGTGGCGCCCGCGCCGAGGATGGCCGCGGATGCGACACGGTCGATGCCGCGCTCACGCAGGGCCTCGACCATGCCCGGGATGTCGGTGTTGTCCCCGAGGCGCCTGCCGTCCTCGGTGAACACGACCGTGTTGACCGCCTCGACGGAGGCCGCGGTGTCGCTGATCTCGTCGAGCAGCGGAATCACCGCGCGCTTGAGCGGCATCGTCAGGGACAGGCCCGCCCACTCAGGGCCCAGCTTCTCGATGAATCCGGGCAGCGCCGCCTCGTCGACCTCGAACCGGTCGTACGTCCAGTCGCCCAGGTGAAGTGCCTCGTACGCCGCGCGGTGCAGCACCGGCGAGAGGGAGTGGGCGATAGGAGAGCCCAGAACTGCGGCTCGGCACTTTTTGTCGGTGACGCTCATTGCCCGTTCTTCTGCTGTTGTTCGAGGTATTTCTGGCGATTGCGGTTCTGCTCTTCGTTCGTCTCGGCGAACAGCGTTTCGTCCTCGCTGATGGAGACGAAGTAGTACCAGTTTCCCTTGGCGGGGTGGAGTGCGGCCTTCAGTGCCACCTCACCCGGGTTGTCGATCGGTCCGGGCGGCAGACCCTTGATCTTGTAGGTGTTGTACGGATCGTTGATCTGCCGCAGCTGGTTGACCGAGCCCGTGGCCAGCGTCGACTGACCGCGCAGGTAGTTCACCGTGGAGTCGAAGTCGAGCAGGCCGTATGTCTCGGTGTTGTCCGGCTTCAGACGGTTGTAGACGACGGTCGCGACCTTTTCGAAGTCGTGTTTGTACTTTCCTTCGGCCTGGACCAGGCTCGCCACCGTCAGGACCTGCAACGGGTTGTCGAGATTCAGGTCGTCGGCCTTCTCCTTGAGGCCGAGTTCGTCGTACTTCTCCGTGGCCTGCTTGACCATGCCCTTCAGCACGACCTCGGGCTTCATGCCCTTGGCGACCGGATAGGCGGACGGATAGAGGAAGCCCTCGAGGGGATCCTTGATGTCCTTGTCGTTGTTCGCCCAGTCGGGAAGTCCGAGGCTCTTCCATTCCTTCTTGGCGACGCTCGCCGTGGTGCCCTTCTTGAGCTCCAGCCGCTTGTCGATCTCCGCGTAGACCCAGGAATTCCGCTGGCCCTCGGGAATGATCAGGTTGTTGCGGCTCTTCGGGCTCAGCATGAGCTCGACCGCGGCCGCCGCCGACATCTTGACGTTGAGCGTGTAGACGCCCGCCTGGATGGTGGTCCCGTTCGGATTCTCGCTCTGGGCCGTCACAAAAGCGTCGACGCTCTTGACGACGCCTGCCCGCTTCAGGGCCTGACCGATCTCATAGCCGCCGGCGCCCTTGGGGATCTCGACCGTCACCTTCTCGCTGGTCCCGCTCCCCGCGTAGTCCGGAGCCGGGCCGAAACGATCCTGGTAGAACTGGTAGCCGAAGTATCCGACCCCGCCGATGCCGCCACCGAAGACCAGCACCAGGACCAGGCACGCGCATCCACTGCGCCGCTTCTTCGTCCCGCCGCCGCGGCCGCGCCGGTCGCCGCGTCCCCTGCGGCCGGGTGTGTCGTCGTCCCGGTCGTCGTCATCGTCGCCGCCCGCGAAGAAGGCGTGCTCACCCTGGTCCGGGCCCGGGTCCCAATCGCTCTCCGGCTCGGGCGCGGCGCGTCGGCGGGTGGGTGGCTCGGGCGGCGGGTAGGCGTCGGACGTGCCGTAGTAGTCCTGCTGTTCACCGCCGTACGCCCCGCCCTGAGCGCCGTAGGGGTCGGCCGCATCCGCACCGTACGGAACCTGACCGTGCTGACCCGTGTCCCAGCCACCGCCGTACTGCTGTCCGTCGTAGCCGCCGGACTGCTGCCCGCCGTAGCCGCCAGGGGGCTGCGTGCCATAGCCGCCCTGCTGCTGCCGGGGGTCGTAGCCGGCGGACTGCTGCTGTGGCTGGCCGTAGGCAGACTGCTGGCCGGTGCCCCAGTCGCCGTACTGCTGGGGTTGCTGCGGCTGCTGGGGTTGTTGCGGCTGCTGCGGATAATGTCCCGGCTGGCCGCCGTAGGGGGACTGGCCGGCGCCCGCCTGCTGCCCTCCCCATCCGCCGTCCCCGTACAACGGGTCCTCCGGATGCCACGGTTCGGAGCCTGGGCCCCGGCCATACTCAGTCATCGATCCCCTAGAGCCGCGAGGCGACGGCTGCTCGGCGCTTGTGGCACGGCTCCGGTCCCGCCTCTCTGCTGTGCGGCAGCTGTTCGAACGCTGACCGCATCGCGCGGAACGTTACCGTATCGCGATCAGATGACCACTTCGACGCCCTCGCCCGGAGCTTTACCTGACGCCCGTTCGGTCTCCAGGGCGTTCTGGAGGATGATGACCGCTGCCGCCTGGTCGATGACAGAGCGCCCCTTCTTGGACTTCACACCCGAGGCGCGCAGTCCCTGACCTGCGGTGACTGTGGTCATCCTCTCATCCACGAGTCTGACCGGGACGGGCGTGATGCCACGGGCCAGCTCCTGGGCGAAGGCCCGGACCTTGGCCGCGGCCGGGCCCTCGCCCCCATGGAGGGAGCGGGGCAGGCCCACGACGACCTCGATCGGCTCGTACTCCTCGACGAGCTGGCGCAGCCGCCGGTGGGCGGCCGGGACATCGCGTCCCGGCACGGTCTCGACCGGCGTCGCGAGGATCCCGTCGGGGTCGCACGAGGCGACCCCGATCCGGGCGTCCCCGACGTCGATCGCGAGGCGACGGCCGCGGCGCATGTCCGTCGTCACGCCGTCTCGGCGACGAGGCGCTCGACAGCGGCGACGGCCTCGCCGATGGCGGCCGGGTTCTGACCGCCGCCCTGGGCGACGTCCGGCTTGCCGCCGCCACCGCCGCCGAGGGTCTTGGCGGCCGTGCGGACCAGCTCGCCGGCCTTGAGGCCACGCTCGCGGGCGGCCTCGTTGGTGGCGATGACCGTCAGCGGCTTGCCGTTCACCGTGGTGAACAGGGCGACGACGGCCGGGCGGTCGCCCTGGATGCGGCCGCGCACGTCGAGGACCAGCTTGCGCAGGTCGTCGGCGGTGGTGCCGTCGGGGACCTGGCCGGTCACCAGAGCCACACCGCGTACGTCCTGGGCGCCCTGGGCGAGACCGGCGGCGGCCTGGAGGACCTTCTCCGCGCGGAACTTCTCGATCTCCTTCTCGGCGTCCTTCAGCTTGCCGAGCATGGCGGCGATCTTCTCCGGGAGCTCCTCGGCGCGGCCCTTGACCAGCTCCTGGAGCTGGGCGACGACCGTGTGCTCACGGGCGAGGAAGTTGTAGGCGTCCACGCCGACGAGGGCCTCGATACGGCGCACACCGGAGCCGATCGACGACTCGCCGAGCAGCTTCACCAGACCCAGCTGGGCGGTGTTGTGGACGTGCGTGCCGCCGCAGAGCTCCTTGGAGAAGTCGCCGATGGTGACGACGCGCACGCGCTCGCCGTACTTCTCGCCGAACTCGGCGATGGCGCCCTGCTTCTTGGCCTCGTCGATGCCCATGACCTCGGCCCGGACGTCCAGGTCGCGGGCGAGCACCTCGTTGATCTTCTGCTCGACGTCGGTCATCACGGCCGTCGGTACGGCGGACGGGGAGCCGAAGTCGAAGCGGAAGCGGCCGGGCTGGTTCTCCGAACCGGCCTGGGCGGCCGTCGGGCCGAGGGCGTCGCGCAGCGCCTGGTGGGTCAGGTGCGTGGCGGAGTGGGCGCGGGCGATGGCCTTGCGGCGGCGCTGGTCGATGGTGGCGTGCGCCTTGGCGCCGACCGTCACCTCGCCGACCTGGACGACGCCCTTGTGGACGTACACACCCGGGACCGGCTTCTGGGTGTCACGGACCTCGATGACGGCACCGGAGTCGGCCTTGATCCGGCCCGTGTCGCCGATCTGGCCGCCGCCCTCGGCGTAGAACGGGGTGCGGTCGAGGACGATCTCGACCTCGTCGCCCTCGGTGGCGGCGGGCGAGGAGACGCCGTCGACGAGGATGCCGACGACCGTGGACTCGCCTTCGGTGTCCGCGTAGCCGATGAAGTCGGTCTCGCCGGAGGCGTCGGCGATCTCGCGGTAGGCGCCGAGGTCGGCGTGGCCGGTCTTCTTGGCCCGGGCGTCGGCCTTGGCGCGCTCCCGCTGCTCCTTCATCAGGCGGCGGAAGCCGTCCTCGTCCACGGAGAGGCCCTGCTCGGCGGCCATCTCGAGGGTGAGGTCGATCGGGAAGCCCCAGGTGTCGTGGAGCAGGAAGGCCTTGTCGCCGGGCAGCACGGCGGAGCCGGCGTCCTTGGCCTCGGTCACGGCGGTGTCGAGGACGTTGGTGCCGGCCTTCAGCGTCTTGAGGAAGCGCTCCTCCTCGGCGAGGGCGACGCTCTCGATGCGCCCCCGGTCCTGGACGAGCTCCGGGTACTGCTGGCCCATCGTGTTGATGACGACGTCGATGAGGTCGCCGACGACCGGCCCGGTGGCGCCGAGCAGGCGCATGTTGCGGATGGCGCGGCGCATGATGCGGCGCAGGACGTAGCCGCGGCCCTCGTTGCCCGGGGTGACGCCGTCGCCGATGAGCATGACCGACGTGCGGATGTGGTCGGTGACGACGCGCAGCGAGACGTCGCTGGCGTGGGCCTCGCCGTAGCGGACGCCGGTGAGCTCGGTGGCCTTGTCGATCACGGCACGCGAGGTGTCGATCTCGTACATGTTCTGGACGCCCTGCAGGATCATGGCGAGGCGCTCGAGGCCGAGACCGGTGTCGATGTTCTTGCTCGGCAGGTCGCCGAGGATCTCGAAGTCCTCCTTCGAGGTGCCCTCGCCGCGCTCGTACTGCATGAAGACCAGGTTCCAGATCTCCACGTACCGCTCGTCGTTGACGGCGGGGCCGCCCTCGACACCGAACTCGGGGCCGCGGTCGTAGTTGATCTCGGAGCACGGGCCGCACGGGCCGGGGACGCCCATGGACCAGAAGTTGTCCTTCTTGCCCAGGCGCTGGATGCGCTCGGCGGGGACGCCGATCTGGTCGCGCCAGATGGCCTCGGCCTCGTCGTCGTCCTGGTAGACGGTGATCCAGAGCTTCTCCGGCTCCAGGCCGTAACCGCCCTTGTCCTGGGGCGCGGTGAGCAGCTCCCAGGCGAGCTTGATGGCGCCTTCCTTGAAGTAGTCGCCGAAGGAGAAGTTGCCGCACATCTGGAAGAACGTGCCGTGCCGGGTGGTCTTGCCGACCTCTTCGATGTCCGGCGTGCGCACGCACTTCTGCACGCTGGTGGCGCGCGGGGCGGGCGGGGCGACCTCACCGAGGAAGTACGGCTTGAAGGGGACCATGCCCGCGTTGACGAGCAGCAGGGTCGGGTCGTCCGCGATCAGCGACGCCGACGGCACGACGGTGTGCCCGCGCTCTTCGAAGAAGCGCAACCAGCGGCGGCGGATTTCAGCCGACTCCATCAGTGGTCCTCATTCCGGTTGTACGAGTTCGCCGTTCTGTCGGCGTACTTCGGGTTGTTGCGGTTTTCGATGGCGGCGAGGCGCCTGGGGGCCGGGAGTCCGGACTCGGGTCCGGCGTTCAGCCCGAGCGCCTCGTCGAGCTCGGCCTCCCGCTGGGCCATGCCGTCGCGGACGTCGAGTGCGAAGTCCTTGAGCCGGTGGCCCGCCTCGATCGCCTTGTTCGCGGCCTGCGCGGCGAGGCTCTCGGGGGTCAGCTGCTTCAGCTTGCGGTTGACCTTGGTGGTGGCCCACACTCCGGCGGCTGCGCCTGCGGTGAACCAGAATGTTCGGCGGAACATCGCTGCGTCAGTCCTTCTTCCGCTTCCCGCGCCGTGCGGAGGGGAGGGTGCGGCCCACGATCACGGTACGCCGGGAGCGCTCGGCGGTCACCTGCGGTTCGGCCGGGCCCGTCCTGCGGCCGATGGCCCGGCGCACGCCGTAGCCGAACGCCGCGACCTTGACCAGGGGGCCGCCGAAGGTGGACGCGACGGTGGTGGAGAGCGCCGACGCGTTCGACGTGACTTCCTGGACGTCCGACGCGATGGCGTCGACCCGGTCGATCTGGGTCTGCGCGGAGCGCACTGCCGTGGAGGCGTCGGCCAGCAGCGGGACGGCCTGCTCGGTCACATCCGCCACGAGCTTGGTGGTCGCTCTGAGCGTCTGGGCCAGCCTCGCCAGCGCCACGGCGAGGAAGGAGACCAGGATCGCCCAGAAGACGGCCACCAGGATCCCGGCAACCTCTCCACCGGACACTGTGCACCGCTCTCTGATCGTCGTGCCTGAACATCCAAAAGTCGTCCCCGAGCCTATCGCGCCGGGGGTGCCGCTCCGCACCGCATTACCGCTTGGGGCACGGCCGTCCCGGTACGGGAGGATCGACGGGAGTTGTGTGAAGCGATTGTACGGATAGCGCATGCCTGAGTACGCTGCGTCCGCATGCGGCACTTAGAGCGCTTTGGCCCCGGCCCGGGAGAATCCGACCCGAGATCATCCAAACCCGGCAATCTCTCCATCGAACTCAGCACGTTCGTGGGCCGCGCGGCCGAACTGGAGGAGCTCAGGGGCGCGCTGGAGGCGGAGCGCCTGGTCACCGTGACGGGGGTGGGCGGGGTCGGCAAGTCCCGGCTCGCGGCGCGGGCCGCGTCCATTGCCGAGCCGCGCGACGGCGTCTGGATGGTGGAACTGGCGTCGTTGCAGGAGGCCGAACTCGTCGAGTACGCGGTCGCGGAGGCGCTGGAGCTGACGGACCACACCTCCCGGCCACCCCGCCAGGTGCTCGTCGACCATCTCGCGGAGCGCCAACTCCTCCTCGTACTGGACGGGTTCGAGCACCTCGTCGACGCGAGCGGGTCACTCGTGCGGGACCTGCTGGGCCGGGCGCCCGGACTGCGGGTGCTGGCCGCGGGGCGCAGGCCGCTGGGCGTCGAGGGCGAACGGCTGTTTCCTCTCTGCCCGATGGCGGAGGAGGAGGCCGCCGAGCTGTTCGCGGACCGTGCCGCGACCGTGCTGCCGGATTTCACACTGGATGTCGGCAGCCTCCCCGACGTCCTGGAGGTGTGCCGGCGCCTGGACGGGATTCCGCTCGCCGTCGAGCTGGCCGCGGGCAGGCTGCGGGCGCTGTCCCCGGCGCAGCTGCTGTCCCGGCTCGACGACCGGTTCGGGCTGCTCACGGGCGACCGGCACGGCGCTCTGCCGCGCCACCAGACGATGCGTACCGCCATCGGCTGGAGCCATGAGCTGTGCAGGCCGGACGAGCGGCTGCTGTGGGCGCGGCTCTCCGTGTTCTCCGGGCACTTCGATCTTGAGGCGGCCGAGTACGTCTGCGGTGGCCACGGGCTGGCCGACGATGCGGTGCTCGACGTGCTCGGCCGGCTGCTCGCGCAGTCCCTGGTGGCCCGCGAGGAGACACCGGCCGGAGTGCGCTACCGGATGCTGGACACCGTCAGGGCGTACGGCGCCGACTGGCTGGAGGCGACGGGCGACGCCGCCCGGCTGCGGCGCCGGCACCGCGACTGGTACCTGGGCCTGGCCACCTGGTGCGAGCTGGACTGGTTCTCGGCGCGGCAGCCGGATGTCGCGGCGCGCGTCGAGGCGGATCTGCCGAACCTGCGGATCGCGCTGGACCACTGCCTGTCGGAGCCGGGCGAGGCGCATGTGGGCCAGCATCTTGCGAGCACGTTGTGGTTCTACTGGGTCGGCTGCGGCCGGCTGGCCGAGGGCCGGCACTGGCTGGAGCGCAGTCTCGAGCTGGGAGCCGACCATGCGGAGTCGCGGCTGAAGGCCCTGTGGGTGCTCGGCTATGTGGCGATCCTGCAGGGCGACATGGCGCCCGCCCTGGCCGCGCTGCACGAGTGCCGGGAAGGGGCCGAACGCGGCGGTCATGCGACGGCGGCCGCCTGTGCGATGCACCGGACCGGCTGTCTCGCGCTGGTGACAGACGACATGCCGCGCGCGGAGCAGCTGCTGCGCGAGGCCCTCGACCGGTACCACGAGATGGGCGAGCTCAACACCTATGTGCTGATGTGCCAGGTCGAGCTGGCGCTGGCGATGGCCTTTCAGGGGAATCTGCCCGGTGCTGTCGAGCTGTGCGAGGACGTGCGGCTGGTGTGCGAGGACCACGGCGAGCGCTGGGCCCGGGCGTATGCGCTGTTCGTCCTGGCGTACGCGGCCTGGGCGGACGGGCACCCGGACCGGGCACGGGAACTGCTGGAGCAGTCACTCGCCATCCATTACGGCTTCCAGGATCTGCTGGGCACGGTGCTGACCTTCGAGCTGCTCGCGCTGGTCACGGTGGCGGAGGGGGATCCCGTGGAGGCCGCCGTGCTCCAGGGGGTGGCAGGCCGGATCTGGCCTTCGGTCGGGCTGCCGCTGTTCGGCTCGAGCCACTTCAACGCGCCGCACCAGCTGTGCGAGGAGCTGGTGCGCGAGGAGCTCGGTGCCGATCGGTACGCGGCGTGCCTCGTCGCCGGGGCACGGCTCGGTACGGATGCCGCGGTGGCGCGCGTGCTGAGCGGGCAGCGCACGGACCTGCGGGGGCTGCTGCCGCAGCAGCGTGAGCCGATGCCCGGCGACGCCTCCGGCGATGCCCCGGACATGCGGAAGCCCGCCGCTTCCCCCACCCAGCAGGGCGGGGAAGCGGCGGGCTGAATCGCGGTGTC
The DNA here is from genome assembly GCF_053594815.1 of Streptomyces sp. NPDC002577. Lineage (NCBI taxonomy): Bacteria > Bacillati > Actinomycetota > Actinomycetes > Kitasatosporales > Streptomycetaceae > Streptomyces > Streptomyces sp. NPDC002577. The sequence goes on along the minus strand of NZ_JBSFWK010000003.1, from coordinate 380,320 downwards.
TACGACCGGATCAGGCGGGGCTGATCAGCGGGCGTAGTACTCGACGACGAGCTGCTCGTCGCAGATCACCGGGATCTCCTTGCGGTTCGGGTCCCGGTCCAGGCGGAACGCCAGCGCCTTCAGGTTGACCTGCAGGTAGCGCGGGGTCTCGCCGTCGAGGGCGTAGCCACCCTCACGGGCGACCTGGAAGGGGTGCTTCTCGCGGGAGCGCTCGCGGACCATCACGACGTCGTCCGGGCGGACGCGGAAGGACGGCTTGTCGACCTTCTTGCCGTTGACCTCGATGTGGCCGTGGACGACCATCTGGCGGGCCTGGTAGATGGTGCGGGCGATGCCGGAGCGGAGCACCAGGGCGTCGAGACGGCGCTCGAGCTCGATGATCAGAGCCTCACCGGTCTTGCCCTGGACCTTGCTGGCGCGCTCGTAGGCGCGGACCAGCTGACGCTCGGAAACGTCGTACTGCGCGCGCAGACGCTGCTTCTCGAGCAGACGGACCTTGTAGTCCGAGTTCTGCTTGCGGCCACGGCCGTGCTCACCCGGCGGGTAGGGGCGGGCCTCGAAGTACTTGACGGCCTTCGGGGTCAGCGCGATACCGAGTGCACGCGACTTCTTGACCTTGGGACGGGACTGGTTCGCCACGAACCAAACCTCTCTATCTCTGTGATATCGGCTTCACCAGGGTTAGGGGAGGTCGCATCCGCAGCCGGGGAAACCCGTCGGGGCCTGCCGGGATCGTGGTGATCCCGGCGGTCTCGGCGGGCAGCCGCTCCCTGGTCTGGGCACATACGTGCAGCACGCGAGTGGCCCACCGACCGCCGTATCACCGGGGTGGTGGGCTGCCCGCGACACCGTTCGACGGTGCGCGACGCTCCTGGAGATCCCCGCCCGAGGGCATTGGGGGCTCCGGCTGCCTGTCCCGTTCTGGTGGTGCCGGCCGAAACCGGACACGGGACGCAGCGCTTCTGGTGAGTCTACTAGGTCGCAGACAGTGCTGCGGACTGGTCCTGACGCTCAGCCGTCCGCTGTTCCCGGCTCCTTCGGCGCTCCCGGCTGCTCGCCCCTGAGGCGCTCGCGGACCCGCTCGGCCACGTCCGCGTACCGCGCCTCCGCGCCGTACCGCGTGGGCCTGTAGTACTGCCTGCCGTCGATGGCATCCGGGGCGTACTGCTGGTGGGCGATGCCGCCCGGCACGTCGTGCGGGTACACATAGCCCTGCGCGTGGCCGAGCTTGGCCGCGCCCTTGTAGTGGCCGTCGCGCAGGTGCGGTGGGACGGGGCCCGCGAGGCCCTTGCGTACGTCCTCCAGGGCCGCGCCTATCGCCAGGGTCGCCGCGTTCGACTTGGGGGCGAGGGCGAGGGCGATGGTCGCATGGCTCAGCGTCAGCGCGGCCTCCGGGAAGCCGATCATGGCGACGGCCTGGGCTGCCGCGACCGCCGTCGGCAGGGCGGTCGGATCGGCAAGGCCGATGTCCTCGCTGGCGGAGATCATCAGGCGGCGTGCGATGAACCGGGGGTCCTCCCCCGCCTCGATCATCCGCGCAAGGTAGTGCAGTGCGGCGTCGACGTCCGAGCCGCGGATGGACTTGATCAGGGCGCTCGCCACGTCGTAGTGCTGGTCGCCGTCCTTGTCGTACCTCACGGCCGCGCGGTCGACCGAGTCTTCGAGGGTCTGGAGTGTGATCTCCTGCTCGCCCTTGGCGAGGGCGGACCCGGCGCCCGCCTCCAGGGCGGTGAGCGCCCGCCGCGCGTCGCCGCCGGCGATGCGCAGCAGATGGGCCTCGGAGTCCTCGGGCAGGCCCACGGCTTCGCCGAGCCCGCGCTCGTCGGCCAGCGCACGGCGCAGCAGGCCCCGGATGTCGTCGTCCGTGAGCGGTTCGAGCGTGAGGAGCAGGGAGCGCGACAGCAGGGGGGAGATCACCGAGAAGTACGGGTTCTCGGTGGTCGCCGCGATCAGGGTCACCCAGCGGTTCTCCACGGCAGGCAGCAGGGAGTCCTGCTGGGCCTTGCTGAAGCGGTGGATCTCGTCGAGGAAGAGGACGGTCTCCTTGCCGAAGCCGCCCGTGGCCCGGCGGGCGCCGTCGATGACGGCACGCACTTCCTTCACTCCCGCGGTGATCGCGGAGAGCTCGACGAAACGCTTGTTCGTGGCCTTGGAGACGACATACGCGAGGGTGGTCTTGCCGGTGCCCGGCGGGCCCCAGAGGATCACGGAGGACGGCCCCGCGGGGCCGCCACCGCCCTCGCCCACGAGCCGGCGCAGGGGTGAGCCGGGCTTCAGCAGATGCTGCTGGCCCACGACTTCGTCGAGCGTGCGCGGACGCATCCGCACGGCCAGGGGACTGCTTGCCGGGTCCTTCTCCTGGCGGGCTTCTGCGGCGGCGGTGAACAGGTCGGGCTCCACGCAGTGAACCCTATGTCACCCGACCGACAGTCCCTCCGCGCCCGTGCGCCGCAAGGCGTCGGAGCCTTGCGGCGCACGGGCGGGGGCGTTCGCGGGCCCCGGGGTCAGCTCGTCCAGAAGTCCCACCAGCGGGTCAGGATCAGCATCCCGATGATCCCGACGTGCAGCACCGGCACGACCCAGGTGAACTCCTCGAAGAAGCCGCGCAGCCATCCCGGTGCGGGCAGCAGGCCGCCCCGGATGTTGAACGACGTCACGTACCAGAACATGAAGATCGTGGCGACCCAGGCGAGGGAGCACCACAGGCACAGCGCGTTGATGTTGTACAGCGACTGGTACTGCAGCCAGGTGCAGAAGCCGACGCCGAAGAGCGTGCCGGCGTTGAACGTCAGCCAGTACCAGCGCGGGAAGCGGGCCCGGCCGAGCAGGCTCATGCCGACGCAGATCACGATGCCGTACGCCACGAGGCCCAGCATCGGGTTGGGGAACCCGAAAGCCGCGGCCTGCTTGCTCTCCATCACGCTGCCGCAGGAGACGACGGGGTTCAGGCTGCAGCCCGGCGTGAAGGTCTTCCCCTCGACCTTGGCCTCGAGCAGCTTGAACTTGTCGATGGTGATGACCCAGGCGGCGAGGAGCCCGGCCGCGCCCGTGATCACCAGCAGCAGCGCGAAGGCGCGGCTCCCGCCGACCGTCCGTGGGCCCTCGGGCCGGTTGTCGCCGGCGGGCTCGGAGGAGGAGACGCCGTCCCTTGCTGTCATCGTCTTGCTCATCACGCCGTTCCGTCGTTCGAGTGGGGGCCTGCGGGCACCGTCATTGTGCCGCACGCGCGCGTGTGTCCACCGTTCGATGGACACAATCGAGAACGACCGAGGGGCCCGGAACGTTCGGTTCCAGGGGGACGCTCGACGACATGACTGCACACGCGAACGAATTCGCGGTGCGCGTACGGGGGCTGCGCAAGCAGTACGGCGACGTGACCGCGGTCGACGGCATCGATCTCACCATCCGACACGGGGAGGTCTTCGGCATCCTCGGGCCCAACGGTGCGGGCAAGAGCACCACAGTCGAGATCCTCCAGGGCAACCGGACCAGGGACGCGGGCGACGTCTGCGTACTCGGCGCCGACCCGGCAGCCGCCACGCGCGCGTGGCGCTCCCGCGTCGGCATCGTCTGGCAGGACGAATCGGCGCCCGCCGAGCTGACGGTCCGGGAGACGGTGCGGCACTTCGCCCGGTACTACCCGAAGCCGCGCGACCCGGACGAGGTCATCGCGCTCGTCGGTCTGGAGGCGAAGGCCCGCAGCCGGATCAAGGGGCTCTCGGGCGGCCAGCGGCGGCGGCTGGATGTGGCGCTCGGCGTGATCGGCGGACCCGATCTGCTGCTCCTGGACGAGCCGACGACGGGCTTCGACCCGGCGGCCCGCCGCCAGTTCTGGGAGCTCGTCCGGCAGCTCGCCGACGAGGGCACGACCATCGTCCTCACGACGCACTACCTGGAGGAGGCCGAGGCGCTCGCGCACCGGCTCGCGGTGATCGCGGCCGGGAAGGTCGTCGCCGAGGGCGAGGCCGGGGCACTGCGCGACCGGTACGGGGCGGAGGCCACCGTCGCCTGGACGGAGCCCGACGGAAGCCCGCGCAGCGAGACCACGAACACCCCGACGCGTACCGTCGCCGAGCTCATGCGCCGCTTCGACGGCGAGATCCCCGGGCTCCGGGTCAGCCGCCCCACCTTGGAGGACGTCTATCTGCGGCTCACCGGCCAGCTCACCCGGCACGAGCCCGCCGCCGATCAGCACACCCAGGACCAGGCCACCCGAGAGGAGACCGCGCGATGAGCACGGCCACGGCGACCGGATCCCGTTCCGTCGACGACCGCACCGCCGGGCGGCTGCCCGGCGCCTGGGGACTGGGGCTCCACCAGGGCGCGATGGAGCTGCGCCAGTTCTTCCGCCAGCGCGACCAGGTGGTCTTCACCTTCGCGTTCCCCATCGTCTTCCTGTGCCTGTTCGCGTCGATCTTCAGCGACGACGTGGAGGGTGCGGGCATCTCGGCCTCGCAGCTGTACGTGCCCGCGATGATCGCCGCGGGCGTCATGTCCACGAGTTTCCAGTCCCTCGGCATCTCGATCGCCATCGAGCGGGACGAGAAGGTGCTGCGCCGGCTGCGCGGCACTCCGATGCCTCCGGCCTCGTACTTCCTCGGGAAGGTGTGGCTCGTCCTGGTCACGGGGCTGCTGGAGACGGCGGCGCTGCTGCTCGTCGGCGCGACGCTGTTCGACGTCGATCTGCCGTCGAGCGCGGAGAAGTGGCTGACCTTCGGCTGGATCTTCTTCCTGGGTCTCAGCGGCTGTGCGCTGCTCGGCATCGCGATCAGTTCCGTCCCGAAGTCGGGCCGGAGTGCCTCCTCCGTGGTCGTCCTCCCGTTCCTGGTGCTGCAGTTCATCTCCGGGGTCTACATCTCGATCGACACCCTCCCCGACTGGATGCTGAACATCGGCGCCCTCTTCCCGCTGAAGTGGATGTGCCAGGGCTTTCGCGGGGTGTTCCTGCCCGAGTCCGCCAAGGTGCTGGAACAGGCGGGGAGTTGGGAGTACGGACGGATCGCCCTGGTGCTCGGCGCCTGGTGCGTCGGAGGATTGCTGTTGTGTCTGCTGACCTTCCGGTGGAAGAACCGGCGAGACGGATGACCGATCCGGCGGGCCCCCGCGACTCCGACGTCTGGGACCGCACCTTCCGACTCTGGGACTGCTACTTCGCCGTCGTGTGGGTGGCCACCCTGGTGTTCGTGCTCGGCACGGACTTCCCCGGGTGGCCTGTCCGCGCGGCCGCCGGCGGACTGCTCGTCCTGCTGATCCCCTGGTACGTGGGGGTGGGCCGCCCGATCCTCATGAGAGAGGGCGAGGACGAACGCCGGAGCCTCGCCTATGTCGCCGGGACGATCCTGCTCTTCCTGCCGCCCGGCATCCTGGTCGGCGAGACGCGGCTGATCACCTTCGCTCTCATCCCGCAGTGCTTCATGACACTGCGCATGCGCCCCGCGCTGACGGCCGCCGCCGTGATCAACATCGCGCCGGTCGTGGGGTGGGCGCTGCTGTGGCGGCCCGATTCCCACGATGTCTTCTCCAACTCGGTCTCCGCGGTGGTCAGTCTGGTCTTCTCGGCGGCCTTCGGCACCTGGGTCATCCGCGTGATCGAGCAGAGCGCGGAACGGGCCGCGCTCATCGCCGAGTTGGACGCCAGCCGCGAGGAGGTCGCCCGGCTGTCCGCCGAACGCGGGGCTCTGGACGAGCGGGAGCGCATGTCACGTGAGATCCACGACACCCTGGCGCAGGGATTCACGAGCCTGCTCATGCTCATCCAGGCCGTCGACGCCGAACTGGAACGCGACGCACCGCAGGCCCGCCGGCACCTGGTGCTGATGGCAGAGACAGCCCGGCAGAACCTCGCGGAGGCACGGGCCCTGGTCGCCGGTGGCGCACCCGCCGATCTGGACAGGAGTTCGCTGCCGGACGCCGTGCGCAGGCTGGCCGCCCGGCATGGAGCGGGCGTTTCGGTCGAGGTCACCGGTACCTCGAGGCCACTGCCCCCGGGCATCGAGGTCGTGGCCCTGCGCTCCTGCCAAGAGGCCCTCGCCAACGTACGCAAGCACGCGGGGCCCGATGCCGCCGCGACCCTCAGCCTCCGCTATGCGCCGTGCGCCCTCACCGTCACGGTGCGCGACACGGGGCGTGGCTTCTCCGCCGGCGTGCCTCACCAGGGGTACGGGCTGCGCGGCCTGCGCGCACGCGCCGCCGAAGTCGGGGGCACGGCCGAGGTCCGCAGCGCCCCTGGTGAGGGCACCACCGTCACCGTCCGGCTTCCCGTTCCCGAAGGACTCGAGAGGACTTCCGCGTGATCCGCATCCTGCTCGCCGACGACCACCCCGTCGTACGGGAAGGGCTGCGCGCCATGCTGAGCGCCGAGCCCGACCTGGACGTCGTGGCCGAGGCGTCCAGCGGCCCTCAGGCCGAGGCCCTGGCCGCCGAGGTGCGGCCGGACATCGTCCTGATGGATCTGCGGATGCCCGGCGGCGACGGCGTGGAAGCGATCGTACGGATGGCCGCCGCGGGGCTGCCGTGCCGGGTGGTCGTGCTGACGACGTACGAGACCGACCGGGACATCCTGAGAGCCGTCGAAGCGGGCGCCGCGGGCTATCTGCTCAAGGACATGGCGCGGGCGGAACTGGCGGACTCGGTACGGGCGGCGGCGCGTGGCGAGACCGTGCTGGCGCCCTCGGTCGCCGCCCGGCTGGTCGACCAGCTGCGGACGAGGCCCGAGCGGCCGCGCCTGTCGGAGCGTGAGACGGCGGTGCTGCGTCTGGTGGCGGAGGGCTGTACGAACGCGGAGATCGGACGCCGTCTGTACATCGGCGAGTCGACGGTCAAGACCCATCTCCTGCGCGTCTTCGGCAAGTTGGGGGTGGACGACCGGACGGCGGCGGTGACGAGCGCGATGCGGTTCGGGTTGCTGGACTGAGGGTTCGCCCCCGCCGAGGGGGCTCCGCCCTTGGACCCCTGCTCCTCAGACGCAGGAGAGGCTGAATTACACGCCGGAGGGGCTGAAGTGTCAGCCCCTCCGGTGTGACGGACCTCAGCCCAGCCGAGCCTGCAGCTCCGCCACGATGTCGTTCGCGCCGATGGCCACCTGCTCCCCGGACTCCATGTCCTTGAGCTGGACGACCCCGTCGGCGAGATCGCGCTCACCGGCGACCACCGTGTACCGGGCGCCCGACCGGTTGGCCGACTTCATCGCGCCCTTGAGGCCTCGGCCGCCGTACGCGAAGTCGGCGGCGACGCCGGCCTTGCGCAGCTGGGTGACCACGCCGAAGAGGACCCTGCGGGCCTCCTCGCCGAGCGGCACCGCGTACACGCTGGTGCCGGCCGGGATGTCCAGCTCGATGCCCTCGGCCTGCAGCGCCAGCACGGTGCGGTCCACGCCGAGCGCCCAGCCGACGGACGGCAGGGACGGGCCGCCGATCATCTCGGACAGGCCGTCGTAGCGCCCGCCGCCGCCCACCGCGGACTGCGAGCCGAGCCCGTCGTGCACGAACTCGAACGTGGTGCGGGTGTAGTAGTCCAGGCCGCGCACCAGCTTCGGGTCGTCCTCGTACGCGACGCCCGCGGCCGTGATCAGGTCGCGGACCTCCGCGTGGTACGCCTTGCAGGCGTCGCACAGGTAGTCGCCGAGGAGCGGCACGCCCACGAGCTGCTTCTGCACGTCCTCACGCTTGTCGTCGAGGACCCGCAGCGGGTTGATCTCGATGCGGCGCCGGGTGTCCTCGTCCAGGTCGAGGCCGCGCAGGAAATCCTGGAGCGCGGCGCGGTAGACGGGACGGCACTCCTTGTCGCCGAGGCTGTTCAGCAGGATGCGGAAGTTGCTGAGGCCCAGCGAGCGGTACGCCTGGTCGGCGAGGATGATCAGCTCCGCGTCGAGCGCCGGGTCCTCGGCTCCGATCGCCTCGGCGCCGACCTGCGAGAAGTGGCGGTAGCGGCCCTTCTGGGGGCGCTCGTAGCGGTAGTACGAGCCGGAGTACCAGAGCTTGACCGGCAGGTTGCCCGCCTTGTGCAGGTTCGCCTCCAGGGCGGCGCGCAGCACGGACGCGGTGCCCTCGGGGCGCAGCGCCAGCTCGTCGCCGCCCTTGGTCGTGAAGGCGTACATCTCCTTGGTCACGATGTCGGTGGACTCGCCGACCCCGCGGGCGAACAGCTCGACGCTCTCGAAGCCGGGCGTCTCGATGTAGCCGTAGCCGGAGTTCTTCAGGGGCGCAGCGATGGCCTCGCGCACGGCGAGGAAGGTCGCGCTGTCCGGCGGGATCAGGTCGTACGTGCCCTTGGGGGCCTTGAAGGTGCTCACAGAAAGAGTCTCGTCACATTCCTCGTCGGGGTGCCGCCGCGGGGGCGGCTCCCTGGCCGGCGGCCACCTGCCGCAGATACGGGTTGGTGGCGCGCTCCTGGCCGATGGTGGTCTGGGGGCCGTGGCCGGAGAGCACCACGGTCGAGTCGTCGAGCGGCAGGCACACGCGGGCCAGCGACGCGAGCATCTCGTCCATGGAGCCACCGGGCAGGTCGGTGCGTCCGATGGAGCCGGCGAAGAGCAGATCGCCCGAGAAGAAGACCGACGGGATGTCGGACGTCTCGGGCATCCGGAAGGTCACCGACCCCTTGGTATGGCCGGGCGCGTGCGCGACGGAGAAGTCCAGGCCCGCCAGGGTCAGCTCCGCGCCGTCGGACAGCTCCCGTACGTCGTCGGGCTCCCCCACGGTCAGCTCGCCCAGGAGCGGCATCCCGATGGAACGGCCGAGCGCCTTCTCCGGGTCGCTCATCATGAACCGGTCCCCGGGGTGGATCCAGGCCGGTACGTCATGCGCTCCGCAGACCGGGACGACGGAGGCCACATGGTCGATATGGCCATGGGTGAGGATGACCGCCACGGGCTTGAGCCGATGCTTCTTCAGTGCGTCCTCGACCCCCTGGGTGGCCTGATGGCCCGGGTCGATGATCACGCACTCCTCGCCTGCGGCGGGGGCGACCAGGTAGCAGTTGGTGCCCCAGGCTCCGGCGGGAAACCCGGCAATGAGCACGATCGTCCTTCGTTCATCTCGTCCGGCGGGAGGCCGCCGCACCCTCCCGTACGGCTCCTGTGGATGCTCCGGAACTCTCCGGCGGGGGATGCAGCACATGAGAGCCTACCGGCGCTGCCGATTCCACAGCGAACCCATATACGGTACGGGACACAACGAAAGGCCATTGACTCACGGCGCAGGCGCCCCACAGGACGCAGGCGTCCCACCCCGACGTATTGAGACGCACGAGGAGAGAACACCGGTGGTCAGCCAGGAACAGCGGCGGCGGCAGCTCGCCCGGGAGAAGTTCTTGCGGCAGCAGGAACGGCGCAGGAGCACACGGCGCAAGGCACGCACGCGTAACGCGGTGATCGCATCAGTGCTCGGCGTGATCCTGGTGGGCAGCGTCGTGTCGTATGCGACCGGGGTGTTCAAGAACGACGACTCGAAGGACACGGTGGCCGCCGAGGTGACTCCGAGCGCCTCCGCCACCAGCAAGGCCCCGGACCCGTGCGAGAAGGCCGCCGCCGGCAAGGTGAAGTCGCTGAGCTACAAGAAGGAGCCGGCGATGACCATCGACACGTCGGCCAAGTACACGATGAAGCTGCAGACGACCTGCGGCGACATCGACATCGCGCTCAAGACCGCAGCCGCCCCGCACACGGTGAACTCCTTCAACTTCCTGGTCGGCAAGGGCTATTTGGACCACACCAAGTGCCACCGGCTCACCACCATGGGCATCTACGTGCTCCAGTGCGGCGACCCGCAGGGCACCGGCACGGGCGGCCCCGGCTACACGATCCCGGACGAGAACCTGAAGGACAAAAGCCTGAAGGGCAACGTCTACCCGGCGGGCACGGTCGCGATGGCCAACCAGTACAACTCCTCGACGAAGGAGGGCCGCGACACCGGCGGCAGCCAGTTCTTCCTCGTCTACCAGGACAGTCAGCTTCCGCCCGACTACACACCGTTCGGGACCATTTCCGATGCGGGAATGAAGGTGCTGAAGAAGATCGCGGCGGCTGGGGAGAGCACCGGGCAGGGCGATGGCACCCCGAACGCAACAGTCGTGATCAACAAGGCGACTGTGACCAAATCCTGAGGCCCAACTGCCTAATTTCGGTCGCGCGGGATGCGGACAGCCGCCCCGCCGGTCGCCTATGTTGGCCGTGACGAAACTGTGGACGATGCCCGGGGGCCGTGGAGCCCGCCGCGCGCATCATGTGGAGGAGGCGCTGTGAGCAGCGACCCGTGGGGCCGCGTCGACGAGACGGGGACCGTGTACGTGCGTACGGCCGACGGCGAGCAGGTCGTCGGTTCCTGGCAGGCCGGTTCGCCCGACGAGGCCCTGGCCTATTTCAAGCGCAAGTACGAGGGCCTGGTTGTCGAGATCGGCCTCCTCGAGCGTCGGGTGAGGACCACCGACCTGTCCGCGAAGGACGCCCAGACCGCGATCGACCATCTGCGCGAGCAGGTGGACGCGCACCACGCGGTCGGCGACCTGGACGTGCTGCGGGCCCGGCTGGACAAGCTCGTCGAGGCGGTCGAGGCGCGCCGTGAGGAGCGCAAGGCACAGAAGGCGAAACAGTCCGACGATGCCCGGCACAACAAGGAAGCGCTGGTCGCGGAGGCCGAGGAGCTGGCGCAGAGCGAGCAGTGGCGGGCGGCCGGTGAGCGGCTGCGGGCCCTGGTGGACACCTGGAAGGGCCTGCCCAGGCTCGACCGGAAGTCCGACGACGAGCTGTGGCACCGCTTCTCGCACGCGCGCTCGGCGTTCTCCAAGCGGCGCAAGGCGCACTTCGCGGCGCTCGACGCGCAGCGCGAGGAGGCCCGCAAGACCAAGGAGAACCTGGTCGCGGAGGCCGAGGCGCTGTCCGGGTCGACGGACTGGGGTCCGACGGCCGCTCGCTACCGCGACCTGATGACGGAGTGGAAGGCCGCGGGCCGCGCGCAGCGCGAGCACGAGGACGACCTGTGGAACCGCTTCCGCGGCGCCCAGGACGTCTTCTTCGCGGCCCGCAGCTCGGTCTTCGCCGAGCGGGACGCCGAGCAGTCGGAGAACCTCAAGCTCAAGGAGGAGCTGGCCGAGGAGGCCGAGAAGCTCCTGCCGGTGACGGATCTGAAGGCGGCCCGTGCGGCCTTCCGCTCCATCAACGAGCGCTGGGAGGCCATCGGCCACGTGCCGCGCGACGCCCGGCCGAAGATCGAGGGCCGGATGCACGCGGTGGAGCGGGCCATCCAGGAGTCCGAGGAAGCCGAGTGGCGGCGGACGAACCCGGAGGCACGCGCGCGTGCCGCTGGGCTCACCGGCCAGCTCCAGGCGGCCGTCGACAAGCTGCGCGACCAGATCGAGGCGGCTCGCGCGGCGGGCAACACCGCCAAGGCCGACAAGCTCCAGAAGGAGCTCGAGGGCCGCCAGGCGCTCCTGGACCAGGCGCTGAAGGGCCTGCAGGAGTTCGGCGGCTGAGGTTTCCGCGCCTGATACGCCGAAGGGGCTCCCGTACGCGATGTACGGGAGCCCCTTCGGCGTGGTCGGGCCGGTCAGGGCCTGCGCGCCGACGTCACCCGGTACACGTCGTAGACGCCCTCCACTCCCCTGACCGCCTTCAGGACGTGTCCGAGGTGCTTGGGGTCGCCCATCTCGAAGGTGAAGCGGGAGGTCGCGACGCGGTCGCGGGATGTCTGCACGGCCGCGGACAGGATGTTCACGTGCTGGTCGGACAGGACGCGTGTGACGTCCGAGAGCAGCCGCGAGCGGTCCAGCGCCTCGACCTGGATGGCCACCAGGAACACCGACGACTGGGTGGGCGCCCATTCGACGTCGAGGATCCGCTCGGGCTCCCTGGACAGCGACTCGATGTTGACACAGTCGCTGCGGTGAACCGATACGCCGCTACCGCGCGTGACGAAGCCGATGATCGGGTCGCCCGGCACCGGTGTACAGCATCGGGCCAGCTTGACCCATACGTCGTCGACGCCCTTGACCACGACGCCGGGGTCCGCGCTGGAGCGGCGCTTGCGGCCGCGCCCGCGGGACGGGGGTGCGGTCTCGGCGATGTCCTCGGTGGCGGCCTCCTCGCCACCGAGCGCTTGGACGAGCTTCTGCACGACGTTCTGCGCGGCCACGTGGCCCTCGCCGATCGCCGCGTACAGGGACGAGATGTCCGGGTAGCGCATCTCGTGGGCGAGCGTGACCAGCGAGTCGCCGGTGAGGATGCGCTGGATCGGCAGGTTCTGCTTGCGCATGGCCCGCGCGATGGCGTCCTTGCCCTGCTCGATCGCCTCGTCGCGGCGCTCCTTGGAGAACCATGCGCGGATCTTGTTCCTGGCCCGTGGCGACTTGACGAAGCCCAGCCAGTCGCGCGAGGGCCCGGCGCCGGCCGCCTTGGAGGTGAAGACCTCCACCAGGTCGCCGTTGTCCAGGGTCGACTCGAGCGGTACGAGACGTCCGTTGACGCGGGCGCCGATGGTGCGGTGGCCCACCTCGGTGTGCACGGCGTACGCGAAGTCGACGGGGGTCGCGCCCGCGGGAAGCGCTATCACGTCGCCCTTCGGCGTGAAGACGAAGACCTCGTTGCGCGACAGGTCGAAGCGCAGGGACTCGAGGAACTCGCTCGGGTCCTCGGTCTCCTTCTGCCAGTCGAGCAGCTGCCGCAGCCACGCCATGTCGTTGACGGCGGCGTCCCTGCCGGCCTTGCCGCTCGTGCTCTTCGGGGCGTCGGTGCGGACCTTTGAGGCGCCGGCGACGGCCTCCTGCTTGTACTTCCAGTGCGCGGCGATGCCGTACTCGGCGCGGCGGTGCATGTCGAACGTACGGATCTGGAGTTCGACCGGCTTGCCGTTGGGGCCGATGACCGTCGTGTGCAGCGACTGGTACATGTTGAACTTCGGCATCGCGATGTAGTCCTTGAACCGGCCGGGGACCGGGTTCCATCGCGCGTGCACGGTGCCGAGTGCCGCGTAGCAGTCGCGGACCGTGTCGACCAGGACACGGATGCCCACCAGGTCGTAGATCTCCGCGAAGTCACGGCCGCGGACGATCATCTTCTGGTAGACGCTGTAGTAGTGCTTCGGCCGGCCGGTGACGGTGGCCTTGATGCGGGCGGCGCGCAGGTCGGACTGGACCTCGTCGGTCACTATCGCGAGGTACTCGTCGCGCTTGGGGGCGCGCTCGGCGACGAGACGGACGATCTCGTCGTACATCTTCGGGTAGAGGATCGCGAAGGCGAGGTCCTCGAGCTCCCACTTGATCGTGTTCATGCCCAGCCGGTGCGCCAGCGGGGCGTAGATCTCCAGGGTCTCGCGGGCCTTCTTCTCCTGCTTCTCGCGCTTGAGGTAGCGCATGGTGCGCATGTTGTGCAGGCGGTCGGCGAGCTTGATGACCAGGACGCGCGGGTCCTTGGCCATGGCGACGACCATCTTGCGCACGGTCTCGGCCTGCGCGGCCTCGCCGAACTTGACCTTGTCCAGCTTGGTGACGCCGTCGACGAGCAGGGCGACCTGGTCGCCGAAGTCGCGGCGCAGCGCGTCCAGGCCGTACTCGGTGTCCTCGACCGTGTCGTGCAGCAGGCCCGCCATCAGCGTGGCCGGGTCCATGCCGAGCTCGGCGAGGATCGTCGTCACCGCGAGGGGGTGCGTGATGTAGGGGTCGCCGCTCTTGCGCTTCTGACCGCGGTGCCAGCGTTCGGCGACCTGGTAGGCACGCTCGATCTGGCGGAGAGTCGATGTCTCGATCTTGGGGTCGTTGCTGCGGACTATGCGCAGCAACGGCTCCAGGACCGGGTTGTAGGGGTTGGACCGCTGGACGCCGAGGCGGGCGAGGCGGGCGCGTACGCGGTTGGAGGAGCCGGAGCGCGCGGGCGAACCCGCCGGCCGTGCCGGGGGCGCCGGGGTGGGCGCGGGGGCCTGGCGTTCGGGTGCGGGTTTGGGGCGGGGCTCCGCCGGGGGGTTGAGGCGCGCCTGTTCGGCCGCGCGGCCGCCCTGCGCGGCGCCCGGGTTCTGGGCGGCTGCGGGCTTCGCGTGCTCCGCCGACGCCCGGCCCTGGGCTGCGCTCGCGTGCGTCGAGGGCAGGGCTGACGCCGCCGTGGCCTGGCCTGGCTGCTTCTGGTCGGCCTTGGCGGCTGAGGGTGTCCCCAGGCGTTCGGCACTGGGGGAGAGTGACTGCGCCTCGTCTGGCAAGAGGGCTCCTCGTGCGCGTTCCGGGTCCCCCGGTCAGGCCCCGGAAGCCCATGGTATCGATCCCCGGCCTCCGGTTCGTCCTCGGCCGGTGACACGGGCTCGTACTTGTGAAACGCGAGAGGCGGGTCCCGGATTCCTCCGAGGCCCGCCCCTCGCTGTGCCGACCAGGTCGACCAGGTGTTCAGACGATGAGCAGCGACTCCAGCGGTGCACCGTCCAGGGCGCTCTCCAGGCGCGCGCGGCCGCCGAGGAAGCCCAGCTCCATCAGCATGACCACGCCGGCGACCTCCGCTCCGGCGCGGCGGATGAGCTGCAGCGACGCCTCGGCGGTGCCGCCGGTGGCGAGCACGTCGTCGATGACGACGACGCGGTCGCCGGCGACCAGATCCTCGGCGTGCACCTCGATCTCGGCCGAGCCGTACTCCAGGTCGTACGCCTGGCTGAGCGTGGCACCGGGGAGCTTGCCCGCCTTCCGTACGGGGATGAAGCCGATGCCGGCGCGGACCGCCGCCGGGGCGGCCAGGATGAACCCGCGGGCCTCCAGGCCGACCACCTTCGTGGCGCCGTTCTGCACGCAGAAATCGGCCAGCGTCTCGGTGAGCGCACCGAACGCCTCGGGGTCGGCGAGGAGCGGCGTGATGTCCTTGAACATCACGCCCGGCTTCGGGTAGTCCGCCACATCCCTTATGCGGCTGAACAGCAGTTCTTTCAGTTCGTTCTTCTCGGTCATCGACGCTTACCTGACGGGCGGCCGCGGCCGCGGCTGCGGGACACGGGCTGGGCGCGGGGGCCGACGACCGCGTGGGCCGCGTCCTCCGGCTCGGCGTCCTCGGGCTCCGTGGCCCCTGACGCCGTGGCTTCCGCCGTCTCGCCCTTCTCGGCGGCCGCGGCACGCTTGGCGAGCACCCGCTTCTTCAGGGCCTTCATCTGCGGCTCGCGCTCCTTGAGCTCGGCGACGAGCGGCGTGGCGATGAAGATCGACGAGTACGCACCGGCGGCGAGACCGACGAACAGCGACAGCGAGATGTCGTTCAGCATGCCCGCGCCGAGGACGCCGCCACCGATGAACAGCAGGCCCGCGACGGGCAGCAGGGCGACCACCGTGGTGTTGATGGAACGCACCAGCGTGCCGTTGATCGAACGGTTGGCGACCTCGCTGTAGGTCCAGCGGGTCTGCTTGGTGATGTCCTTCGAGCTCTCCTTCAGGGAGTCGAAGACCACGACCGTGTCGTACAGCGAGTAACCGAGGATCGTCAGCAGACCGATCACCGTGCCCGGGGTCACCTCGAAGCCGACCAGGGCGTAGATGCCGACCGTGATGGTGATGTCGTGGATCAGCGCGACCAGTGCCGCCACGGCCATGCGCCATTCGAAGGCGATCGCCAGGTAGATCACCACGAGAACCATGAAGATCGCGAGACCGGTCCAGGCCTTGTTGGCGATCTGCTCGCCCCAGCTGGGGCCGACGAGGTCGGCGTTGATGTCGTCCGACTTGACCTTCAGCTCATCGGCGAGCTGCGACTTGATCGCGTCGGACTTTGCCGTGTCCACGCCGCTGATCTGGATGCGGAGACCGCCCGTGCCGAGCTCCTGGACGATGGCGTCGTGCCCGGAGGCCTCCTCCGCCGTCTTCTCGGCCTGGGTGGCGGAGACGCTGGTCTTCGGGGTGGTGAAGACGGCGCCGCCCTGGAACTCGATGCCCATGTTGAGCCCCCGGACCGTGAGGCCGAGGATGGCAGCGACGGTGATCAGGAGCGAGATGCCGTACCAGATCTTGCGCTTGCCGACGAAGTCGTAGCCGACCTCGCCGCGGTGGAGTCTGGCGCCGAGAGTGCCGAGTCGCGACATCTCAGGCCTCCTTGGGGTCGACGGGGGCGGATACGCGGCGGGTGCGGCGCAGCGGGGGCTTGGCTCCGAGCCGCTTCGGGTCCAGGCCGGACCAGGTGTGACCGCTCGAGAAGAACTTGCTGCGGGCGAGGATCGTCATCAGCGGCTTGGTGAAGAGGAAGACCACGACCACGTCGAGCACGGTGGTCAGGCCGAGCGTGAACGCGAAGCCCTGCACCTTGCCGACGGTGACGATGAAGAGCACCGCTGCGGCGAGGAACGACACGAAGTCGGAGACCAGGATGGTGCGCCGGGCGCGCGGCCAGGCCCGCTCCACGGCGGGTCGCAGCGTGCGGCCCTCGCGGATCTCGTCCCTGATGCGCTCGAAGTACACGATGAACGAGTCCGCTGTGATGCCGATCGCGACGATGGCACCGCAGACCGCCGGCAGGTTGAGCGCGAAGCCGATGGTGGGGCCGAGCAGCGCCATGATCGTGTACGTCAGCGCGCCGGAGACCAGCAGCGACGCGATGGCGATGAGCGACAGGCCGCGGTAGTACACCACCAGGTAGATGACGACCAGCGCGAGGCCGATGGCACCGGCGATCAGGCCCGCGTGCAGCTGCTCGCCGCCGAGGGCGGCGGTGACGGTGGTGACGCTCTGCTCCTCGAAGGAGAGCGGCAGCGCACCGTAGGAGAGCATGTTGGCCAGGTTCTGCGCAGACTCCTGGTCGAAGTTTCCGGAGATCTCCGCGCTGCCGCCGGTCAGTGCCTGGTTGACGTACGGGTCGGAGACGACCTCGCCGTCAAGCACGATGGCGAACTGGTTCTGCGGGGACTGGTTCTGCGCGAGCTTGCCGGTGATGGTGGCGAACTTCTTGGCGCCCGCGCCGGTGAAGTCCATCGTGACTTTCCAGCCCGCGGCGTTCTGCGTGTCGTAGACGGCCTTGGCCTCGTCCACGTCGGTGCCCTCGACCTCGGCGGGACCGAGGACGTACTTCTGCCACTGGCCCTGCGAGTTCTTGCCACAGGCCACGGTCGACTCGGACGGCTTGACGCCGTCACCGGCCTTGGCGCGCTGCGCGGGGTCCGTGCAGTCGAGGTTGGCGTACTGCTGCTCCAGGCCGCTGGTGTCCGAGGTGCTGGTCGCGGACGGAGAGGGGCTGGCCGAGGCGGAGGCGCTCGCGGCCGGCGAGGCGGAGGCACTCGCGGCCGGCGAGGCGGTGGAGTCCGCCTTGAGCGCGTCGGTGACCGCGCGTCCCTGGGAGGTGGCCGTGGCCGACGGGGTCGCGGAGGACGAGGGGCTGGCGGAGGAGTCGGACGAGGTCGCCTTGTCCTTGTCGGCCGACGGGGAAGCGCTGCCGGACGCGCTCGGCGAGGGGCTGGCCGTCGAGTTCCCGGCACTGACCTCGGTCGCGAGAACGGGGCGGAAGAAGAGCTGGGCGGTGGTGCCGACCTGCTCGCGCGCCTGCTTCTCGTTGGTGCCCCGGGGGATGTTGACGATGATGTTGTCGTTGCCCTGGGTCTGCACCTCGGCCTCGGAGACACCGAGACCGTTGACACGGCGCTCGATGATGCTCACGGCCGTGTTCATGTTGGTCTGGTTGACCGCGTTCTCCTGACCCGGCTCACTCTTCGCCTTGAGCGTGATGCTGGTGCCGCCGGCGAGGTCGATGCCGAGACGCGGAGTGGTATGCCCGGAAAGGAACATTCCCCCGGTGAGCGCCGCGATGGCGATCAGGATGAGGACCAGCGAGCGGCCGGGCCTGCTCTGGGCGCCCGTTCTCCGGCCCTTCTTCGGTGCTGCCACCTTCTCGTTCTTCCTCTCCAACCGTCCTGCGCGTGAATCTACGCGCATCCGGCCATGACATGGTGTCGAGACGTGCCGAATCCGCACGCCCCGGGGACCGCGGCGCGCGGGCGGGCGCTCCGCGGTCCCCGGTCGTGGCTACTTCGTGTCGGACTCGCCGTCGGTCTTCTTCGGCTCGGCGTCGTCCGCCTCTGCGGCCTCGTCCTTCTTGCCGAGGTCGATGCGCGACTCGTCGGAAGCGTCGGCGGGCTCGTCGGTCTCGGTGAGGGAGGAAGCGTCGTCGGGGACGACAGGCGTGTCGACCTTCAGGTCGTCGTCGCCGGTGCCGTGGACGATGCGGTTGTACTCCTCGTCGTCGAGGACGGCGCCGATCGCGTTCTTCGCGAAGACGAGGTGGACACCGGGGGCGGCCTCAAGGAGGACGGTGTCGGTGTTGACCTCCTTGACCGTGGCGTACAAACCGCCGATCGTGCGGACGCCGGTACCGGGCTGCATCTGGTCGCGCATGTTGGCGGCCTGCTGCTGCTTCTTCTTGGCAGAGCGGGTCATCAGGAACATGGCCCCGATGAGCACGATGAACGGGAGGAGAGTCAGGGTATTCACGGGACGGAATTCCTTCGCACGACCGCGTTGGGGAGCGGCCTGATGGATGGGGGTGGGCCTGCCGCCCGCAAAGGCGGCATCGGCGGAGTCTAGGCGAGTCCGCACCGATGGAACAACGCTCGGCATGTCAGCGTAGTTCCTGACCCACGCGGCGTCCGCGCCGTCACGCCCCGAACAGGTCCTGTTGTCCGTTTCCGCCGGTCGCCTGGCGTGGCGGGGTGAGGCCCAGGTGGGCCCAAGCGGCGGGCGTGGCCACCCGGCCGCGCGGCGTCCGGGCCAGCAGCCCCTCACGAACGAGGAATGGTTCGGCCACTTCTTCGACTGTCTCGCGCTCCTCCCCCACGGCCACGGCGAGGGTGGACAGGCCGACCGGTCCGCCGCCGAAAAGCTTGAGCAATGCCTGAAGAACGGCGCGGTCGAGGCGGTCGAGGCCCCGGGCGTCGACCTCGTAGACGGCGAGGGCCGCGGCGGCGATGTCGCGGCTGACCACACCGTCGGCCTTGACCTGGGCGTAGTCGCGGACGCGGCGCAGCAGCCGGTTGGCGATACGGGGCGTGCCGCGCGAGCGGCCCGCGATCTCGGCGGCGCCGTCGGACACGATCTCGACGTTCAGCAGGCTCGCGGAGCGGTGGACGACGCGCTCGAGTTCGACGGGTTCGTAGAACTCCATGTGCGCGGTGAAGCCGAAGCGGTCGCGCAGCGGGGGCGGCAGCAGACCCGCGCGCGTGGTGGCGCCCACCAGGGTGAAGGGCGGCAGTTCGAGCGGGATCGCGGTGGCGCCGGGGCCCTTGCCGACGATGACGTCGACGCGGAAGTCCTCCATCGCCATGTACAGCATCTCCTCGGCGGGCCGGGACATGCGGTGGATCTCGTCGAGGAAGAGGACCTCCCCCTCCTGCAGCGAGGAGAGGATCGCGGCGAGGTCGCCCGCGTGCTGGATGGCCGGGCCGCTGGTGATACGGATCGGGGCGCCCATCTCCGCCGCGATGATCATGGAGAGCGTGGTCTTGCCGAGCCCGGGCGCGCCGGAGAGCAGCACATGGTCGGCGGTGGCGCCACGCTGCCGCGCCGCCTTCAGCACGAGATCCAGCTGCTCCCGGACCCGTTCCTGACCGACGAACTCGTCCAGCGACTTCGGCCGCAGCGCCGCCTCGACGGCCTGGTCCTCCCCGTCGGCCACGGCTCCGACCAGTCGGCCGGCCTGGGTGTCGTCGGTGACGGGTGACGTGTCGTCCCAGTTCACGGGTGATCGCCTCACGGGTTGGTGGCGGGCGTGCCGCCTGTCGTACGGGTGGTGGGGGCCGAAGGTCCGCGGTAAGGACGTCGGGCGCCGGGGCGCGGTGGCCGGGCCGGGCTCCCGGTCGGCCGCGGTCGAGCCTGTCCGGCTCGAGGCGCGCGGGCGGCTCTGTGAGCGGATGCTCGCCGATGGGTGTGTCCGGCACGAGGCACGCGGGCGTCCACATGAACGACTGTTCGCCGGTGGGGGTGGGGCACCGCGACGGATGCCGTTCGGATCCCGTGTGCCGCGGTGGACGTCGCGCCCGCCGCCGCGGGCGTCGCGTATCCCGCCATGGGCATCGCGAACGCTTCTCGGATGCGCAGGATCCGACGCGCTGCCCGGCCGCCGGGCCACGTGCGCTCGGCCGTGGCGGCTCGGCGCCCGTGTCGCGGCGGGCCGACCGGAGTCACGGTGTCCGCCCGGCTCATCGAGTGCGGTTCAGCGTCTGCAGCGCGGCCTTCAGCAACATGCCCACCTGCGGGTTGCCCCCGGCCGCCTCGGCCTGCGGAGTGACCGCGGTGACCGCTTCGTCGGCCTCCCGGGTGGCGTAGCCGAGGCCGACGAGCGCCGCGTGCAGCTGGTCGCGCCAGCCGGACGTGACCGGGGCGCCGACCCCCGTGCCCGTGCCGATGGGCGCGCCGAGACGGTCCTTGAGCTCCAGGAGAAGCTTCTGGGCGCCCTTCTTGCCGATGCCCGGGACGGCGGTGAGGGCCTTCTCGTCAGCGGTCGCGACGGCACGGCGCAGCGCGTCCGGGCTGTGCACGGCGAGCATCGCCTGCGCGAGGCGCGGTCCGACGCCGCTGGCCGTCTGCAGGAGCTCGAAGGTCTGGCGCTCGTCGTCGTCCGCGAAGCCGTAGAGCGTGAGCGAGTCCTCCCGGACGACCAGCGACGTGGCGAGCTTCGTCTGCTCGCCGATGCGCAGGGTGGAGAGGGTGTTCGGTGTGCACTGGACGGCCATGCCGATGCCACCGACCTCGACCACCGCGGCGTCCGGGGCGAGGGCGGCGACGGGGCCGCTGACGAAGGCGATCATCGGGTGACCTTCCGTGCGAGTGTCTGTTCTTGGGCTTGGGCCTGAGCTTGGGCGCGTGTCTGTGCCTGGGCCCGGCGGGCCTCCGCGTGTGCCTGCTGGAGGCGGTTCATCGCGGGCGCGCGCCAGATGTGGCAGATGGCGAGGGCGAGGGCGTCCGCCGCGTCAGCGGGCTTCGGGGGCGCGGCGAGCCGCAGGAGCCGGGTGACCATGGCGCCGACCTGGGCCTTGTCCGCACGCCCTGTGCCGGTGACGGCGGCCTTGACCTCGCTGGGTGTGTGCAGCGCGACGGGCAGTCCCCGGCGGGACGCGCAGAGCATGGCGACCGCGCTGGCCTGAGCGGTGCCCATGACCGTACGCACGTTGTGCTGGCTGAACACGCGCTCCACCGCGACATATTCGGGCCGGTGCTCGTCCAGCCACTGCTCTATGCCCTGTTCGATGGCCACCAGGCGGTGGCCGATGTCGGCGTCAGCGGGCGTACGCACCACGCCGACGCCCAGCATCGTGAGCGGGCGGCCCGCGACCCCCTCGACGACGCCCACACCGCACCGGGTCAGCCCCGGGTCCACGCCGAGTACGCGCATCGCGTGCTCCCCCCTTTGCGGCTAAACCGCCGCCGCTCTCGCGGACTTGGTTGCTCGCCATCCTGGTTTCTCAATTGATGGTTGCGGTCGTGAGGCATCGATCTTGGCCATGACGTCATCAGGCTATCCGCTGTCACCGACAACGACGGTGGGCCGGTGAGGGGTGCTCCCTCACCGGCCCACCGAGTCGCGCCCCGTCAGGCCTCGACCTTCTCCATGATGTCGTCGGAGACGTCGAAGTTGGCGAAGACGTTCTGCACGTCGTCGCTGTCCTCGAGCGCGTCGATCAGCTTGAAGATCTTCTTGGCGCCCTCCTCGTCCAGCTCGACCTGCATGGTCGGGACGAAGTTGGCGTCGGCCGAGTCGTAGTCGACCCCGGCGTCCTGGAGGGCGGTGCGGACCGCGACCAGGTCGGTCGCCTCGCTGATCACCTCGAAGGACTCGCCGAGATCGTTGACCTCCTCGGCGCCCGCGTCGAGCACCGCGCCCAGGACGTCGTCCTCGGTGAGGTCGCCCTTGGGGACGATCACGACGCCCTTGCGGTTGAACAGGTACGAGACGGAGCCCGGGTCGGCCATCGAGCCGCCGTTGCGGGTCATGGCGACGCGGACGTCCGACGCGGCGCGGTTGCGGTTGTCGGTGAGGCACTCGATGAGCACCGCGACACCGTTCGGGCCGTAGCCCTCGTACATGATCGTCTCGTAGTCGGCGCCGCCGGCCTCGAGACCGCCACCGCGCTTGATCGCGGAGTCGATGTTCTTGTTCGGGACCGACTGCTTCTTCGCCTTCTGCACGGCGTCGAAGAGCGTCGGGTTGCCCTCCAGGTCGACGCCGCCCATGCGGGCCGCGACCTCGATGTTCTTGATGAGCTTCGCGAAGAGCTTGCCGCGCTTGGCGTCGATCACGGCCTTCTTGTGCTTCGTCGTGGCCCATTTAGAGTGGCCGGACATCTGCCTGTCTCCTTCGCGTAACCCATCTTTGAAAACGAACTCCAGAGATCCTACAAGGCTCCGGGGTTCCGATTCTCGCGCACCATGTCCACGAACAGGGCATGCACGCGGTGGTCTCCGGTCAGTTCCGGGTGGAACGACGTGGCGAGCACGTTGCCCTGGCGTACGGCGACGATGTGGCCCTCGTGCTCGGCGAGCACCTCGGCACGGGCGCCGACGGACTCCACCCAGGGGGCGCGGATGAAGACGCCCTCCACGGGGCCGCCCTCGATGCCCGCGATGCCGACCGCGGCCTCGAAGGACTCGTTCTGCCGGCCGAAGGCGTTGCGCCGCACGATCATGTCGATGCCGCCGATGGTCTCCTGGCCCGAGCGCGGGTCGAGGATCTTGTCGGCGAGCATGATCATGCCGGCGCAGGTGCCGTAGACGGGCATTCCGGCCTGCACACGCGCGCGGAGGGGCTCCATCACACCGAAGAGGATGGCCAGCTTCGAGATGGTGGTGGACTCGCCGCCGGGGATGACCAGGCCGTCGACCTCGGCGAGTTCCTCGGGGCGCCGGACCGGCCTGGCCACGGCGTCGGCCGCGGCCAGGGCGATCAGGTGCTCCCGTACGTCGCCCTGGAGCGCCAGGACGCCGATGACAAGTGCGTCGCTCATCTGGTTACCAGCCGCGGTTCGCGTAGCGCTCGGCCTCGGGGAGCGTGTCGCAGTTGATGCCGACCATGGCCTCGCCCAGGTTGCGGGAGGCGTCCGCGATGATCTTCGGGTCGTCGTAGAAGGTGGTGGCCTTCACGATGGCGGCGGCGCGCTTGGCCGGGTCGCCCGACTTGAAGATGCCGGAGCCGACGAAGACGCCCTCGGCACCGAGCTGGCGCATCAGCGCGGCGTCGGCAGGGGTGGCGACACCGCCCGCGGAGAACAGCACGACCGGCAGCTTGCCGAGCTCGGCGACCTCCTTGACCAGCTCGTACGGGGCGCGCAGCTCCTTGGCGGCGGCGTACAGCTCGTGGTTGTCGTAGCCGCGGAGGCGGGCGATCTCGTTCTTGATCTGGCGCAGGTGGCGGACGGCCTCGACGACGTTGCCGGTGCCGGCCTCGCCCTTGGAGCGGATCATGGCCGCGCCCTCGGCGATACGGCGCAGGGCCTCGCCCAGGTTGGTGGCACCGCAGACGAAGGGGGTGGTGAAGGCCCACTTGTCGGAGTGGTTGACCTCGTCGGCCGGGGTGAGCACCTCGGACTCGTCGATGTAGTCGACGCCGAGGGACTGCAGGACCTGGGCCTCGACGAAGTGGCCGATCCGGGACTTGGCCATGACCGGGATCGAGACGGCGTCGATGATGCCCTCGATCATGTCCGGGTCGGACATACGGGCCACCCCGCCGTCCTTGCGGATGTCGGCCGGAACCCTCTCCAGGGCCATGACGGCGACGGCGCCCGCGTCCTCGGCGATCTTCGCCTGCTCCGGGGTGACGACGTCCATGATCACGCCACCCTTGAGCTGCTCGGCCATGCCGCGCTTCACGCGCGCGGTGCCGGTCGCCGGGGTGGTGTCGGAGCCGGGCTGGGTGGTGCTGGGGAGCGTGCTGGACACGGGTGACCTCACTCGGTGAAGAGAGTTTCTGCATCTTCGAGGAAACCGTCGCGATGCAGGCCACATCAAGGGCCAATGGTGACGCGGTGGCTCATTTTTCCTCACCACTGTGCTACCACCGTGCCCTCACCACTGTGCCCTCACTGCTGCGGAACAGGCCAACGGCTCACAAGCCGTGGGTCTGAGAAGCCGCTAAGAAGCCGCGCGGTCCGCCAGCGCCGCGGGCGGTTCGTCGTCCATCTCGAAGGCCATGGGGAACGGCGCGTGCCCGGCGAGCCGGAACCATCTCACCTTGCGGTGCCGGCGCAGTGCGCGGGTGGCCCGTACGGAGTCGTTGTGGAAGCGACGGGCCATCGGGACCCGGCGTACCGCCTGGGCCAGCTCACGGGCGGCCTCCTCGCCGCCGGGCGCCTCCCGTACCGCCTCGACCTGCTCCGTCTCGCCGAAAATGGCCCGCAGCGCCTGACTGAGCTCGCTCTCGGCGACCTCGCGCTGCTCCTCCTCGGCTTGCCGCGCCGCGTGCGCCGCCTCGTAGAGCACGATCGACGCGGCCGGGTCGAGCACGCCCGAGGTGGCCAGTTCCTGCGCGACCGACGCACGGCGCAGCAACTGGGCGTCGAGTGCGGCACGCGCCGCGTCGATACGGGCGTGCAGCCTGTCGAGGCGGCCCGCGGTCCAGCTCAGGTAGAGGCCGATCACGACGAGGGCGACGACGATCCAGATCAGAGTGGAGGTCACGGGCGGCAAGGCTACCGGGGGCGGTGGCACGCCGACCGGCCCGGGCAGCGGGGGCACGGGGCCGCACGGCCCACGCCCCGGGGGTTGGCGCACACGCGCGTGCGCCCCCTCTCCGCGGCTCGCCTCAGTCCCGCGCCAGCCCGAACCGGGCCCGCAGTCCGGTGCGCTCGTCGGTGGCCACCGAGGCTGCGCCGTCCGTGACCGTCTCGTAGACCGCGAGGATGTCCGCGCCGACCGTCGACCAGTCGAAGCGGCGCACATGCGCGCTGCCGCGCTCGCGGAGCTCCGTGCGGCGCTCGGCGTCGCCGAGGAGGCGTACCGCCGAAGTCGCCAGTGCGTCCGCATCCTCGTTGGTGAAGAGCTCGCCCGCCTTGCCCTGGTCCAGTACCTGGGCGAACGCGTCGAGGTCGGAGGCGAGGACGGGCGCGCCCGCGGACATCGCCTCGACCAGGATGATCCCGAAGCTCTCGCCGCCGGTGTTGGGCGCCACGTACAGATCGACGCTGCGCAGCAGCCTCGCCTTGTCCTCGTCGCTGACCATGCCGAGGAACTCGACGCGGTCGCGCATCTGTGCGGGCAGGGTCTCGACGGCCTCTTCCTCGTCGCCGCGTCCGGCGACGAGGAGCCGGGCCTCCGGACGCTCCGCGAGGATCTTCGGCAGGGCCTTCATCAGCACCGGAAGCCCCTTCCGGGGCTCGTCGATGCGGCCGATGAAACCGATGGTCTGCCCCTGCCACTCGGCCTTGGGCCGGGCGCTCGCGAAGAAGTCGACGTCCACGCCGTTGGGGATGACCACCGCGTCGCCGCCGAGGTGCTCGACGAGCGTCCGGCGTGCGTACTCGCTCACCGCGATGCGCGCGCTGATCTTCTCCAGCGCGGGCTGCAGGATCGGATACGCCGCGATCATCGCCCGGGACCGGGGGTTGGACGTGTGGAAGGTGGCGACGATGGGCCCCTGGGCGGCCCAGCAGGCGAGCAGCCCCAGCGACGGCGACGTGGGCTCGTGGATGTGGATGACGTCGAAGGTGCCGTCGTGCAGCCAGCGCCGCACCCGCGCCGCGGACAGGAAGCCGAAATTGAGCCGCGCTACCGAGCCGTTGTACGGCACGGGGACCGCCCGGCCCGCCGACACGACGTACCCGGGAAGCGGGGTGTCGTCGTCCGCGGGGGCGAGGACGGACACCTCGTGCCCGAGGCGGATGAGGTGTTCGGCCAGGTCCCGGATGTGGAACTGGACGCCGCCCGGCACGTCCCAGGAGTACGGGCAGACGATGCCGATCCTCACGCCGGCGCCCCCGGCTCCGCGGAGCCCTCCGGCTCCTTGGGCTCAAGGTCAGCGAGCCACAAACGCTGCAGCATGTGCCAGTCCTCCGGATGCTCGGCGATCCCCGTGGCGAAGGCGTCTGCCAGCGCCTGTGTCATGACAGACGTCTTCTCGGCCCGGGTACCTGATTCCGGGACCGGAATGGGCGGATGGACGCATCCCTTCATGACGGCCGAGTCGTCGTACCAGAGGGTGACCGGCAGCAGCAGCGCGCCGGTCTGCTGGGCGAGCATGGCCGGGCCCGCGGGCATCCGGGCGGTGTCGCCGAAGAACCGGACCTCGACGCCGGACGCCGACAGGTCCCGGTCGGCGACGAGGCACACCAGGCCCCCGGCGCGCAGCCGCCGTGCCAGCGTGCCGAAGGCGGCGCCGCCGGTGTGCGGCAGGACCTCCATGCCGAGGCTCTCGCGGTAGGCGACGAACCGGTCGTACAGCGTCTCCGGCTTCAGCCGCTCCGCGACCGTCGTGAAGGGCACGCCGAGGTGCGTGGTGACCCAGGCGCCCGCGATATCCCAGTTGGCCAGGTGCGGCAGGGCGAGTATGACGCCCCTGCCCTCGGCGAGGCCGTCCGTCAGGTAGTGGACGTCCTTCGGGTCGAAGGCGGCGTCCACGCGCTCCTTGCTGAACGCCGGGAGACGGAAGGACTCCATCCAGTAGCGCAGGTAGGAGCGCATGCCCGCCTTGGAGAGCTCGGCGAGGCGCTCGGGGCCCGCGTCGGGCACCACGCGCGCGAGGTTGGCCTCGAGCCGCTGCACGCCCTTGCCGCGGCGCTTCCACGCGATGTCGGCGACGGTCCGGCCGAGCCGCACGGCGACGGGCTCGGGGAGTTGCTTGACGGTCGCCCATCCCAGTCCGTACAGGGCGTCCGTCAGCCGCTCCTGGACAGGGCTCATGAGGCGGCCCCACTCTCCTGCGAGTCCTGTGCCGATGCGGCGGCCTCGGCCTCGGCGGACTCCCTGCGGACGGTCACCACGCGCTGGACGAGGGTGACGAGGCTGCCCACGGCCACGATCCACAGGGCAATCGGCAGCAGCACCTGGATGCCCGGCACCCCGAACGCGTGCAGACCCGCGAGACCGGCAGCGACCAGCGAGATCACCAGCCGCTCGGCTCGCTCGACGAGACCGTTGACGGCGACCGGCAGGCCGATCGATTCTCCACGTGCCTTCGTGTACGACACGACCTGCCCGCTGGCCAGGCAGAAGATGGCGACGGCGCACAGGACGTTGTCGTTGCCGTTGCCCGCGTACCAGAGCGCGAAGCCGCCGAAGATGGCTCCGTCGGCGACGCGGTCGAGGGTCGAGTCGAGGAAGGCGCCCCAGCGGCTGGAGCGGCCGAGCTGGCGCGCCATGTTGCCGTCGACCAGGTCCGAGAAGACGAACAGCGTGATCACGATGGTGCCCCAGAAGAACTCGCCCCTGGGGTAGAAGACCAGCGCGCCCGCCATCACCCCGGCCGTACCGATGAGCGTGACCGTGTCGGGGCTCACCCCTCGGCGGATGAGAAACGCGGCGAACGGTGTGAGGACACGCGTGAAGAATGCACGCGCGTACTTGTTCAGCATGGCCTTCCCGACGGTCGGTGAGCCGCGTGGCCCTGCTGACCACCGGCTGGCCCATCGTAGCCACGCGCGCGTGGCCGCGAGCGCCGGGCGTCGAGGCCGGGTGATCTCGTACGACGTATGGACGCACCGTTACGGGAGTGCAAAGCTCGAAACATCGGGGCGTCGCCGGAGCCGCCACCGCTGGGGTGCCCCCGGCCCATGGCTGGAGGAGGGAAAGCCGCAGGTCCACGTCCTGACAGACCTCACCGTGCAGGAAACCGGGAGGCAGGAAAATGGGCGACAAGGCGAATGCACAATCCGGAGCCGCCGGCAGGGCAGCGACGGCCGACCACCCCTCGTCCGTACGGAATGTGGTTCTGGTCGGCCACAGCGGATCAGGCAAGACGACTCTGGTGGAGGCCCTCGCGCTGACCGCGGGGGCGGTGAACCGGGCGGGCCGCGTCGAGGACGGCGGCACCGTTTCCGACTACGACGAGATCGAGCACCGTCAGCAGCGCTCGGTGCAGCTCTCGCTGGTCCCCGTCGAGTGGGACGGCTACAAGATCAACATTCTGGACACCCCCGGATACGCCGATTTCGTCGGGGAGTTGCGGGCCGGTCTGCGAGCGGCGGACGCGGCCCTTTTCGTCGTCTCGGCGGCCGACGGCGTCGACGGCTCGACCCGCATGGTGTGGGAGGAGTGCGCGGCGGTCGGCATGCCCCGGGCCATTGTGATCACGCATCTGGAGGCGGCGCGGGCCGACTTCGAGGAGATGACGCGGATCTGCGCGGAGACGTTCGGCGGCGACGACCCCGACGCCGTACTGCCGCTGTACCTGCCGCTGCGCGGTGAGCCGGGGCCGGACGGGCACGCGCCCGTGACGGGCCTCATCGGGCTGCTGACCCAGCGGCTGTTCGACTACTCGTCCGGCGAGCGCAAGGAGTCCGAGCCGGGCCCCGACCGGCTGCCGCTCATCGAGGAGGCGCGCAACCGGCTGATCGAGGGCGTCATCGCCGAGAGCGAGGACGAGACCCTCATGGACCGCTATCTCGGCGGCGAGGAGATCGACGTCAAGACCCTGATCGAGGACCTGGAGCGCGCCATCGCACGCGGCAGCTTCCACCCCGTGCTGGCCGCGGCACCCGCCCGGGAAGGCGGCCGCCAGGGTCTGGGCACCGTCGAGCTCCTGGAACTGGTCATCCGCGGTTTCCCGACGCCCATGGAGCACGAGTGCCCGGCGGTCACGACACCGGGCGGCACGTCCCGGCCGGAGGTCACCTGTGATCCCGAGGGGCCCCTGGTGGCGGAGGTCGTCAAGACGGCGTCCGATCCGTACGTCGGCCGCGTCTCTCTGGTACGCGTCTTCTCGGGCACCCTGCGCCCCGACGAGACCGTGCACGTCTCCGGGCACGGCCTGGCCGACCGCGGGCACGAGGACCACGACGTCGACGAGCGTATCGGCGCCCTGTCGGCGCCGTTCGGCAAGCAGCAGCGGACCGTGTCGCAATGCGTCGCGGGCGATCTCGCATGCGTCGCGAAGCTCGGCCGTGCCGAGACCGGCGACACCCTGTCGGCCAAGGACGATCCGCTGCTGATGGAGCCGTGGGACATGCCAGACCCGCTACTGCCGGTGGCCATCCAGGCACACAGCAAGGCGGACGAGGACAAGCTCTCCCAGGGCCTGTCCCGGCTGGTCGCCGAGGACCCGACGCTGCGCCTCGAGCAGAACCAGGACACCCACCAGGTGGTGCTGTGGTGTCTGGGCGAGGCGCACGCGGACGTCGTCCTGGAGCGGCTGCGCGGGCGCTACGGCGTGCAGGTCGACGTCGTACCGCACAAGGTCTCCCTACGGGAGACGTTCGCGGGCAGGTCCGCCGGGCGCGGCCGGCATGTGAAGCAGTCGGGCGGTCACGGCCAGTACGCGATCTGCGAGCTCGAGGTGGAGCCGCTGCCGGGCGGCTCGGGCATCGAGTTCGTGGACAAGGTCGTCGGCGGCGCGGTGCCGCGGCAGTTCATCCCGTCGGTCGAGAAGGGCGTGCGCGCGCAGGCCGCGAAGGGCGTCGCCGCCGGCTATCCGCTCATCGACGTGCGGGTCACGCTCCTCGACGGCAAGGCGCACTCGGTGGACTCCTCCGACGCCGCGTTCCAGACGGCGGGCGCGCTGGCGCTGCGGGAGGCGGCATCGGATGTGCGGATCCATCTGCTGGAGCCGGTCGCCGAGGTCCAGGTGCTCGTCGGCGACGACTACGTCGGCCCGGTGATGAGCGATCTGTCGGGGCGGCGCGGCCGGGTGGTCGGGACCGAACAGGCTCCCGGCGGACGCACACTCGTACGGGCCGAGGTTCCCGAGATCGAGATCGACCGCTACGCGGTGGACCTGCGCTCGATCTCGCACGGCACCGCGCGGTTCAGCCGCCGCTACGCGCGGCACGAGCCGATGCCGCCGCAAGTCGCCGACAAGGTACGCGAACAGGCCCAGGAAGCCGCGTAGTCCGGATCGCGCTCGCCTCCCGGCCGGGCCTCCCGCGGGCCCGGCCGGGCGGTCCGGTGGCCGGCGGCGACCCGCCCAATCCCCTTCTGGGCGGGCGGCCTTCGGCCTGCTCGCGCCGCACATGCCGCACCCGTCGTGCTGCGTGTGCGCCCCCTCGGGCCCACTGACGGATGTCGGTCCCGCCCTATACGCTGATGACCTGATCAAGCTGATGGGCGATCAAGCCGATGAGCCGATCAACAGGTGTGCGGGGCAGGGAAGTCGGGAAGGGCCGCAGCATCGAAGGCGCGGCGGCGATGGGGGCGGCAGTGGCGGACGACGTATTCGATTTCAGGCCCGGGGCCCAGGTGCCGCTGTCGGGCTCCGCGGGGCAGACGGCGGCGACGCAGGCCCTCGCCTCGGCCGCGTACCGGGACAACGAGGTCGACGAGATCCTCAAGGCCAACAGCGACTGGCACAAGTCCGAGGTGAAGAAGGGTCTTTGGGGGGACCTCTTCAAGCCCAACCTCGGCGAGGCCTTCTCCCGTGCCGTCCAGCTCCGGATGCTCGGCGGCGCCCGCAAGCCGCTCATCCAGTCCTTCGGAACGGAACCTCAGGTCGTCGTCGAACACTGTCTCGCGGCCAACCGCATCCGCCGTGAGCGCGACAGCTGGCTCACGGCCGTGATGGTGCTGTGCGGGCTGCTCTTCCTGCCGGGCCTCGTGGTGTGGCTGCTGGTGTTCCAGATCAGGAGGACGGTCGCCAAGACCGAGGACAAGCGCGCGTCCGTGCTCGCCACAGCCGTCCTGGTCGCCGTGGGCGTGCTGGCCGTGATCTTCCTTCTCCGGCTGCCGTTCGGCGGCTTCTGGGCCTGGTACACACGTGCCGCGATCGTCGCTCCCGTGGCCGGCTGGTTCTGGGCGCGGCAGATCTGCGAGCGGACCGCCAAAGACATGCGCGAGCGCTGGGACAGCCTGCTGGCCGGCGGGGGCGTCGGCGCCAAGATCCCAGAGGCGGTGCCGGGCAGCCCCGGCGAGACCGCGGCCGAGCGGCTCCGCCAGGGCCTGGCCCGGCTGACCGCCGAGCAGCAGTCCAACACCGTCTTCTACGCCGGGCCCAAGGGCATCCTGGGCTTGGGCACCCGCTGGGGCAGCTGGCAGCTCGCCGAGGAGCTCGTGCCGCGCGAGAAGGGCACGGAGATCCACCCCTTCCGCAGCTGGGACGTCATCCGGTCCATCCACGACCAGTTGCGCATGCTGGAGCGCGGCCCGCTGCACACCGGCGGCTTCCCCACCCCGTCCATACGGCACTGGATCGTCTCGCCCATCGGTGAGAACGCCGACGAGGTGGCCCGGCCGACCGGCACGGACGTCGAGGCGTTCCAGATCAAGTCGCACGAGGTCCAGCGCATCTGCAACGAGCAGCAGTTCGGCAGTGGTGACCGCCACTATCTGGGGGTGCAGTTCACGCTCTGGGACGGCCAGTTGGTGATCACCATGCTGATCACCGTGACGGTGCTGCACGAGACGTTGCGCATCGAGGTCACCGGGCATGCGCTGGGTCCTGTGCACGCCCTCTTCACCACGAAGCCGAAGGCGAAGGTGAAGGAGGTCGCCAAGCCGGTCAGGTTCTGGGAGACCTACGAGAAGAAGCTGCCCCTGGTCGAGCCCGACGAGGTGGTGCGCCTCGCGGTGCGCGCACCCTTCACCTGGTATCCGCCGATGCTCGACTTCCTGGGCGGCAAGATCAAGCTCCCCGAGCCGTTCGGCCTGCGGCACGCCTGGGCGGACAAGCCCTGGCGCCACCGCTTCATGGCCGACGACGCGCTGCGCACCGCCACACCCGTGCTGCGCGTGGTGCACGCCGCGGCGATCAAGGTGCTCTCCGAGAACGGCGTGGACACGAAGAAGTTCGACACGCGCTCGCTGCTGCTCAGCAACCTGGTCCAGGACCCCACGCCCATTGCAGCGGACCTGTACGAGACGTGATCCCGCACAGGGCTCCGCTCTCGGAGCCCTGTCCCCCGGCTACGCAGTCGGCCAGGCGTCCGCGATCATCTTGCGGGTGTCGGCCAGCAGTTGCGGCAGCACCTTGGTGTGGCCGACAACCGGCATGAAGTTCGTGTCGCCGCCCCATCGCGGGACGATGTGCTGGTGCAGGTGGGCCGCGATGCCCGCGCCCGCCACCGTGCCCTGGTTCATGCCGATGTTGAAGCCGTGCGCCCCGGAGGCGCTGCGCAGCGCCGTCATGGCCTGCTTGGTGAGCTCGGCGAGTTCCGCGGTCTCAGGGCCGGTCAGGTCCGTGTAGTCGGCCACGTGGCGGTAAGGCACGACCATCAGGTGGCCGCCGTTGTACGGGTAGAGGTTGAGCACCGCGTACACGTGCTCGCCGCGTGCGACGACGAGCCCGTCCTCGTCCGACTTGCCCGGGATCGAGCAGAAGGGGCAGCCGTCGTCCGCTCCGGGACCGGTCGGCTTGTTCTCGCCCTGGATGTACGCCATCCGGTGGGGGGTCCACAAACGCTGGAACGCGTCCTGCGTCCCCACTCCGATCTGCTGCTCCGGCTCACTCGTCATGCTGTGCAGCATATGGCTTCGCCCGTTCGGAACGTGTCGCCGGGGCGCCCCTGCCCGGCGCCCGGCCAAGCTGACCGGATGGACCACGACGGCGGCTCGTCACACACCGACAACAGGCAGGCACGCTGGGAGAGCAGGACGGAGATCCCGCTCACTGTCGCGTCACTGGTGTATCTCGCCGGCTACGCGGTGTGGGTGCTCGGCGAGTCCCTGCCCGAGAACTGGCGCGACGCCTGCTTCACCGTGGCCATGGCCTCCTGGGCACTGTTCGTCGTGGACTACGCCGTGCTGTGGCGGATCAGCGGCCAAGGTCTGCGGTTCGTGGGGAAGCACTGGCTGCACACCGTCGTGCTCCTGCTGCCGCTGCTCCGGCCGCTGCGTTTCGTACGGCTCTACGAGGCGATGCAGCGTCGGCGCCACGAACCACGGCTGGCCGTGTACGCGCGTGTGGTGGCCTACGCGAGCATGTCGGTGGTCCTGCTCGGCTTCACCGGGTCCCTCGCCGTCTACCACGTGGAACACACGGCTGAAGGGGCCAGCATCCGCACCTTCGGGGACGCCGTGTGGTGGACATGCTCCACGCTCTCGACCGTCGGATACGGCGACGTGGTGCCGGTGACACCCATGGGTCGCCTGGTCGCCGTGGGGCTGATGTCCTGCGGCGTGGCGCTGCTCGCCGCCGTGGCCGGCTCGTTCTCGTCCTGGCTCATCCAGGTGTTCACGCGGGAGGCCGAGGCACGCGCGGTCGAGGCACGAGGTTCTCAGGCGCGCGGGCACGGAGAAAGGGCCCCGGGGAAACCCCCGGGGCCCTGAACCCACGTAAGCGGGCGATGCTCAGACCTGGATCCGGCGCTCCACCGCGTCGACGATCTTGTCGAGTGCCTCGTCCCGCGGGATGCCGTTCTCCTGCGAGCCGTCGCGGTAGCGGAAGGAGACCGTCCCGGCCTGCATGTCGTCGTCACCGACGATGATCATGAACGGAACCTTCTGCTTCTGCTGGTTCCTGATCTTCTTCTGCATCCGGTCCGAGGAGGCGTCGACCTCCATGCGCAGACCCCGCTTCTTGGCCTCGGCCGCGAACTCCTGCAGGTACGGCACGTGGCTGTCGCCGACGGGGATGCCGACGGCCTGCACCGGCGCCAGCCACGCCGGGAACGCACCCGCGTAGTGCTCGAGGAGCACCGCGAAGAAGCGCTCGATCGAGCCGAACAGCGCGCGGTGGATCATGACAGGGCGCTGCTTGGAGCCGTCGGGCGCGGTGTACTCGAGGTTGAAGCGCTCCGGCAGGTTGAAGTCCAGCTGCACCGTGGACATCTGCCAGGTCCGGCCGATGGCGTCGCGCGCCTGCACGGAGATCTTCGGACCGTAGAAGGCGGCGCCACCCGGGTCGGGGACCAGCGGCAGGCCCTGCTTCTCCGCGACCTGGCGCAGGGTCTCGGTCGCCTCCTCCCAGACCTCGTCAGAGCCGACGAACTTCTCCGGGTCCTTGGTGGACAGCTCCAGGTAGAAGTCGGTCAGACCGTAGTCGCGCAGCAGGTTCAGGACGAAGGTGAGCGTCTTGTCGAGCTCGTCCGCCATCTGCTCCTTGGTGCTGTAGATGTGCGCGTCGTCCTGGGTGAAGCCGCGCGAGCGGGTCAGGCCGTGCACCACGCCCGACTTCTCGTACCGGTACACGGTGCCGAACTCGAAGAGGCGCAGGGGAAGTTCACGGTAGGAACGCCCGCGCGCATCGAAGATCAGGTTGTGCATCGGGCAGTTCATGGGCTTGAGGTAGTAGTCCACGCCCTCGTCGAGCTGCATGGGCGGGTACATGCCGTCGGCGTACCAGTCCAGGTGGCCCGAGGTCTCGAACAGCTTGCCCTTGGTGGCGTGCGGCGAGTAGACGAACTCGTAGCCCTCCTCCTCGTGCCGCTTGCGCGAGTAGTCCTCCATGACCCGGCGGATGATGCCGCCCTTGGGGTGGAAGACGGCGAGACCGGGGCCGACCTCCTCCGGGAAGGAGAAGAGGTCCAGCTCGCTGCCCAGCTTGCGGTGGTCGCGCTTCTCGGCCTCGGCGAGGAAGTCGAGGTGCGCCTTCAGCTCGTCCTTGGACGGCCAGGCGGTGCCGTAGATGCGCTGCAGCATGGGGTTCTTCTCGCTGCCGCGCCAGTACGCCGCCGCGTTCCGCATCAGCTTGAACGCCGGGATGTTCCGGGTGGTGGGCAGGTGCGGACCCCGGCAGAGGTCCTTCCAGCACAGGTCACCGGTCTTGGCGTCCAGGTTGTCGTAGATGGTCAGCTCGCCCGCGCCGACCTCGACGTTCGCGCCGTCGTCCGAGGACGCGGAGCCCTTGAGGCCGATGAGCTCCAGCTTGTACGGCTCGTCGGCGAGCTCCTCGCGTGCGGCCTCGTCGGTGACGACGCGGCGCGCGAAGCGCTGCCCGCGCTTCTGGATCTCCTGCATCTTCTTCTCGATGGCCTTGAGATCCTCGGGGGTGAACGGCCGCTCGACGTCGAAGTCGTAGTAGAAGCCGTCCCTGACCGGCGGGCCGATGCCCAGCTTGGCCTCGGGGAACAGCTCCTGCACGGCCTGCGCCATGACGTGCGCGGTCGAGTGGCGCAGGATGTTCAGGCCGTCCTCGGAGGAGATCTCGACGGGCTCGGCCTTCTCGCCGTCCTTGATCTCGTACGCGAGGTCCTTGAGCTGGCCGTCCACGCGGGCCGCGACGATGGTGCGCTCACCGGCGAAGAGGTCGGCGGCCGTAGTGCCCGTCGTCACCACGCGCTCTTCCCGCTCGGAATCGCGATGGATGATCACACGGACGTCTGACACCGGTCTCTCCTGCCTGAAGGTGATTGCGCACGCCACCGATAAGCGACGCACTAACGGATCGTACCGAGTCGCCGGGCCCGCTCGCGAAACGGTTTGCCCGACCGCGGTCATCGGGCCACCCCGTGCGGTGCTCCCGAGGTGCCGTACGCGCAGGTGGGGGTCGTACACGCAGGTGGGCGTCAGTCGTCTGCGCCGCACGCCTCCTCGAGGAAGTCGAGGTTCTCCTGCAGGGACTTCATCAGCCGGTCCCGCTCCGCGTCGTCCACCTGCACCGGAGCCACCCCGGACGCCCCGGTCAGCCGACGGAAGCCGCCGCGGCTCTCCAGCCTCCCGTGCACCCGGATCGGCAGCCCGACGAGGTGCGCGTGGCCGGCTATCCGGTACGCCTCCTCGTCCAGTGTGAGCCGGACATGCGGCACCTCCGCGCCGGCGATGACACGCAGCCGCACCGTGCCGTCGCCGCGCGGCCCGGACCTGCGCATACGCACCACGGTGCCGGTCAGACGCACCGGAACCGACGGCTCCACGCGCATGTAGCGTGCGCTCGCCTCGCGCAGGACGGACAGATCGCCGGGCGAGAACTCGACCGCGTCCGGGGACGTCGCGCAGCCCTCGGGGGCCCCGGCGGCGGGCGCCCACTCGACGGCGATGCGCGCCCCCTGCGAGCCGCGGACCAGGGCGATCAGCGCCTCGGTCAGCTCATGGCTGACGCCCGCCCCGACAGCTCCGTCGAAGGCGTCCATGCCGCCGGTGGCCCGCCGGTAGTCGATGGCCTCGCGGGCCGCGTAGAGCGCCTGGTGCAGCCGTACGGCGAGGGGGCGCCCCGGCGTGACGTGCACGAACGCGGTGAGCTGGCGCCCACCCGGTGCCGGTCCCACCAGGACGCTCTCGAGGGACTTGGCTGCCGGACGCCGGTGGCGGGCGCCGTAGTACCCGGCGCGGCCGCGCACCGCCAGGGCCGCGGAGAGAAGCATCTGCCGCGCGGCGGTCCGCAGCTGTTCCTCCGCCGTCCAGGCCGCGGCGCCCGCGGGTCCGGTCGGCACGTCCCGCCACCAGCGGATCTCGTCGCTGGGCACGGCGAGCCCGACCAGCACCTCACGGGCGGCGGGCGCCCCGCTGCGGCTCAGCGCCATCAGGGCCTCGCCGATCAGGTCGTCGCTGTCGGGGAAGGCACGGTTCTCCGGCACGAGCAGGCTCGTACGGCTGCTGCCCGGGCCGGGCGGGGTCCAGCGTCCGTACCGGCCTGCGGCGCCGCCACGGCGCTGCCAGCCGTGCCGGTGGAGCAGCGCGCTGAGCACAGCGGGGTCGACCTGGTCGGGCTCGGGCGGCTGCGCCCCGAGCGCCGCGGCGTCGGCGGGGTGCTGCCGCGGGGCGCCGACGGGGCGCAGGGGCTCGTCGATCGGGCGGTGCGTCACGGTTTCCCTCCCGTCCCGACCCTCGTCATGATCTCGCAGAGCGCCCGGTCGTCGAAGATGCGCGAGGTCGGTATCCGCACGGTGGTCCTGCGACGGCCGGTGATGGGGTGCCCGGCGAGGTTGATCCAGTAGCAGCAGTGCCGCAGATCGAGCCGGTCGTGGCCGGCGCGCAGCCAGTCGTCCTGGGACCTGGGCACGATCATCACGACGAGGATCTTGTGCACCGAGACCGGGGTGCGGGCGAGCTTCGCGAGGTGGGCGTTGTCGAGCGTGAACGAGAACGCGGGCCCCGGCGGGTTCGGCGCGATCTGGTACGTGGCCTTCAGCTGCACCTTGATGGTGATTTCGTCGTCGACCGTGTGCCCGGGGGCGCTGTGGCTGACGTGCCAGTCGATCCCGTTGTCCGGAAAGGGCTGGGACAGCGAGCAGCCGGCGGCGGCCGCGACGGCATGCAGATAGCCCACCTGCAGTGTCTCCATACAGGCGGTGGTGGCGAGCGAGCCGCGCGGCGGAGCCATCCGCTCGGGCAGCAGCCCGCCCCTTTCGGGCTGCGCGAGCGCCATCTCCAACAAGCCTTCCGCTGTGGTGAATCCCCGTTGAATCCCCGTTCGGGCCACTGAAGTTCCCTGACCCGTATCTGTGTTGTCTCCCCCCTGCGTACGCCGCAAACGGCCGGGTATCACCTGGTCGGGGCAGGGGACGCACGTCAACTGCCGACGGGTGAACGAGGAGTTGTGTGCGTATGACGTGCTGGTACGAGGGACCCCTGGTTGCCTTCGACACCGAGACCACCGGCGTGGACGTCGAGACCGACCGGATCGTGTCCGCTGCCGTCGTCGTGCAGGACGCCGCGGGCCTCCGCGCGCGTGTGACCCGCTGGCTGGTGAACCCGGGGGTGCCGGTCCCCGAAGCGGCCACGGCGGTACACGGCCTGACGGAGGATCATCTGCAGCGCAACGGCCGCTGGCCGGCCCCCGTGATGGAGGAGCTGGCCAGGGCGCTCGCGGAGCACGTGGCCGCGGGCCGCCCGCTCGTGGTGATGAACGCGCCGTTCGATCTGACCCTGCTGGACCGGGAGTTGAGGCGGCATCGCGCCTCCTCGCTCTCCCACTACCTGGAGAGCTCCCCGCTGTGCGTGCTCGACCCGCGGGTCCTCGACAAGCACCTGGACCGCTACCGCAAGGGCCGGCGCACGCTCACGGATCTGTGCGAGCACTACGGCGTGGTGCTGGACGGCGCCCATGACGCGGCGGCCGACGCGCTGGCCGCCCTGGATGTCGTACGAGCGATAGGCAGGCGGTTCGCCGCCCGCCTCGAGCGGCTCTCGCCGGCGGAGCTGCACACGCTGCAGGCGGTGTGGCATGCGGCACAGGCGCGTGGGCTGCAGGCCTGGTTCGCCCGGAGCGGTTCCCAGGAGGCGGTGGACCCGGCGTGGCCGCTGCGGCCGGAGTATCCGGCGGCGGCCTGAGCGCAACAGGCGCCCAGGCGCAACAGAAAACCGGTCCGCCTGCTGGCGGACCGGTCTCTCCGGGTGGGCGATACTGGGTTCGAACCAGTGACCTCTTCGGTGTGAACGAAGCGCTCTCCCACTGAGCTAATCGCCCGGGAACGCACTGAACCATACAGGTCTCGGGGGGTTCGCTTCAAACCGCATTCAGCAGAGCGGTCAGTCCGCGGCGGCCGCCGCGCATCATCAGCGCGTGGTTGACACGGAACAGGCCACGTGCAGGCACCGCGAGGCGCCGCATGACCGGCTTGCACACCTCGACCTCCTGGTCGTAGCACGCGCGCGTGCCCGTGCCGCCGGGGGCCGGTCCGAGTGTCCAGCGGGCCCAGCCCTCCAGATCACCGGTCATCCCGATCTCCAGCACCCCTGCCGCCGGGTCCCGCCGCCGCTCATGGGCGGTGACGACGAGGTCGTACGGCAGGACGGAGCGGAAGCGGGCCACGCCGACCCGGTCGCCGAGGGGCGTCACCTCCCGCACCTGGGGCCACCAGCGCGGATACTCCTGGGCCCGTTCCAGCACGGCGTACACCTCGGCCGGCGGAGCCGGCAGGTTCCAGACGCTGCGGAAGCGGTAACGACACCAGTCCACGTACCGAGTCTGCCCAGCTGGAGCCTTCCTGTACGCGGGCTGAGTACGTTCTGAGTACGCACACTCATGCCGTACGACGTGACGGGGACCACACTCCGAGGCATGACGTCCATCCCGCCTCCGGCAGACGAGCTGCGGCTCCTCGACGCCGAGCTGCGGCAACTCGACTCCCGCCGAGGCCAGTTGCTGGCCCGGCGCGCCTGGCTGGTCGCCGCGCTGCAAGCGCAGCCGCAGCCGGTCCGGCCGACACCTGTCGTGCCCCGCCCCGAGACCACCGCGCCGCGTGTCCAGAACCTGCTCCTCGTGCTCGGCGGCGTCCTGCTCACCGTCGCCGCGACGGCCTTCACGCTGGTCAGCTGGGGACACCTGGGGATCGCCGGGCGGGCCCTGGTGCTCGGCTCGGTCACGCTGGCCGTGCTCGCCGTGCCGGTGCCGCTCCTGAAGCGCGGGCTGCGCTCGACGGCCGAGTCGGTGGCGGGGCTCGGACTCGCGCTGACGGTGCTCGACGTCTACGCGTTGCACGAGACCGCGTTCACGGGCGCGGACGGCACGGGGTACGCGGCGGTCGCGTCGGCGGTGCTGGCAGCGGTGTGGGCGGCGTACGGCCGGGGGCTCGGCCTGCTGCCCGGCCTGGCCTCGCGCGCCTCGGACGACCCTGGGCGGGAGGAGGTGCAGCGCCTCCCGCTCCGTCTGCCTCTGCCCGCCGCTCTGGCCGCTGCCCAGCTCCCGCTGGTCCTCTGGGCGATGGCGGTCGCCGCGGGTCCGTACGGGATCACGGCCGCGCTGCTGGTGACGGCCGGGTTCGACACGATTGCGGCGCTCCGGAGCTCCGCCGGGTCCGTGCGTGTCGTCGCCGCCGTCGGCGCGTACGGCATGGGCGGCCTCGGCGTACTGGCGGCCGGCTGGCTCTCCTGGGACGCTGCCGGCGCGAGCGACGCCGCCCGTGCGTCCGCGGTCCTCGCCCTCGCGGCGGCGATCGCGCTGGGCGCCGCGTGGCAACTGCCGAAACCGGCTCACGCCATGGGTACCGCACTCGCCGGCGGACTTCTCCTGGTCGCGGCGGTCGGCGGGATCCTGCGCGCGGCCCTGCCCGGCGACTGGGCGGTCATCGGATATCTGGCGGGTGGTGTCGCCCTGTTGGCGGCGGTACGCGGGCGGCTTCCCGACCCGGTGCGCCGGGGCCTCGCGTGGGCCTCCGGCACGGTCCAGGTGCTGTCGCTGCTCTGGGCCCTGCCGCTCGTCGTGGTGGCGCTGCTGGGCCCGGTCGGCTGGGCGGTGCGGCCCTGGACCGGCGCGCCGCCGGATGCCCGCGCCGCGGTGACGGCCGACGTTCCGTGGCCGTCGCACGCGGCGGCGGCCGCCGTCGTACTGGCCGTCCTCGCCGGGGTGCTGGCGGCGGTCGTCCGGAATGCGACCTGGCGTCCGCGAGCGCTGACCGGGGTGCTGCTGCTGACCTGGGCGACCGCGCTCGTCCTCCCGGCGGTCCTCGGAGTTCCCTACGTCGTCGGCTTGTCGGCCCAGGGCGTCACGACGGTGGCCGCTCTCGCGGCAGCGGCGCATGCCCGCCTGTCGCCGCCCGCACAGACGACGACCCTCGTCCTCTCGCTGGTCACCTCCCTCTCCCTCGCCTTCCTGTCCCTCGCCTCGGAGGGCGCGACGCTGGTGGTGCTCACCGCCCTGACCGTGCTGTTCGCGGCGGCCTCGCGGTTCGCCCGCCTGGCTCCCGTCACGGCCCCGGCCGCGCTCGCATACGCCGCCGCGCTGGCCTGCGCGAGCGGCGCCTCCGCAGGCTGGCGGCCGGAGCCCACGGCCCTGCTCGTCCTGGTGGTGCCCGTGGCCGCGGCCCTGCTCGCACCGCGGCTCGGCGGCTCCCTGGCGACCGTGCCGGTCGAGGTGACGGGAGCCGCCGCGGGACTGCTCGCCGTCGCACTGGCCGTCGCCGACGCGCCGATGCTCGCCCTGGTGCTCGCCCTGTGCGGCGTGATCGCCGCAGGCACCGCGGTCCGGCCCGACCGCCGCTCCGCCGGCTACGCGGCGGCCGCCCTGTTCATCCTGGCCACCTGGGTGCGGCTGGCCTCCTGGGACGTGGACACCCCGGAGGCGTACACGCTGCCGGTGACCGTCCCCGCGCTGTT
The DNA here is from genome assembly GCF_053594815.1 of Streptomyces sp. NPDC002577. Classification (NCBI taxonomy): domain Bacteria; kingdom Bacillati; phylum Actinomycetota; class Actinomycetes; order Kitasatosporales; family Streptomycetaceae; genus Streptomyces; species Streptomyces sp. NPDC002577. The sequence goes on along the minus strand of NZ_JBSFWK010000003.1, from coordinate 339,355 downwards.
CATCGGCGCCCTGCGCAGGCGCCGCGACCCGGAGGCCTCGTCATGGACGGCATACGGCCCCGGACTCGCCGCCACGCTCGTGCCGAGCCTCGTCGCCGCCTGGAGCGATCCGCACTGGCTGCGTCCGCTGCTGCTCGGCGCGGCGGCGCTGCTGGTCACCCTGCTGGGCGCCCGGCACCGCCTCCAGGCGCCGCTCCTCATCGGTGGCGCCGTGCTCACCCTGGACGCACTGCACGAACTCACCCCGTATCTCGTCCAGATAGCCGGTGCACTCCCCCGCTGGGTACCTCCCGCACTCGCCGGGCTCCTGCTGCTCGCCGTCGGTGCGACGTACGAGCAGCGGATCCGGGACGCCCGGCGGGTGCGGGAGGTGCTGGACAGGATGGACTGAGCGGTGCCGGGGAACGCACCCGCACTTCCCCGGCACCGCTCAGCCCTCGGCTACGGCATCTTGTCGCCGAGGAGCGCCAGGTTCTCGATGGCGGCGAGGCCGTACAGCGCCGTGTCGTTGGTGTAGACCCAGTTGGCCTCGCTGCCGGGCACCAGGGTGACCGGCCCGCTCACCTTCTCCGTCGTCCACGCGGCCGACTCCTTGTAGCCGTCGGAGTTGTAGAACTTGTCCCACGCGCGCTTGGCGAGCTTCTCGTCGCCGGTCTGGACGGCCGCGTAGGCGTCCAGGCGCGAGTGGCCCTGGAAGAGCAGCAGGGACCCGAAGTTGGAGCCGTAGCGGGCCGCCTGTTCGGCCTTGGTGGCGTTGAAGTAGCGGCAGTAGTCGAAATAGGCCTCGTTGAACGCGGGCATGTCGACCAGGTCGATCAGTTCGGCGCACAGCTCGTTCAGGCCGAAGACCGCCGACAGGTGGGAGACGCTGACGACGGGCGTCTCGGCGATCGCGAACTTGCCGGTGTCCAGGTCGTACAGGCCGCTGCCCTGGACGAAGCCGTTGGGCTGGGCGGCGATGGTCTCCATGGTGGAGAGCACGCGCGCCTTGGCCTTCTCCCACTTGGGGCCCTTGCGCTCCCACTCGGTGAGCCAGGCGGACACCAGACCGCTCCAGTCGGTGCCGAAGCCGATGGACAGCGCGTGCCGGTCGGGCGTGTACGGCTCGGTGCGGATCTTCCGGATCGGGTCGAGGACGAGGAACGTCTCATCGGAGTCGACGTTGGCGTGCATGAGGTCGCCGACCCGCTCGTCGCCCGTGAGGAAGTAGTAGTAGCGGCGGTACGTGGTGTTGGCGATGCGCTGCTGCTTGGCGCTGTCCGCGTAGTGCTGCACGCCATGGCGGGTGCCGAGGCCGGCCCACTCCCCCAGGTGGTACACGTCGACCTCGCCGGTGTGCCGGGTCATGGCCTCCGCGAAGCGGAAGATGTCGGCACGGCCGGAGCGGAGATAGGCCATCCAGAGCCAGATGTCCGGCGAGAGCTCGGAGTTGTCCCAGGCGTAGCCGCCGACGTCGTAGCGCCACTGGTGGCGGGCCGGGTCGTACGAGTGCATGACGTCGCCGTAGTCCCAGAAGCCGTACCACCGGCGCATGTCCACCTGGTCCTTGTAGTACGTGAACAGGAAGTCCAGGTGGTCCTCGATCTTCGCCTTGGCGGCCGTCGAGCGGTCGGGCTCGGAGAAGAGTCCGCCGAAGACCTTGGCCTTGATGAGCGTCTTGGGGGACGCGGCGAGCTGCGGCAGGGTGCGGACGGCGTCGACCTGCTGGGCGAGCGTCTCGGGGCTGGGTGTGGCGTCGTTGGCCCAGAAGAGGAGTTCGCTGGTGCGGGCGATGCCGTAGGGGGTGCCGAAGCCGGGCTCGTAGTCCTCGTAGGTGATGTTGAGGCCTTCGAGCTGCTCGGCGTAGGTGTCCTGGCCGAGGCCGTCGTGGTAGAAGCGCAGGTCCATGGGCTGCGCCTCGGGCGACCAGAGCCAGAGCGTGACCTCGGCCTCGTCGGTGTGGGCGTCCCGGATGTCGAGCTGGGCGGGGAACTTCTCCCAGAAGTCCCGGATGCCGAAGGACAGTCCGCCGCTCGCACCGCCGACGTATCCGAAGCCGCTGGCCCTGCGGCCGCCGCCCGCTGCGATCCAGCCGTGGCCGGCCTTGGTGCGCTTGCGCAGCGTGAAGCCGTCGGCGGAGAGCTGCGAGAGGGTGTAGTCGCCCCAGGTCGGGATGAGGGGGAGGCGGGTGGTGACCCGCTGGTCCCAGGTGGCGGGGTCCGGGAGCTTCTTGCCCTCGAACTGCGCGGCCTGCACGGCCGCGCCCGGGTCGCGGCGCAGTCCGGTGATGCCCTTGACGGCCTCGCGGAGCAGTCCGGTGCCGTCGCCGCCGATACGGATGTGCCGGTCGTACGCCTCGTCGCGCATCGGAACCGTGAAGCGGACGCCGAGTCCGCGGATGAAGTCTCCGCTGGCCTTTCCGGGCTCCTGGGTGCCGTCGAAGGTGATGGTGTGCACCATGCGGAACGATTCGGCGCCCGCGAAGAAGTAGAGCCGGATGGAGAACGGCAGCCAGGCGCGGTCGCCGTGGCGGTGCTTGCCGTCGATGCGGACGACGGCACGGACCGGCCCGTCCTGCTCGACCTCCACCTCGGAGATGGCGCTGTCGAACCGCTCGTACTTCTGCTGGCCCTGGTCGCCGTCCTCGAGCTCGCCCTGACGCAGCAGGACGAGGCGTCCGTTCCTGGCGATCTCGGTGGAGCCGCGGGTGACGGACTTGACGAGGGTGGAGCCGCTCTTGCCGATCTTGGCGGTGATGACACCGGTCGATATGTCGATGGTGCCGCCGCTCTTGTCGACCGTGATCTTCTTGTCGGGCGCGGCGGGCGTGCCGGCGGTGAGCGTGAACTTGTCGGCGGTCGTCTGGGGACCGATGGCGTGCGCGGTCCACTTCAGCGAGCCGTCGGGCCAGTACGCGAGGGGCCAGCTCTGGACGGGCACCTCCTTGCCGTCCTCGGTCGCCAGCGCGAAGGTCTGGTCCTCGTCGTAGGCGCCCTTGGGCCAGGGCACGCCGACGGTGGAGCCGGGGGCGGCACCGAGGCCCCCGTCCTCGAGCCAGTTCAGCGTCACCGGATCCGGCTCCGCGGCCGCGGCCGTGGCGTCGGCTCTCGTCGCGGCGGAAGCGTCCTGCGTGCCCAGCGCCCAGCTGAACTGGGCGGCGGCACCGGCGACGGCGGCCGCCTTGAGGAGGGACCTGCGGGGGATGGGAGACATGGCCTTTCCTTTCCGTTCGACGTGCGGGTAGGTCGGGAGGGAGGTCAGGGGCATGACAGACAGCGGCGCGGCGCCCGGGGCGCCGGCCTGCGGGACATCACCGGTGGCTCGTCAGCAGCGAGGCACCGGCCGGGTGGTCAGCGGCGCCGGAACCGCGTCTCTACGGCGACCGCGGCCGCGGCGACGGCCCCCAGGACGGGGACCGCCAGCGGCGGCGTGACCCAGGCGGACACGGCCACCACGACCAGTCCGCCGACGAGCAGGAAGGATCCGGCAGGATCCAGTACGGTGCGGCGCCCGGCGGTCGCGAGGAGGGCCCGCCAGGACGCTCCGGGCTCCCAGACGGCAGCGGCGCGCAGGCCCGCGACGGCCAGCCCGATCAGGGCGAAGATCCCGACGGCGGCCACCAGGCGGCCGCCGGGCAGCCCCGCGCGTACGGCCTGGACGTCCACCCAGACGACGGCCACCGCGGCCCATCCGGCGAGGCCGGCGAGCCAGCCGCCGCGCAGTGCGCGCCGGAAATCGGTCGCGAACTCCCGCCAGCCGCCGCCCTCGTGGGCGATCCGCCGGCGCAGGTGCCGCGACCCCGCGGCGAACGCGGCCGGGTAGGTGACCAGCGGCAGCGCGGCCACCACGATCCACACCCCGGTGAGCAGGCATTCGGCGAACAGGCCGAACCGCTCGGCGAGCACGGACTCGCCGGGAGCCTTCCGGGCCTTCCTGGCCTGCCGTGCCCTCGTCCGGGCCGCCGCATCTGTACGGAACGCCATGGCGTCTCAGCCCTTCAGTCCGGAGGTCGCCATGCCGTCGATCAGGTAGCGCTGGAAGGCGAGGAAGAAGGCGAGCACCGGAATGAGCGCCGCCATCGCCATGGCGATCATGCCGCCGTAGTCGGAGATGCCCTGCTGGTCGCGGAACATCATGAGGGCGAGCGAGACCGTGGCCCGGTCCGGGTTGTTGAGGTAGATCAGCGGCCCCAGGAAGTCGTTCCAGGCGTTGATGAAGGTGAAGATCGCCGTGGTGATGATCGCGGGCCGGGTCAGCGGCAGCACGACCGACCAGTAGATCCGCAGATGGCCGCAGCCGTCGAGGCGGGCCGCCTCGTCCAGCTCACGCGGCAGACCGCGCATGAACTGCACCATCAGGAAGACGAAGAAGGCTTCCGTGGCGAGGAACTTCCCGGCCAGCAGCGGCACGTAGGTGTCGGTGAGCTGGAGCTTCTGGAACATCACGTACTGCGGGATGAGCAGTACGTGGTACGGGAGCAGCAGCGTCCCGATCATCAGCGTGAAGAGCAGGTTCCGCCCCTTGAAGCGGATCTTCGCGAAGGCGTACGCGGTGAGCGAGCTGGAGACGACCACGCCGACCACGGCGAGCCCCGCGTACATCAGCGAGTTGAAGAAGAAGGTGGAGATGGAAATGCCGGCGATGCCGTCCGCGAGCCCGGAGAAATTGGACAGCTTCGGAGAGGTGGGGAACAGGTCCAGCGAGCCGATGATGTCCTCGCCGGGCTTGAACGAGGCCCCGACCACCCACAGCACGGGGTAGAGGACGACGGCCAGGACCGCGACAGCGGAGACGTGCCAGACGACGGAGCCGGTCCTGCGGCGTGAACCCGTCGTACGGACGGTGGCGTTGGCGGTGCTCACTTGGCGCCCTCCTCGTAGTGCACCCACTTCTTCTGCGACCAGAACAGCACCGCGGTGACCAGCGCGACCGCGAGCAGCAGCATCCAGGCCATCGCGGACGCGAAGCCCATCTGCGTCTCCTTGAACGCCTTCTGGTACAGGTAGCAGGTGTAGACGAGGGTGCCGTCCGCCGGGCCGCAGGAGGTGTCGGAGACGACGTACGCGGAGCCGAAGATCTGGAACGAGTGGATGGTCTCCAGCAGGACGTTGAAGAACAGCACCGGGGAGATCATCGGGAGCGTGATGCTCCAGAACCTGCGCAGCGGTCCCGCGCCGTCCACCTCGGCCGCCTCGTACAGCTCGCGCGGGACCTGCTTGAGACCGGCCAGGAAGATGACCATGGGGGCGCCGAACTGCCAGACGGTGAGCGCCACCAGGGCGTAGAGCACGAGGTCCGGGTCGCCGATCCAGCCGCCCAGGTTCCAGCCGAACGACTTCAGACCGCGGTCCACGATCGCGTTGTCGGAGAACAGCGCCCGCCACACGAAGCCGACCGACACGCTCGCCCCGATCAGTGACGGCATGTAGAACGCCGCCCGGTACAGGGCCTGGCCGCGCCGGCTCTGCGCCAGCAGCAGCGCCACGCCGAGCGCGAGGAGCAGCTTCAGCGGGGTGCCGATCACCACGTACTTCAGGGTGACCTCGACCGACTTGCGCCAGCGGGGGTCGTCGAACATCGCGGTGAAGTTGTCGAAGCCGACCCACTGGGGCGAGGTGAAGAGGTTGTAGTTCGTGAAGGCGTAGTAGAACGACGCCACCATCGGACCGGCCGTCAGCAGCAGGAATCCGGCCAGCCACGGCGACATGAACAGATAACCGGCGAGGCTCTCCCGCCGGCCCCGCCGCCTGGCTGCGGCGGGGCCGTCGGAGCGCTCGCTCCGGGCCAGGACGGGCGTGTCCTTGACGAGCGTCATGGTGCTTTAGTCCCCTCAGGCCGCGAAGGCGGCCTTCGCCTCGTTGAAGAACTGCTTCACGGCGGCGTTCACCTTGGTCTTGCCCTGGCCGATGTCGCCCGCGATACGCAGGAAGGCGGCCTCGGCGACGTCGGCGCCGGACGGGTGCGGGGTGATCTTGCCCAGTACGCCCTCCTTCTTGCACTCCTCCTCGAACGCGGCGATCGCCTTGTTCTGGTCGTCGGACGGCGTGAAGGCCTTGTACTGCTCTTCGGTGGGCAGGATGCCCCGGTCGTACCCCATGATCTTGCCGACCTCGGGGTCGTGGACCATGAAGTTCAGGAACTGGGCGGCTTCCTTGGGGTGCTTGGTCTTGTTGGAGATCGACAGCATCAGGGAGCCGAGGTACTGGCCCGTCGCCTTGCCGTCCATGGTCGGGATCGGCGCGAGGCCGATGTTGGGGTGGCCCTCGCCGGCGTAGCGGACGGAGAAGTTGTCCCATGTGAACTCGGACGCCGCGAGCCCGGCCGACAGCGCGGACTTGGGCGAGACCTGGGCGACCTTCTTCGGGTCGCAGATCACGCCCGACTTGATGCGCTTGTAGCCGTCCTCCCACCAGGGGATGAGGTCGTCTTCGGTGAAACCGAGGCCGGTGTCGCTGAAGAAGGCCTTGCCGTTCTGACGCAGATACAGGTCGTAGAGGTACATGATCCCGAAGTAGCCGGTGTCTCCGGCTATCTTCTGGGTGTCCTTGATGTGCTGGAGCGCGTCGAAGTACTCGTCCCAGGTCCAGCCGAACTCCGGCTTGATTCCGGCCTTCTCGAAGACCTTGTTGTCGATGACGAGCGACATGGTGTTCGAACCGACCGGGACGGCGAGCTGCTTGCCGTCCACCTGGCCGTTGGCCTCCACGCCGTTGCGGAAGCCGTCCAGGCTGATGTTCCCGGCCTTGATCTGGGAGTTGAGGTCCATCAGCACGCCGCGCTTGTCGTACTTGCGCAGGAAGCCGATTGCATTCTGGAAAACGTCCGGCGGATTGCCGCCCGCGGCCTGCGTCTGGAACTTCTCCCAGAACGCGGCGTAGTCGGTGAATTCCGGCTGGATCTTGATCTTCGGGTACTTCTTCTCGAACAGGGCGATGCACTTCTTGATCGCCACCGCTCGCGGCTCCCCGCCCCACCAGGCGTGGCGGAGCGTGACGGTCCCACCGCCGCCTGAGCCGCTCTCCCCTCCGCAGCCGGCTGCCATCAGCCCCACAGTGGCCAGCGAAGCACCCCCCGCCTTGAGGAGCTTCCGCCTCCCAATAGACTCGTCGGCACGCACAGTTGGGCCTCCCCGCCACATCATGACTTGTCGTGAATCGTTTCAAGCAAGCGCTTGCTGGCACAAGGTACGGAGAGGCTGAGATCCCGTCAACGATTCGGACAGGATTCGCTCGAAGCGTTTCAATAACGGCCGCACAACGCAACACCGCAACGGGTGCGGCCCCCTTGGGCGGGGCGCGCCTTGGATGCGGCGCCGTTGCGGGGTGATGGACCGTGTAGGGGCACGGACGTGCAGGGATCGGCCGGAATCTCCGGGCCGCCGGCAGCGGGCCGATGGGGGCGTGCGGGGCCGCAGGCCGCAGGCCGTTGTGGTCGTGTGCCGCGCAGGTCCGTGGGCACAACGCGCCTACGCCGTCAGGCCGAGCCGGACGCCGTGGGCTCGTGGACACCGTCGTAGGTCGCCCCTGGACATGACTGCGGCCCGGAGGCTCATAGCCTCCGGGCCGCAGATCCGGGGTGGGCGATACTGGGTTCGAACCAGTGACCTCTTCGGTGTGAACGAAGCGCTCTCCCACTGAGCTAATCGCCCGGGCGCACAGAGAACATTACCGCATGTCAGGGCGTGCCTCCGACCAGGCCGCGGGATGCGGTGGGGCGGCCTGGAGTCGGTCGGGGACCTGGGCGTGGAGCGGTTGGGGGGCCGGGGCGCGGAGCCGTCGGGGCGGCGTCGAGGAGTCGAGGACCGGAGGCGCCAGCGTCGGGGCGGGCCTGAGATCGGTGGCGGGCACGAGGCGGGCACGAAGGACAACTGCGGGCCCGCGGGAGCGCCAGAAGCAAGCTGCGAGCGGGACGCGGGACGCCGCCGTACGGGCAGGCCACGGGCCGAGGCCGGAGACGAGCGCCAGGCCAGCCCCAGGACCCGAACCAGGCCCCCGGGCACATGGAACGCCTTACGGGAGCAGGCGGCGGGCCGAGGACCGGAGCAAGCGCCGAGGCGGCCTCAGGGTCGGAGGCGGACCGCAGGCCGGACACGGGACACCGTACGAAGGCGGGCTGCAGGCGGGACGCAGGGCGTCCAACCGAAGCAGGCCGCCGGGGGGTGTACACCCCGGACACCCCGGAGGGCGAGAGGCGGGCAGAGGGCGCCCTGAGGCGCCTCCGGCCCGAGCCGGCGCGAGGTCCGCCTGGGCGCGGACCCACGAGCCGCAGTCAGCCGACTACCGGGGCACGCAGCACCCAGGGGCCGGCGGCCGGGGCTTACCGTCGCGCGGGCAGCGGCAGGCCGCGGGCGTGGGCCCTTCCACGAGGTCGCACGCCCACCCGCCCCGCCGGAGAAGCGGGGCCGGCCGCGCTCGACGCAGGCCGGCCGCCCCCACCCCGGAGGGAGCACACGCAGGCCGCCCCGGACGCGGAGAAACCCCCGCCGCGAGGTCAACGCGCGTCGGTCACTGCGCGATGTTCCACGGCATCTCGAGGCCGAACTTCCACAGGTAGATGCCGACCAGCACGGCGACGATCAGCAGACCGACGCAGGTGAGGATGAGATTGCGCCGCCGGACCGTCGGGTCGAGCGCACGCTGTGCCGCCTCGGTGACCTTGCGCTTCGTCCAGCGCAGCACCAGCTGGGCCCAGACGAACTCGGTCGCCCAGATCGCCATGCCACCGAAGATCACCAGCCAGCCCGGGCCCGGCAGCGGCAGCATCACCACGCCCGCGACGACCACCCCGAGCCCCACGACGAAGACGCCGACCTGCCAGCTCAGATGCAGTGCCCGGCGTGCCTTGATGAATTCCGGCGCCCGCGAGCCCAGCTCCGGCTCGCGGTGCTCCGCCCCCGCGTCGGCTACCACGGCAACCTCCCCCGGTTCGTCACTCCCCGTATTCATACGGCCAAACCCTACCGGACAGGAGAGGCCGATCACCGGAATGGCTCTAGCCGACGAACTGATACTCGGCCGGACGAGCTACCTAAAGACACGCAAAACAGTCAGAGGGGTTTACAACGGCACCGTAGGTGGCATGTCGATTTCGCCGACGTGCGAATCCCCGAGCGCACACTGAGCGAAAGGCCCTGGCGCTTATGAACACCACGGTCAGCTGCGAGCTGCACCTGCGCCTCGTTGTGTCGAGCGAGTCCTCACTGCCTGTTCCCGCAGGACTGCGGTATGACACGGCCGATCCGTATGCCGTGCACGCCACCTTCCACACCGGAGCCGAGGAGACCGTCGAGTGGGTGTTCGCCCGCGACCTCCTCGCCGAGGGCCTGCACAGGCCCACCGGCACCGGCGACGTCCGTGTCTGGCCGTCACGCAGCCACGGTCAGGGCGTCGTCTGCATCGCCCTGAGCTCGCCGGAGGGCGAGGCCCTGCTCGAGGCCCCGGCGCGGGCACTGGAGTCCTTCCTGAAGCGAACGGACGCCGCGGTTCCGCCCGGTACGGAGCATCGCCATTTCGATCTCGACACAGAGCTCTCACACATCCTGGCGGAGAGTTAGCGAGGCCAGGCTTCAGAGCAGCCCGGCGCCGTCCACTCGGGGAGACGGCTCGGGCCACGACAACCGCATAGGGCAGGCGCCGGCGCCGCCACCGCGGGGTTCCGCGGGGCGGCGCCGACGCGTACACGGGCGGCCTCGCGTCGGGCGGCGACAACGTCGGGGCAACGCGCCGCCCCTCGTCACGGGCTCGCTCGTCGTCCGATGGGTACGCACCGCGGCGGCCTCGGTGCGCCGCGGCCGCCATGGTGCGCCCGGGGCGGCTTCGGCCTCCCAGGCCGACGGTCCGTGACGGGGAGCCGCTAGCATCGGCCTGCATCGGCGGGCTCTGCCCGATCCCCAGGCCAGGGAGCGACTCGTGCTGATCACCCACGACACCCGGTGTTCCCTCGATACCGTGGTCGATCTGGTGAACACCGCACCGGAGAACGACGAGGCCGACGGGCTCGCGGACGTCGGCGCCCTTGCGGCTTTCGTGCGGGGGCACGAAGTGAGCGACGTCGGCGTGCTGACCGATCATGACCTGGCCGCCGTACGGGGCATACGGGCCCGCTTCGCCGCGATCTTCGCCGCCGACGACGCCCGTACCGCCGTCGGCTTGATCAACGAGTTGGTGGCCGCGGCCGGCACGACGCCTCGGCTCACCGATCACGACGGCTACGACTGGCATGTGCACTACTTCGCGCCCGGCGCCTCCCTGGCCGACCATCTGGCGGCCGACTGCGGCATGGCCCTCGCGTTCTTCGTCGTGGCCGGCGAGCAGGACCGGCTGCGCCGATGCGAGGCGCCCGACTGCCGGCACGCCTTCGTGGACCTGTCGCGGAACCGCTCACGCCGCTACTGCGACAGCCGCACCTGCGGCAACCGGCTGCACGTCGCGGCGTACCGGGCACGCCGCAAGGAAGCCGCACGCTGAGACACCCCCTGCACGAAGGACCGCCTCGAGGGCCCCATGGCCTGACCCCCAAGGACCGCCTCGAAGGCCCAAGGCCCGTCCCCCAAGGACCCGTCGCGAAGGCCCTCTGCTCAGGGACCGCGTCCGCGACACCCTGACCAGCAGCAACACCCTGACCAGGACGGCCCGGCACCGTGATCACCGTTCACAGCAGGAACAGATCATGCACCGATGCCATGAGCAGCAGAATGCCGATCACCGCCAAGAAGATCATCAGGGGCGGCTGGGAGAGCGCGAAGAGGCACCCGCGAGGCTCCTCGGCCGGAGTTTGAGGGGCGGCATCGCCCTGTGATGTGTCCAGCATGTCGGGGCGATCATGGCGCAGCAGGTCCCTGCCGCGCTGTCAACACGCCCAAATGACGCGGCAGTTCGCCGAAGTCCTTGACTTCGGGGAGGGCGGTGGGGCAGGCGGCGGCCGCCTTTCGAGTCGATGTCAGATGCCGTGCTTTTTCAGGATGGCCTCGATGTCGCTGAAATCGTCCGTGGCGCCGCCACCGGACTGCGTCCCGGGCCGGGCGGCGGGGCGCGCGGCCGGTCCGAGAGAGGGGGCCGAAGCAGCCGGAGCCACCGCTGCTCCCCGGGCGGCGTTCTTCGCCGCCTTGCGCTCCTTGCGGGTTCCGCCGCTGCGCCGCTCGACCGCGCGGGTCGTCATGAACAGCAGCCAGGCACAGCCGAGCACCCCGAAGCCCGCCCAGGCCACCGGGCTGAACGCGGTGTGCACCACCCACTGGACGGCACCGGTCATGACCAGACCGAGCGGAATCAGCGAGTAGGCAGCGATACGGGCCGCCGCCAGGAAGCGCTTGCGGTACGCGGTGATCGCGGCAAAGCCCAGGCCGGCCGCGGAGACGGCAGAACAGACAGTCTCGGCAATCATCCGGTCCTCCAGGCATGGCAGGCAGTCGGGCTGGGACGATTCGTCCCCTCCATCCTGCACCGCTCCGGGCGCCCGGGCCACGGTGCGCCGGGACCTCAGGGACATCTCCGGGTACGGCATCCTTCCCAGGTGCCAGAGCAGGCCCCGGTCGGGCCCGCGGCAAGGCCCCGGAGACGGCCGTGGGGCGATTCAAGGCCCTTCAAAGGTCCGTCCCACGGCTCCCACGGCCCGGCTCAAGGCGCGAGACCACCCGCCCCGAGCCGGACGAGGCGACTCCGATTGGGGTCGCCTCCACGCGGCTGCAAGACTGGGCCCATGAACGACTCCACCCCCGCCGGCACCACTGCACGCCCTGTTCTGGACGTCTGGTGCGAGCTTCAGTGCCCCGACTGTCGCAGCGCACTCGACGACCTCCGCGCGCTGCGCGCCCGCTACGGCGACCGTCTGGAACTGCGGCTGCGGCACTTCCCGCTCGAGAAGCACAAGCACGCGTTCGCCGGCGCCCAGGCGGCCGAGGAGGCCGCGGTGCAGGGCCAGGGCTGGGCCTACGTGGAGGCCGTGCTCGGCCGGGTCGAGGAGCTGGACCGCAAGGGCGAGCCCTTCCTGGTGGAGGTGGCCCGTGAACTGGGCCTGGACGCCGAGGAGTTCGACACCGCCCTGGTCGACGGCCGGCACATCCTGATCGTCGACGCCGACCAGGCGGAGGGCAAGGCGATCGGCGTGACGGGCACGCCCACGTACGTCATCGGCGACGAGCGCCTGGACGGCGGCAAGAGCCAGGAAGGCCTGCGCGAGCGCATCGAGGAGATCGCCGACCGGCTGCTGGACGAGCGGGAGGCGTAGCCGTCCCGCCGGTCCCTCCCCGCACGGCGTCGCGCCCCGCGGCGCCTACAACAGCTCCTTGTACGCGGCGTACAACGTCGGCACGTACCCCAGCGACTCGTAGAGCCGCTCGGCGGGGGTGTTGCCCGCGAAGACGTTGAGACCGATGCGGGGCTTTCCGGCGGTGATGGCCTGGGCCTCAGCCAGCAGCATCAGGGAGCGACCGTGGCCCCGGCCGCGGTACCGCTCGTCGGCCACCACGTCGAACACGAACGCATCCTCGTCGCGCATCGCCACCCACAGGGTGCCGACCGCGGCGCCCTGGTGTTCGAGGACGCTCAGGACCACGTCCGGGGTGGCCGGACCGTCCGGCAGCAGGGCCGCATGGTCCCTCTCGGACTTGGCCCAGGCCTCGGCTTCGCTGACGCCCCGCTGGATCCAGCTCTGCGCGTACTCCGCCTTGCCGTGCTCCAGCCACGGACCGTACTCGGCGTCCGTCATGGGCCGGCCCACGCTGCCCTCGGGCAGTCCGGGCGGGGTGGTGCCGAGCGGTTTCTCCATGCCGCGGTTGCGCTGGACGTAGCCGAGCGTGGTGACCAGCCGGAGCGCCGCCTCGGCATCGGCGGGCACCGAGATCTCCATGCGCCTGCAGCCCCAGCCGCGCACCACCTCCTCGGCCGCGAGCGCGGCGACGGTTCCCCGGCCCCGCCGGCGGTCCCGTTCGTCGATGTGCAGCTCGCAGATCTGTGCCACAGCGGGTCCGTAGACAGGGTGCGTGCCGAGCTGAAGCGCGCCCACGGGGCGACTGTTCACGCACACTTGGTAGCGACGCGAACGCGCACCGTCGGCGTCGTGCTGGAGCGGCTCGATCGGCCGCAGGGTCGTCGTCATCGTGGCTGTTCTACCCGTATGCGGGCCCCGGTTCATCCGAATTCCGGCGCCCGCGGCAGGAGCTGGACCACCACTGGGAGCCCCACGACCGGGAGAACCCTAAGGGTCGAGGTCGTCCGCGGCCCGCTCGTCGAAGACCCGCATCGCCTTCGCGGTCACCGGGCCCGGTCCGCCCGCCAGTTCCCGGCCGTCGACGCGGTGGACGGCCTGCACGTCGCGCAGGCTGGAGGTCAGGAAGACTTCGTCCGCGCGGTCCAGGACGTCGAGCGGGAGATCGGTCTCGTGGGCGCCCGTCCAGTCGATCGTCAGCGCGCGCGTGATGCCCGCCAGGCATCCGGAGGCGACGGGAGGCGTGTGGATCTCGCCGTCCAGGACGACGAACACGTTCGATCCCGTGCCCTCGCACAGCTGTCCCACCGTGTTGCCGAACAGCGCCTCGGACGCGCCCTGTTGGTGGGCGCGGGACAGGGCCACGACGTTCTCGGCGTACGAGGTGGTCTTCAGCCCGGTGAGGGCGCCGCGCTCGTTGCGAGTCCAGGGGACGGTGATCACGGCCGTCGCATCCGGGCGCCGGGCCGCATCGCCGAGGGCCACGACCAGGGTCGGGCCGTGGTCGCCGCGGTCCGAGCCGAGCGGCGACAGGCCACCGGTGTACGTGATGCGCAGCCGGCCCAGCGGCACGGGGTTGGCCTCGAGGACGGCGGCGCACGCCCTGCGTACCTCGTCCAGATCCGGGTCGGGCAGGCCCAGGCCGCGCGCCGAGCGGGTGAGCCGGTCGAGGTGGCGGGTCAGAGCGAAGGGCTTCCCGTCGACCGACTTCACCGTCTCGAAGATGCCGTCGCCCACCGTCAGACCGTGATCGAACACGGAGACGCGGGCGGCATCGAGGTCCTGCAGCCCTCCGTCGAGCCAGATCTTCACTTGGGGGTTCCTCCTGCTCGCCTCGTACATCCGTACGTCCCACATGCCCGGACTACTGCTCCCCGGGGTACTCCCCCGACGCTACCGCGAGCAGCCGCGACGCCTTCAGCTCGGTCTCCCGCCACTCGCGCTCGGGATCCGAGCCCCAGGTGATGCCCGCGCCGGTACCGAAGCGGAGGACCCCCTCGGAGCGGTCGATCCAGAAGGTCCGGATGCCCACGGCGAGCTCACCGGTGCGCCGGTCGGCGTCGACCCAGCCGATTCCCCCGCAGTACGGACCGCGCGGGGCCGTCTCCAGCGCCTCGATGATCCGCAACGCGCTGGACTTGGGCGCGCCCGTGACGGAACCGGGCGGGAAGGTCGCGGCCAGCAGTTCCGGCCAGCCCGCGCCCTCGCGCAGCTCCCCCCGGACGGTCGAGACGAGATGGACCAGACCCGGGTGCTTCTCGACCACGCAGAGCTCCGGGACGCTGACGGAACCGGTCTCGCAGACACGCCCGAGATCGTTCCGGACGAGATCCACGATCATCACGTTCTCGGCATGGTCCTTCTCGAGCAGATCCGCCTCCGTGCGGCCGGTGCCCTTGATCGGCCCCGACTCCACGACACGGCCACTGCGGCGCAGAAAGAGCTCGGGCGACGCGCTCGCTATCTCCACCCCGTGTCCGGGCAGCCGGATCGTTCCGGCATATGGAGCGGGGTTGCCGCGCGCGAGCAGTGCGGTGAGCGCGTCCACGTCGGCGTCCGGCGCGACGGGAGCGGACAGGACACGGCAGAGATTGGCCTGGTACACCTCACCTGCGGCGATGTGCTCGCGGATGCGCCGTACGCCCGCCGTGTACGCGTCATGGTCGAGCGACGACGTCCAGTCTCCGGTCGCCGGCCCGTGCCATGCCCCCGGCACCGGTGCGGGGACGGGCTCCCGCCGGACGTCCCCGAAGCGGGCGCAGACCAGCTGTCCCTCGAAGTCGGCGGCCACGGCCCAGAAACCGGTGGACTCCAGCGCCGCGGGGTCGCCGGTGACATCGAGGAGATCGCGGGCGACGAGACCTCCGAAGCGAGCCGTCGGGGCCATCGAGGCCATCGGCGATGAGGACGAAGGGGGGCTGTGCACGGCTGAGAGTCTAGGTCGGGCGCCCTTGAGCGGTATGCGCCCGGACCCCTTGACTCACGCCTGGTGAGCGCTCTGCAACGCCCCGGCAGAGGCTCTCGCGGATGCCCTCCCGGTGCCCTGCGACGGCGCCGGGCGCGCCACGGCGCAGCACGCTGCGCAAACGCGTTTTTGTGCTGGCCCAGGAATCCGCTAAAGTTCAACACGTCGCCGGGACGCGGAAGCGAACCGAACCGACAGGCGGACGTAGCTCAGTTGGTAGAGCGCAACCTTGCCAAGGTTGAGGTCGCGAGTTCGAGCCTCGTCGTCCGCTCGAAGTGGGGGATCTTCCCGACCCCCTACACTCCGGGTGGAGTGGCCGAGAGGCGAGGCAACGGCCTGCAAAGCCGTCTACACGGGTTCAAATCCCGTCTCCACCTCCAAGGACGATTAGCTCAGCGGGAGAGCGCTTCCCTGACACGGAAGAGGTCACTGGTTCAATCCCAGTATCGTCCACTGGTCTGCAAGGACTTGATCCACGAGGATCGGTTTCCGACGACCTGATCCCCGAGGATCTTCACGGATCCACATGGATCTTCCCGCGCGATTAGCTCAGCGGGAGAGCGCTTCCCTGACACGGAAGAGGTCACTGGTTCAATCCCAGTATCGCGCACGCAGTGCCCACGGCCCCGGCCGTGGTCCCGAGGACGATTAGCTCAGCGGGAGAGCGCTTCCCTGACACGGAAGAGGTCACTGGTTCAATCCCAGTATCGTCCACACACCCGAAGCCCCCGGTCATGCGACCGGGGGCTTCGTCGTGTCTCCCCAGGCTCAGGGCTCAGGACGTGCGCTTCGAGGCTCAGGAGGAGAAGAGCATGTGGCCGAAGCTCTTGTGCCGGTGGTGCCCGTAGTGGCCATGCCCGCCGTGGCCGCCGTGACCACCGTGCGGGGCGCCCCAGGCGGGCGCGGCCGGCGGGTACGCCTGCGGAGCGGCCGGGGGCGGCGGGGCCGGCTGCGACCACTGGGACTCGAGACGGGTCAGGGCCTCCAGCTCGCCGTAGTCGAGAAATATCCCGCGGCAACCGCTGCACTGCTCGATCTGGACGCCGTTGCGGTTGTAGGTGTGCATCGGTGCATGGCACTTCGGACACTGCATGGTCGGCTCAACTCCTCGCCGGTCGGTACGGCTTCGCCGGAACACTGCCCGGCTTCGGTCGATCGCACCCTACTTGGCGTCGCCGGGCCGCAACTGCGGCGGTACCGCGACCATTCGATCACAGGCGTCGACGACGGCCTGGTACACCTCGTCGAGCGGGCGGTCGGCGGTCACGGACTTGGCGATGGCGAAGGCCGCGGTCTGTACGCTCAGCGCGCGGGCCGGGACGTCGAGAGCCGGCCAGGGGTCGCCGTCCGCGGGCACTGCGGGGCCGTCTGCCTGTCGGTAGGCGGTCAGAAAGCGGGTCCACTCCTCCGCTGGGAGCAGTCCGCAGGCGTACCAGGCGGCAGGTCGGGCGAGATCCCAGGCGGGAACGCCCAGTCCCAGGTCGTCGACGTCGATGAGCAGCCAGGGGCCTTCGGGTGCGGGATGGCGTACGAGCTGGCCGAGATGCAGATCACCGTGGCACAGGGCCGCTGCGCCCGGCATCGGGGCCTCCGCCCGGGCCCAGGCGGGGAGGACGGACCAGGCGCGGAGCACCGGGGCGGTGGCCGGATGCGGGCCTGCCGCGCGCAGCCTGGCGATCGCGCGGGCCGCCTTGGCGGGGCCCCGCATCGGCGGGAGCCCGGCCGGGAAGACGGACGGCGGGGTCGCGTGGAGGCGGGCCAGGAGTGTGGCGGCCGCTTCCCACGGGGCGTCTTCGGGGACCTCGGGGTCGACCGGGGTGCCGTACGGCCAGCAGGTGACCGGGCGGCCGTGCAGGTCGACCGGCGTCGGGCTGAGCGGGGGCAGCAGGATGCCGCCTAGCCCGGGGTGCCCGGCGACTGACAGGCGCCGGGCGAGCTCGACGGGGTCCGTATCCGGGGCGTGGGCCTTGGCCACGGTGCCGCCGTGGCGGACGACCGTGCCGTCGGGCCGGTCCGCCAGCACCGTGTCCGGGGTCGTGCAGGTGCAGACGACGCTCGTGGGGTGGGTCGCGGCTCTCGCCCTGCCGGTCAGCGCGGGCAGTACGTCTGCGGGCAACGGTTCCTCTTGGTGTGGGGTGATGAGTCTGCTTCGGCATGAGCGTACGCAGGCCCGGCGCTGGACGAGTGCGTAATCACTTGCCCACAGACCACAGCAACCATCAATCGAGGAACCCCAGCGGCGATCAACCACCTGCGCGAGAGCAGCGCCGGCTTAGGCGCAAAAGACAATGCCCGCGCAGCTCCCCAGCTGCGCGGGCATCTGTGCCGTCCGCCGCACCCCCGTCCCCACGGGGTTTCATGGCCGGATGTCCCCGCCCGGACCGCTCTTCCGGGCCTGGGGCGCCTCTCAACGCCCCAGCATCACGCCCACGGACGACGCCTGTGTGACCACCGCCTCCCAGCCGCCGAAGACGACCACGAGGAGGGTCGCCAGCGGAAGGACCATGGCGGTCGCCACCAGCGGGTGGCGCCTGCCGGACCGGCTGGTGCCGAACGCGGCGAGGTACGCCCTGCGCCCCTGCCTGCGGATCGTGGTCCGCGGTGCCGTGTCCGCCATGGTCCCTCCCTGACCAAATCGATGTGAGCCGTTCTGTGACCGGCTCTCGGGCCTGGCAGCGGCGGGTGCTTGACCTCGGGGGACGAGTGCTGCACCCGCCGCTTGACCTCAAATCTAGGCGCGCGGGCCATGCCGGGCGTCATGCCCTCGTACCGATTGCCGGGCCTCCCGCAGGATGAGCGGTGCCCGGCTGCATACTCCCCTGGGTGGAGACGCGGACCTACGAATCCGGGTCTTCCCGGAGGGAACGCCCGATCTGCTCCGAACTGTCCTCCCGCGGCACGGGCTGCTCGACCAGTGCGAGCACCCGGTTTGCCATGAACCGGGCCGTACGGACCACCGAGCCGTTCCTGGTGACCTCGCTCACCTCGACCACGCCCCGGCGCACAGCCGTCTCCACGCGGCGGCCTGCACGGCTCGCCACTACCTCATATGTACGTGTCGTGTCGCCCGCGTCCACGACTATCTCCACGCGATCGCCCTTCACCGGTCCAATCCCCCTTCGACGACGGACGGTTGGGAGTCCGGGCGCAGCCCAGCGGCCCGGATCCCCCTTCCCCTGGCCACTCTTCAAGTCTCCCACCCGGCACTGACAATCGATCGGGCCGTGAAGGCGCGGCCTGTGCGCGCAGTCGGCCGCGGAAACGTAAGCTGTGGCTCGTCAGACGGACCGGGCAGCGGGGATGGACATGGCGATGATGCGCCTGAGGCGCGAGGACCCGCGTGTCGTCGGCTCGTTCAGGCTGCACAGGCGGCTCGGCGCCGGCGGGATGGGTGTGGTCTACCTCGGTTCCGACCGGCGTGGCCAGCGGGTCGCCCTGAAGGTGATCCGGCCTGATCTGGCCGAGGACCAGGAGTTCCGCTCACGGTTCGCGCGTGAGGTGTCGGCCGCGCGCCGCATCCGCGGCGGCTGCACCGCGCGGCTCGTCGCCGCCGATCTCGAGGCGGACCGGCCGTGGTTCGCCACGCAGTACGTTCCGGGGCCCTCGCTGCACGACAAGGTCGCCGAGGAGGGCCCGCTGACGGCCGCCGAGGTGGCCTCCATCGGCGCCGCCCTCTCGGAGGGGCTGGTCGCCGTGCACGAGGCGGGTGTCGTGCACCGGGACCTCAAGCCCTCCAACATCCTGCTGTCCCCCAAGGGACCGCGGATCATCGACTTCGGCATCGCCTGGGCGACGGGCGCGAGCACGCTCACCCACGTGGGTACTGCGGTGGGGTCGCCGGGCTTCCTCGCGCCCGAGCAGGTGCGGGGTGCGGCCGTCACGCCCGCCACGGACGTCTTCGCGCTGGGTGCCACCCTCGCGTACGCGGCGACCGCCGACTCGCCCTTCGGTCATGGCAGTTCGGAGGTCATGCTCTACCGGGTGGTGCACGAGGAGCCGCAGCTGGACGGCGTGCACGACGCGCTGGCCCCGCTGGTCCAGGCGTGCCTCGCGAAGGACCCGGAGGAGCGCCCCAGCACGCTGCAGCTGTCGCTGCGGCTCAAGGAGATCGCGGCCCGGGAAGCCCAGAGTCTTACCGACTCCCGGTCGCCTGCGCCGCGCGGTGCGGGCGACCGGCCGACGGGCCGGCTCACCGAGCAGTACACCGAGCAGTACACCGAGCCGCTCACCGACCGGGGTGTCCAGGGTGCTCCGCCGAGGGCCTCCAACGGTGGGTCGCGCTCCGGGGGCCGCCCCGCCTCGTCGCGGAACACTCCCTCGCCCCGCAACACCCCTTCGCCTCGCAACACCCCGTCGCCTCGCAACACCCCGTCGCCTCGCAACACCCCGGCATCCCGGAGTACCCCGTCCCGCGGCGTTCCTTCCCGGAACACCCCGGCCAGGCCCACGCCGTCCCGCAACGCGCCGCGCTCGGGGAGTCGTCCGGCGCCGCGCAGTGGTGCCGGGCGTCCGGCGCCGAGGACGACCGGGACCGGCCGGCGGCCCGCGAATCCGCGGCTGCTGCGGCAGCGGCTCTTCGTGTTCGTGGTCGTGACGCTGCTGGTGGCGCTGGGAATCGCGGCGGCTCAGGGGTGCCAGGGGCCTGCCCGGGGGCTCGGGGCTGCGCTCCCCCGCGGGGCGTCGCAGTTCCTGCACGAGGGCGGGGACGTACCGCGGTAGTCAGGGGCGTGGCCACGTGCCGGGCGGACCGCAGAGCCCGCGCTACACAGTCGAGCGGCGCAGGGTGAGGCGCACCGCGCCGTCCTTGTCGGTCTCCTCGGTGACGACCTCGTACCCGTTCTCCTCTGCGAATGACAGGGCAGTCTCGTGCCCGTACGTACTCGTCAGCTTGCGCAGCCATGCCTTGCCGTATCGGCTGCTGTCGTAATCACTGATGACGGCCTGGAAGCTCCCGTCGGAGGTACGGGCGAAACCGATGTCGTTGCTGGCTGCGCCCACGTACTTCCGGCGGATGATCACTTCTGCGGTCTGACTGCGCTGGTCGCCCAGGTAGCCATAGAGGGCCTGCGGTTCGTCGTGGCTCTCGACGTGCGTGAAGCCGAGCTTCTTCAGGGTCTGCACCAGTGTCTTCTGGTCGCGCAGGGTGGTGCGGACCCGGGTGTAGTGGGACATGAGGACTCCTCGCTGCGGTATCAGGAGAGCCGGACGATGGGCTGCTGGTCCAGGACCCAGAGGCGGCGTTCCAGGTCGAAAGCCGAAGCGGTCAGACGCTTGTGTGCGTCGATGCGGAAGTCGACACGGAACCGGTCGACACCCGCGCTGGCAGGCGGATCTGCTTCGAGGAAGGTCGGATTGTCCTCGTTCAGCCACAGCTGGGACTGCTCCTGGCGGTGCTGCGCGGTGACGGCCACAGTGCGGGCACCACCGTCGGCATCGAAGACGATCTCCAGGTCGGCCCCGGCGTCGCGGTAGGTGGCATGGGCGAGCTCGTAGATGGCGAGGCCCAGGTTGCGCTGCCCGTCCCGGATGGCCTTGACGGTGAGCGTGCGGACCGGATCCGGGGTGGGGTACTCACTGCCGGCGTGGACGAGCGTCTCGAACTCGTACACGCCGGTGTCGCGGTTGACGTGGCGGATGGCGTAGTCGTGCTGGATGTGGTCGTGAAGCTCATAGCCGCCGGCGATGCCCGCCGCCCCCGCGGCCACAGCCTCCAGCGGACGGTCGAGGCGGAGCAGATCCGGCGAGAACTGGAATCGCAGCACGTCCTGGACGGCCGGGATCAGGCTGGACCCGCCGACCAGGAACACCTGGGCGATCTCGTCGGCCGGGTAGCCGAGCGCGGCGGCGCTGTCCAAGGTCTTGCGCAGGGCCCTGCCCACTCGGCCCAAGACGTCCTTCTCCCGTAGCAGGGTCACGAAGTCGTCCCGGGTGAGCTCCGCACGGTACCGCTCTCCGGTCAGCGGATCCTCGGCCTCCACCACCGCGGTGGTGGCGTGGGTGAGGGTGGTCTTGGCTGCTTCGGAGGACCGAAGGAGCCGCCGGAAGATCCGGTTGTACGTCGCCGTGTCGCCGAGCGGCACACCGGTGAGGTCGGCGACGTGCTCGGCGACAAGGGCGTCGATATGGTTGCCGCCGAGGTCGGCTCCGGCCTTCGCGATGGCCCGGACCCCGGCCCCGCCGCCGGTCGCGTCGGGTTCCTGCACGCGCACCACGGAAATGTCGAGGGTGCCGGCGCCGAAGTCGAAGACCATGAAGGCATCGCCGGGACGAAGGCGTGCGCTGTAGCCGACGGCGGCGGCGGTGGCCTCGTCGACCACTCGCAGACGGCTGAGGCCGGCGGTCTCGCTGACCTCGCGCACCAGCCAGTCCCGGTAGGTGTCGAACGCCTCGACCGGGGCGGTCGCCACGATCTCCAGGTCGCCCTCGCCGACGGCGAGACTGGCGGCGGCCATGACGTCGCTCAGGAACTGGGTGGCCGCATCCCGGTTGCTGAGCTTCCGGGTGCCCACCGTCCGCGGGACATCGATGGCCTGCCCGGTGACGCTGCTCTTGGTGGACTGGAAGACCGAGACCCGCGGGTCGTCCAGCAAGGCCGGGTTCTGGGCGACGCCGGCGCCGGTCCAGCGTCGCTCTCCGTCCGCCGCGAAGGCGATCAGGGACGGAACGACGCGCTGGCGGACGCCGCCACTGCCGTCGCGCAGCAGGTCAAGGCCCTCCAACGGGATGGGTTCGCCACGGTCCAGTGCGTGGTCCCAGCGGGCGACCACCGTGTTGGCTGTGCCGAAGTCGATGCCTATACGCGTTGTCATGGGTCGGATGGCTCCTCACGCAGGTCTCACAGACTGATGTCGTACTCACCCGCGGTCAGGGTGCTTACATCGCCGATCTCGATGTCGAAGCGGAAGCGGTACTCCAGCAGGCCGTGCATCAGGTCCAGGAATGTCCGGGATGCCTTCTCCAATTCACCGCCGGAAGAGCGGGCAGCGGCCGCAACTCCCAGATCCGCGGGGACGCAGGACACCAGGGGACGGTTGATCAGAGCGGGCAGGTTCCAGGCACGCAGGTCGTAGAGGTCGGTGTATCCCCCGTCGTAGCCGACGGCGAGGAACTCGCCACGGGGGGAGAGATGGGCGCTGGTGGCCTTCAGAAGTTGTGCTGCCGCCTGCTTCGAGGTCTCGGACTCCCACCGCAGCTCGAGATCGGTCGCCCCGAGAACGACCCTCCGACCGGTCCGTTCGACGACGAGGACCTCGTTCCGCTCCGGAAGTGCCTCCAGTCCGAAGAGCCAGGCCGCGTTGTGGACGCCGGGGACGAGCTTGTGGCCCTGGCGCCGTACCCGCTGAATGGTGCCGCCCTTGCTGGCCACGACCAGGGTGTCCGGTCCGGTGAACACGGCATGCCCGGTGATCGTCCCGGCTTCCCCGCGGGCCAGCACCTTCCTGGCCGTCGAGTCCGTGAGGACCAGCCCTCGGGCGAGGACCGCCAAACGACCTGAGGCGAGGTGGGCGGTGACGGCGCGGGGCCAGTCCCGTTTCGGATCCAGACCCAGTTTCTTCACGGGTACCTGCTCGACCTCCCCGCCAGGCGTTCCCAGCAGAAGGGCACCCTGACGCGTACCGGCCGCGAAGCTGCCGTCCGCTCCGCGCAGGGCGAGAGAGGTGACCGGTCCCCGCTCCTGGTGCAGGACCTTGGTACTCCCGCCGGAGCACCACAGCACTCTGTTGGCCGACAGATTGGTATTGCTGCGTTCGGCGGCGACGAAGCAACCCTTGCCGGTGTGCAGGATGTGCCCCACCGACGAGTTGAAGCCGTCGTAGCGCTCCGCCAACCGGCCCTGGGACAGGTCGATGACGCCGGCGACCTGCTTGGTTCCGGCGACAGCCAGGAGCGGGGCATCGGGTGCGAAGGAGACCGAGTTGACCCGGCCGTCGAACCGGACGCGGCTCTGTCGCTGCATGAGAGGCCACGTTTTCCGGAGCCCGGCGGCCGCGGCCCGGACCTCAGCCGGATCCGCCTGACGCATCAGCTCGAAAACCCTCCGGCTGTCCTCGTCCCTCGGGGTCCAACCTTCGAACAGGCGCATGAGTCCGAGACCGGTAGTCAGCGCCACGTCCTGCACCAGAGCCCACAACTGCGGCCACTCACCACGGTCCGCGAGCTGCCTGGCCAGGTAGGAGAGCTCGCCCTCCGACATCTCCGGAATGCGGGTGCGCCGGTCGCTGCCCACCAGCACGCGCGCCAGGTCCAGGCCACCGGCGGTGCGCATGGCCTTCTGCAGCCGACTCCGGGTTTCCTGGTCGGCCGACGCGTAGGCCAGCTCGAGCAGTCGGCCGTCCGGATCCATGCCCCGGTACTGGTCCAGCTGCTCGGTCAGCAGGAAGAACAGCACCCGCCGGACAGGGTCCTTGGGCGCCAGACGGTGCTCAGCACAGAACGTGACCAGCGCGCGGTCGGCGAGAGCGGCGTCGCAGAGGACTTCGACCAGGTCCGGTGTGAGCGCTGCGAAGATCACCTGGCGAGCCAGGTCGCCCAGCGGATGGTCGGTGCGTGTGGCGGCACGGAACAGCTCCGCGCGGAACGACGGGTCCTCGGTCAGCCGCCGGGGGTCCGGTTCGACGACGATGAGGCTCTGCCCGCGCTCAGGCTTCTTGCGGGCCGGGCGCCCCCAGGCCGACAAGGCCGTCAGCACGTGCTCGTCGGCCGACTGCAGCCAGGCTCCCCACAGCTGATCCAGCGCAGGAGCGGGCGGAGCCTGCGGATTTCGCAGCAGAACAGAAGCCAGGGACGAGGAGCTCATGGTGGCGGAGACGGCCTGGAACGACTTGGGCTCCCGCACCACGTACGGCACGACGGTACGCCACAGCGCCTCCAGCAGCGGCCCGCTCGCGGTTGCGCAGGTCTCCTCCGCAGCGCTACGGATCGCCGGATCAGGGTCTGCCAGCAACGCCTCGGCCTCGGACGCCTGCTCGGCGGGCCAGAGGTCGGACAACCACCCGTGCAGGGCCGCCGTCTGCAGCAGAGCGCGACCGCCCGAGGCCAGGGCACCGGACTCCAGCACCACCTGACGGAGCTGCGGCGCACGGGACGCCGCCCAGCAGTCGGCGATCACCTGCCCGGCGTCCTGGTGCCGTGGATGCTCCCGATCCCGTGCTGTCCGGCACAACAACGCCAGAGCATGCGGGTCGTCCCGCTCCGCGGCCGTGCAGAGCCGGTCCCAGGCCCGGCGTGCCCGCAGCCGTCGCCACGCCCCCGCTTCCTGCTGCGTGGAGGCGCCCAGCCAGCGTTCGGCCCGCCGCTCACCTACCACCTGATGCACCGAATCCCCATTCCCCCACGGTCCAGCGGCCGTCCGCTCCGACCTAAGCCAGTTCCAGCTGGACCTGCGCCTGAACGGCGCGCTCCGCCTCGGCGAACGAGGCCGACTGAGCGCGGCCGTCACGCAACCACACCCGCAGGTTCTCGATGGCCTCCCGTTGCGAACGGCTGAGCGGCACCAGCCGCCCGATCGCCTCGGCGACGTCGTCGGTGGTGATGTCCCGCTCCTCGGCGAACGCCCGATACATCGCGTCGACGACCGCCTGCTCCAGCTCAGCGCCCACACAGCCGTCCGACAGCCGCGCCAGCCGCACGATGTCGAACCGGGCAGGGTCACGACGGCGCTTGCGGAGATGGACGGTGAGGATTTCCCGGCGCTCGGCGTCCGTGGGCAGGTCGAGGAAGAAGACCTCGTCGAAGCGGCCGCGGCGCAACATCTCCGGGGGCAGCGTGCTCACGTCGTTCGCCGTGGCGACGACGAACACCGGCTTGGTCTTCTCCTGCATCCAGGTGAGCACGGTACCGAGCACACGCTGCGAGGTCCCCGAGTCGCTGCTTCCGCCGGCAGCGAGCGACTTCTCCAACTCGTCCACCCACAACACGCACGGCGCCACCGTCTCGGCGAGATTCAGCGCCTGCCGGATGCGTTCCTCCGACTCGCCCACGAGGGATCCGAACACCGCGCCGACGTCGAGCCGCAGGAGCGGCAACCGCCACATGCCACTGATCATCTTGGCGGTCAGGCTCTTACCGGTCCCCGGAATGCCGATCAAGGCCAAGCCCTTCGGCGCGGGCAGTCCATAGGCCGCCGCCTCGTCGCCGAAGGCCCGCTCGCGCAGCGTGAGCCACCGCTTGAGGGCATCCAGACCGCCGATGTCGTCCGGGGTCTCCTCCGGCGCGGTGAATTCGAGGGCTTGCGACGCGCGGATCACCGCCTTCTTCTCCGCCAGCACCGCGCCGATGTCCTTCTCGTCCAGCACCTGGTCACGCACGATCGCCTTGGCGAAGGCCCGCCGCGCCTGCGTCGACGTGAGGCCCAGTGCCGCCTGGGCGAGCCGGGACATCCCCTGCAGGGTCAGTTCGTTGCGGACGCCGCTGGTCGAGGTGACCATCCGGTCGAGCTCGGCCCGCAGGGCCTCCGCGTCCGGCAGCGGCAGGTCCAGGACCACGGCGTCATCGTTGAGCTCGCGTGGAATGTCCCGCGCGGGAGTGGTCACCACGAGAGACGAACCCGTGAACACCAGGTCGTGAGCAAGATTGCGGAGCTTACGCCGGACCACCGGGCTCTTCGACCAGAACTCGTGGAAATCCTTCAGGACGTAGAGGTCACGCCGCTTCGGCGAGGCCTTCACCATCTCGGCGATCTTCTCCAGCGCCTTCTCCGGAACAGGCGCCTGGGGCATGGTGCGCTTGGCCGCGGAGCGGAACTCCCCTGCGATGTCCCAGCTGACCAGGTCGCCAGAGGCGTCCCGCGCCGTACGAACCCTGTCCAGGACGTCGAGAGCGCGTTGCTCCTCCACGGTCACGAGCACCAGCAGCGGCACACGAGCCCGCAGGTAGAGACCTATCTCGTTCTCGATGGTCACCGTGGACCGTCCTCCCAGCCATGCATTCCTGTCAGAGTGATCGAGCCGTCAGTGCCGATCACCAACTCGGCCTCCGGCACGCCGCGGAGGTCCTCGGCCGTATACCGGTCGGTCCGGGCCCAGTACTCCTTGTTCGCCGAACCACGCAGCCCCACCCCCAGCCGAAGCCGCGCGTTGTACCGTCCCGCTACGAGCAGATCGACGTCTGCGACGGCCGCGGCACGCAGCGGGTGGCTCTCCACCTCGGCACGCGTGAACCCGGTCAGCACGATGATCCCGAGTTCCGTCCTCCGTCGGATCGCGCGGCAGAACGCGGCCACAGGGCCGGGCTGCTCCAGCGGCTCCCCACCGGTGAGGGTCACCCCCTCGATGCCGTCGGTACCGGCCACCTCGTCGACCACGTCCTCCACCCGCCGGGCACTGCCTGCACGGGGTTCATGCGTCTCCGGGTTGAAACAGCCGGTGCAAGCGAGACCGCATCCCTGACTCCACACCACGAACCGCAGGCCAGGGCCGTTCGCGGCGCTCCGCGCCAGCGTCGAATGAACCTGCCACAGCGGAGCAGCGCCTGCGGATCTGCTCGCTAGTGCCACAGCTGGTCGTGCTGTTCTTCGCCGGTCTCCACGTAGGCCTCAGCCGTGAGTTCCTGAGACTCCACATGGCCGCCGAGCCGGTCGACCAGCGCCTGGGTCTGCGCCAAGCAGCCCATGCCCTCCACGCCCTGGAGATGCATCTCGACCCGGCCGTCCGGCCGAATCGTCACTTCGAGAATCTCGTCGGCCACGATCCCCCCTAGAACCGCCCTTGACCAGCAGCTGGTCAAGTGAGAGCAATATAGTCCATCCCCCTCACGGTGTGTCAGAGATGCTGCTGGGCGGCGCACTTGAGTGAGATGGCCCCGAGCTGCGGCCCGCTCGAACTCGTTGCAGACGAACCGGACCGTATGCCGGCGTCAGACAGCTCGCGGCCGAGTGGCGTAGAAAGCCACAGCGGAGGCAGCTGCCACGTTGAGGGAATCGACACCGGCGTCCATCGGGATACGGACGTGCTCGTCGGCCGAAGCGAGGGCCTCGGGGGTGAGGCCGTCGCCTTCGGTGCCGAAGACCAGGGCGAGCTTCTCGCAGTTCCGCGCGGCGAGCTCGTCGAGGCTGATCGCCCGGTCACTCAGGCAGAGTGCGGCGACCGTGAACCCCGCGGACCGCAGAAGCTCGGAGTCCTTCGGCCAGGACTCCAGGCGCGTCCACGGCACCTGGAAGACGGCTCCCATCGAGACCTTCACCGACCTGCGGTAGAGGGGATCGGCACAGCGCGGGGTGAGGAGGACCGCGTCGATGCCGAGGGCTGCGGCGTTTCTGAAGGCCGCCCCCATGTTGGCGTGATCGACGATGTCTTCGAACACGGCGACGCGCCGAACCGCACGTTCTGCCGGCAGACCGGAAGGCGACGCCGCGCCGATGTCGGTGTGGTCGTCGACCGCCTCCATGATCACGGCCCGGCGCGCCGTCTGAAGGAGTTCCTCGGCCGTCGGCAGCGGCTTGCGCTGCATCGAGGCCAGCGCGCCGCGGTGCACGTGGTAGCCCGTGACCTGCTCGGCGAGGTCCGGACTGACCGCGTAGACCGGGGCCGGGACCTCGTCGATGACGTCGCGCATGACGTCGACCCACTTCGAGGACAGCAGCATCGAGCGCATCTCGTAACCCGCGTGCCTGGCGCGCCGGATGACCTTCTCGCCCTCGGCGATGAACAGGCCTTCGGCGGGCTCGCGCTTGCGGCGCAGCTCGACGTCGGTCAGGCCCGTGTAGTCGCGCAGGCGCGGATCGGCGGGATCCTCAATGGTGATGAGATCGGCCACAGGGTGATACTGCCTTGTCCTGGGAGTGGTGCCAACGGCTTGGAACGACTTCTGTTACCCGGGGTTACCCGGCCCCGCCCGGCGCCCTGCCGTCCGACACCTTCACGACCTCGCCGATGACGATGACGGCCGGAGGCTTCACCTCGTGCGTGCGGACGGTCTCGGCGACCGTGGCGAGGGTCGCGTCGACGCGGCGCTGGGCGGCCGTCGTGCCCTCCTGGACCAGTGCGACCGGCGTGTCCGCGGGCTTGCCGTGCGCCACCAGCGTCTCGGCGATCTTGCCGATCTTGTCGACGCCCATGAGTACGACCAGGGTGCCGCGCAGCTTCGCGAGCGCGGCCCAGTCGACCAGCGACCGCTCGTCGTCCGGCGCCACATGGCCGCTGACGACGGTGAACTCGTGAGCGACTCCGCGGTGCGTGACGGGGATGCCCGCGGCGCCGGGCACGGAGATCGAACTGGAGATGCCGGGCACGACGGTGTACGGGATGCCGGCCTCGACGAGCGCCTGCGCCTCCTCCATGCCGCGCCCGAAGACGAACGGGTCGCCGCCCTTGAGCCGTACGACCGACTTGCCGGCCTTGGCGTGCTCGATGAGGGCGTTATTGATGGCCTCCTGGGCCATGAACCGGCCGTACGGGATCTTCGCCGCGTCGATGACCTCGACGTGCGGCGGGAGTTCGGCGAGCAGGTCGCGGGGGCCGAGGCGGTCGGCGATCACCACGTCGGCCTCGGCGAGCAGGCGGCGGCCGCGCACCGTGATCAGGTCCGGGTCGCCCGGTCCGCCGCCGACGAGGGCCACGCCCGGGGTGCGTGTGCGGTGGTGCGGTGCGACCAGCGTGCCGTCGCGCAGGCCCTCGACCACGGCGTCGCGGATGGCGGCCGTGTGGCGCGGGTCGCGGCCCTGGGCGTCCGTGGTGAGCACGGCGACGGTGACGCCCTCGCTGTGGCCCGTCGCGGGGGTCCAGGCGGTGGCGGCGTCGGCGTTGTCGGAGCGGACGCACCAGACGCGGCGGTGCTCCGCCTCGGCGGAGGCGGCGGTGTTCGCCTCGGTGTCGCTGGTGGCGATCAGCGCGTACCAGGCCTCGGCCAGGTCTCCGTCCTCGTACCGGCGACGGTGCCAGGTGATCTCGCCCGCGTCCGCCATCGCCTCGACGGAGGGGGTCGCCTCCGGGGATACGAGGTGGACGTCGGCGCCGGCCGCGATGAGCGCCGGGAGGCGGCGCTGGGCCACCTGGCCGCCGCCCAGCACGACGACTCGGCGGCCGGTCAGGCGGAGGCCTACGGGGTAGGCGGGGTTTTCGGCCATGGTGAGGTGCGGCTCCTCTTCCGGGCGGCGGTGCAGATGGGGCGCTGCGGCTCTGGAGCGGCCCTTGACGTGCGGATTTTAGGTGCGGGTCCACGATACGGCGGGGGTGGGGGCGTTTTCTTTCCCCTACCCCCGCCCCTTCCTGAAACCGGGGCTCCGCCCCGGACCCCGTCGGCGGGTCCGGGGGCGTCCTGCCCACACACCCGGGACGCCTGGGACCCTACTTCTCCGTGACTCCCGCCGAGTCGAACGTTGCCACCTCGTGCATGGCCCTTGCTGCGCTCTGGACCAGGGGGAGGGCCAGGAGGGCGCCCGTGCCCTCGCCGAGGCGGAGGTCGAGGTCGACCAGGGGGCGCAGGCCCAGCTTGTTGAGGGCCGCCATGTGGCCCGGCTCGGCGCTGCGGTGGCCGGCGACGCAGGCGGCCAGCACCTCGGGGGCGATGGCCCGGGCCACCAGGGCTGCGGCGCCCGCGCTCACGCCGTCGAGGATGACGGGCGTACGCAGCGATGCGCCGCCCAGCAACAGGCCCGCCATCGCGGCGTGTTCGAGTCCGCCGACCGCCGCGAGGACGCCGATCGGATCGTTCGGGTCGGGCTGGTGGAACTCCAGGGCGCGGCGGACGACCTCGGTCTTGCGAGCCAGCGTCTCGTCGTTGATGCCGGTGCCCCGGCCGGTCACCTCGGCGGGGTCGGCGCCCGTGAAGACGGAGATGAGCGCGGCGGACGCGGTGGTGTTGGCGATGCCCATCTCGCCGGTGAGCAGCGCCTTGTTACCGGCGGCCACCAGGTCGCGGGCCGTCTCGATGCCCACCTCGATCGCCGCCTTGACCTCCTCGCGGGTGAGCGCGGGGCCCGTGGTCATGTCGGCGGTGCCGGCGCGCACCTTGCGGGGCAGCAGGCCGGGCGTCGAGGGCAGGTCGGAGGCGACGCCCACGTCGATGACGCAGACCTCGGCGCCCACCTGGTTGGCGAAGGCGTTGCAGACGGCGCCGCCGCCGAGGAAGTTGGCCACCATCTGGCCGGTGACCTCCTGCGGCCAGGGGGTGACGCCCTGGGCGTGCACACCGTGGTCGCCGGCGAAGATCGCGACGGCGGCGGGCTCCGGGATCGGCGGCGGGCACATCCGCGACAGGCCGCAGAGCTGAGCGGAGATGATCTCCAGCATGCCGAGCGCGCCGGCGGGCTTCGTCATGCGCTTCTGGCGCTCCCAGGCCTCGCCGAGCGCCTTGGCGTCCAGCGGCCGGATGCCCGCGACGGTCTCGGCGAGCAGGTCGTGCGGCTCCTCACCGGGCAGGGCCCGGCGCCCGTACGTCTCCTCGTGGACGACCCACGACAGCGGGCGGCGCTTGGACCAGCCGGCCTGCATCAACTCCGGCTCCTCCGGGAACTCCTCGACGTATCCGACACAGAGGTACGCGACTACCTCCAGGTGTTCGGGCAGACCCAGCGCCCGCACCATTTCGCGCTCGTCGAAGAAGCTGACCCAGCCGACTCCGAGGCCCTCGGCCCGCGCGGCCAGCCACAGGTTCTCGACGGCGAGCGCCGAGGAGTACGGGGCCATCTGCGGCTGCGTGTAGCGGCCGAGGGTGTGGCGGCCGCCGCGGGTGGGGTCGGCGGTGACGACGATGTTCACCGGGGTCTCGAGGATGGCCTCGATCTTCAGTTCCTTGAACTGCTTGGCGCGGCCCTTGGGCAGCGACTGCGCGTACGCCTCGCGCTGGCGCATGGCCAGTTCGTGCATCGCCTGCCGGGTCTCGGCGGAGCGGATGACGACGAAGTCCCAGGGCTGGGAGTGGCCGACGGACGGCGCGGTGTGGGCCGCCTCCAGGACACGGAGCAGGACCTCGTGCGGGATGGGATCGCTGCGGAAGCCGTTGCGGATGTCGCGGCGCTCGCGCATGACGCGCAGGACCGCCTCGCGTTCGGCGTCGTCGTAACCGGGGGCCGGGGGGCCTGCCTGCTGCCCAGGGATTTCCGGGATCTTCGCGAGGACGGCGGCCTCCGTCCCTGCTTCTGCCGTGGCCTCGGGGGCCTCCTGTGTGTCCAGGCTGTCGGCGTTCTGTGCGACGAGCGGCTCGGGCTCCTGGACGTCACTGTCCGGCACGGGTACTGCCTCCGCGGTGGGAACGGGTGTGGGCTGTTCGCCGTCGCGCGGCGCGGGCACGGTGCCGACGGGCTCCTGCTCGGGCATGGTGCCGGTGGCCTCCTGCTCGGATTCGGCCGCGGTGCTGTCCGGAGCGGTCGCCTGTTCGGGGACCGATACGACGGCAGGCTCGGACTCGGGCTCGGGCTCGGGCTCGGATGCCAGGGAAGGCATGGGCTCGGTCACGGCGTCCTGAACCGGCGCGACGCGGGTCTCCGCGAGGTCGGCGGTCGTCTCTGCAGAAGGTGCGGCCGGGATCTCCTCCGCCTGTGCGACCTGCGTGTCCGCAGCCGGTGCGAGGGGGGTCTCCTCGCACCGTGCGGCGGGGATCTGTTCCGCCGGCGCGGCGACGGTACCGTCCTCCTCCTGCGCGGTGGACGGCACGTCTGCGGCGACGACGGCAGAATCGTCCGCTGCCACTGCCACTGTCACTGCCGCTGCGACAGGGGCGCCCTCCTGGGTGCCTGCCTGGGCGACGGTGGGCTCGGCAGTCGGCTCGACCGCCTCGGCGACCGGCAGCGGTGCCTCCTCGGCGGGCTCCGCCGCCTCGGCGTTCGCGACAACGGCGGCTTCGCCCTGCTCATCGAGGGGCGGCAGCGGCGGTACGGTCAGGGCGTGCGGGGGCGTGGGCGCCAGGTGCGGCGTGGTCGGCACCGACCCCTCGACCGGCACGAACTCGCCGATCGGCTGGGCGCCGTGGTCCTCGACGGCCGAGGGGACGACCGGCAGCTCGGCGGAGCCGTCGGGCAGTACGCCGGAACCATCGGGCAGTGCGACGCCGGTGCCGTTGAGCACGCCGGCCGTCTCCAGCTGCGTGCTCGCGCCCTCGGCGTGCGGGGCGACGCCGTTCGGTGCGGCAGGGGTCTCGGCGGCGGCCGGGACATCGGCGGCCACGGGGGCGAGTCCCGCCTGCTCGGCGTCGTCCGCGCCCGTACCCTGCGGGGCCTGTTCGGCGTGGCCCAGCGGATCGCCGGCGACCGGCACCGCCTCGTCCAGCGGTGTTCCCGGATACGCCTGCCCATGGGCGGCCCGCGCAGCGTCGGACGTGAACCCGGCGGGCTGCCCCGTCTGCGCCGCGTCCGGGGCGAACCCGGTGGCAGGGTCCTGCACGTCGTGCGGAACCTGCAGCGGTTCGGCGTCGCGCGTGAGGTCGAGGGAGAACGGCTCACCGGCGGACGGCGGGCCCGCCGGAGCGGACTCGTCCACGTACACGAACTGTCCGGAGCCGGCGGTCGGTACGGGCGCCGGCACCTGGGCCGTGACGGGGAACCCGTGCGCCCCCGCATCCGCAGCGGGCAGCTGGCCCGGCAGGTACCCATCGGCTGCCTGGGCGAACTGGGCCGGGTCCACGGCCTGCTGAGCGACGTACCCATTGTGTGGGGCCACGCCGGGGTGCGGCGCCTGCACGGCCTCTCCGCCGAGCTCCGCGGCACCGAGCTGCACATGGGCGGCTTCGCCCTGCAGCGGCTGCGCCGCGTCTCCACCGTGCTGGATCCGGCCTGCATCGACGCCCGGTGCAAAGAGCCCGGCATCCATCGCGTGCGCCGCGGACGGGGCGAAGGCCGCGTCCGCGGGTCCCGGCGCAGGCTGCGCGGCCGCGTCAGGACCGACCGTTTCTGCGGAGGTTGCATGGACGGCGCCAAGTGCCTCGGAATGAGGCTGGGGTGCCCACGCGGCGGCGGCGCCGGGCGCGGTCCCGCTGGTTGCCGCCACGGAGGAGTCCGCGTCACCACGCGGAATGTCGAGGTACTCGGGTCCGATTGTGGGCGGGCCTGCGTGCCGCTGCCGCAGGGACACCGGGTTCGGCGGCGTACTGGCCGGACCCCGGTCGGCGAGCGAACGCACCGGGCTCGCGCTGCTGTCCGGCACGGGCGGGCCGAGGTGCAGCGGGCGGCGCGCGGGCGCGGGCGAGACCGCCGGGGCGGGGACGCGGACACCGCTGAGGTCGACCGAGCCGCTGTCCCTGCCCGCCATCTCGTGCGGCCCGGGCTCGTGGGCGACGGCCGCGGGTGCCGGCGTCTGCCCCTCGCTCCACGCGCCCTGGGCACCCGGCATCAACAGCAGGTCGTCCTCATCGGCGGAGTTCTCGGAGGGGCCGAGGTAGGTGTACGCACCGGGCGCGGGGACGCCCGGCTGCTCCACCATGCCTGCGCTCTCCGGCAGTCCCTCGCCCGGGCCCTGGCCGGTGTCGGTCATGCGTACCCCTCGCCCATCGGTTAGTGCTTCTTCGACCGTTCCCGGCCTTCGGCCGGGGCGGCCCCTGTGCCCGGAGCGGCGCACCGACCGCCCGTCATGAAGAACGAGCGTGCGCGCCACGCGGCACGAACGGGCCGCCGCCAATGCCGTCAACCGGCATTGTTCCGGGCGGACCGCCACCGCGGCAGCTGGATGCGCCACGGTTCCGCTGTGGACTGCGCCACGTCGCGTGCCCTCCGGTCCCGCCGTACCACACACACCCCCAAAACGGGCGTGCTTTCCGGACATTGACCGACGAACCATCAGTCACCCGAGTGCAGTACAACGATCGGCCAGCCTACCGCGCAGGGTGTGGCGGCAGGTTCGCGGGGCGCCCGTTCGGCCCCATCCGTCACAAGACCGACACTCTTCAGCGAGGCGGCTCGATCCGCCCTTCCCTGACTCCCGCGAGCAGGAAGGCGACCGTCCGGTTTTTCTCGGTCCACGCGCGCGTGTCGAGTTCGACGGACTGCAGGAGGGCGCACTCGACGGCGTATCCGTGCTCCGTCAGGTCCCGGCCGATGAGTTCGGCCTCGTCGCGGGTCGCGGCGTGCGTGACGATCCGTTCGGGGCGGCGGTCGGCGACGGCGGAGACCACCGCCGCTCCCCCGCCCCCGACGCGTACGACATCGGGCTCGGGAAGGTCCTCCAGGATGTGCGGGGCGGAGCCGTGCACGATCTGCAGCTGGACGCCGAAGCGGCGGGCGGCGGCGAGGGTGCGGGCGCACGCGTCGCTGTCGCGGTCGACGGCGATGACGGCTGCGCCGAAGCGGGCGGCCTCCGTGGCGAAGGCGCCGCTGCCGGAGCCGATGTCCCAGACGAGGTCGCCCACGCGCGGGCCGAGGCGGGCGAGTTGGGCGGCGCGCATACTGCCCGTCTCGCCCTCGTCGGGCTCACTGCCGTACTCCTCGGCGGGCAGCGCCCAGCCTCGTGACGGGGGGCCACCGGGGGTCTCGGCCCCGGGGACGGCCGCCTGGTCGCGTCCGGCGATCCAGCCGCCGTTCTCGGATGCGGCGACGGGGCCGCCGATGACGATGACGACGTTGGGGTCGCGCCAGGTGTGGTCGGCGGCCTTGTCGGAGGTGACGACGGTGACCTGTTCGCGGTCGGTGCCGAGCTCCTCGCAGATGACGAACGTGCGGTGGACGCCTTCGAGGAGGAGGCCGAGCTCGGCGGGGCCGGCTCCGGGAGAGGTGAGGACGGCGACCTTGGTGTGGGCGCGGCACACGTTCACGGCGCGCCGCAGGGTACGGGGGTGGGCGACGACGATCTGCGCGTCGTCCCAGGGCATTCCCGCGCGGGCGAACGCGGTGGCCACGGAGGAGACGGCGGGCACCACTTCCACCTCGAGGCCGAACTCGGGGGCGCGCAGGGTGCGTACGACGCCGAAGAAGCCGGGGTCGCCGTCGGCCAGGACGACGGCGGTGCCGCGGTGGGCCGCGATACGGCGGGCGGCCAGGGAGACGCTGCCGAGGCGGATCCGTTCGGAGGCCGCGGGCACCTCGGGGAGCGCCAGATGGTGTCCCGCGCCGGCCACGAGCGTGGCGGCCGCGAGCGCGGAGCGCGCCGCGTCGGTCAGTGGCGAACCGTCCCAGCCGATCACCGTGACCCGGTCGGCCATCGTCGTCAGTCTCCCGAGGGTTCTCGCAGGTGGTCAGGGGGCACACGCGGCACCCGAGGGCACCGTGAGCGTACCTGGTGAACCTGCCCGGCGCTCTCGGAGGTGCCGGCCTCGGCTCGGAGCGGAGCGGGTCGGGAGGCCCGCACACCGCTACACACCCGCCGTCGCGGGTTGGGCCCACCCTCCCCCGTTGCCTGAAGGACCTGGGGGAGGAACGATTGCCCACGGCACAGCGGTGCCGGGTCAGGACCAGTCGGAGAACGCCGTGAAGCCGCCGGCTTCCGAGAGCTGGTCGATGACGCCGTCGAGGTCCTCGGGCAGCAGGCTCCACACGATGAAGTCGGTGCGCACGTCGGTCCAGGTGCCGTCGTCGGCGCGCATGTGCGCTATGCAAGCGTTGCGCAGGACGCCCTCGCTGATGCAGCCGATCTTCTGGGCGACCTGCTGGGAGGCGGTGTTGTCGGCCGCCGTGCGCAGCTCGATGCGCTCGAACTTCTGGTCTCCGAAGAGCCATTGGGCGGTGGCGAGGGCCGCCTCGGAGGCATAGCCCTCGCCGCGGGCCCAGGGGGCGATGACGTACGACAACTCGGTGGAGCGGACATGCCAGTTCGTCTTGGTGAGCTGGACGATGCCGACCAGGCGCTGGGTGAGGAACTCGGTGACGGCGAGGTCGAGGCCGCGGCCCGCCTCCCGCTCCCTCGGCGCGTACTCCGTGATCCAGCCGCGGGCCTGGTCCTCGGTGTAGGGCTGGGGCACGTCGGTCCAGGCGCCGACCTGCTCGTCGTTCATCATCGCGGCCAGCGCGGGCACGTCGTCCTCGTCGAGGGGACGCAGCACCAACCGCTCCGTGCTGATGGAGATGTTGGGGAACCCCGAGAAGGCTGTCGTCATGCGCTGCTCCGTAACCGTCAGGAACCGTAAGCCCGGTAGACCATAAGCCCGGTAGGCCATGAAGCCCGGTGGACCGTAAGCCCTGTTGACCGTAAGTCCTGGTGTGAATGCCCCAGCATGCAGCATCGCGGCGCGGAACTGCACCATGGGGTCCGCTCCCGTTCGGAAGCGGACCCCATGGTGGACAAAAGGGTGTCAGGCGCCGGTGACCGGCAGGACCGAGCCCTTGTACTTGTCCTCGATGAACTTCTTCACCTCGGACGACTTGAGGAGCTTCACCAGCTTCTCGACCCGCGGGTCGTCCTCGTTGCCGCGCTTGACGGCGAGGATGTTGGCGTACGGGTTGTTCTCCGCGGACTCCAGGTGGATGGCGTCCTCGGTGGGGCTGAGGCCCGCGTCCTGGGCGAAGTTGTTGTTGATCACGGACGCGCCGACGTCGTCGAGGGAGCGGGGCAGCTGAGCCGGCTCCAGCTCCTTGATGACGAGCTTCTTCGGGTTGGACACGATGTCCGCCGGCGATGCGTCCGTCCCCGCGTCCTTCTTGAGCTCGATGACGCCCTGAGCCGCGAGAAGCTTCAGCGCCCGGCCCTCGTTGGTGGTGTCGTTGGGCACGGTGACGGTGGCGCCGTCGGGGAGGTCGGCGACGTCCTCGACCTTCTTGGAGTACACGCCCATGGGGGGCAGGTACGCCTGCACGACGGGGACCAGGTCCGTGCCCTTGGACTTGTTGAAGTCGTCCAGGAACGGCTTGTTCTGGTACAGGTTGGCGTCGAGCGAGCCCTCGTTGAGCGCGGTGTTCGGCAGGACGTAGTCCGTGAACTCCTTGATCTCCAGATCGAGGCCGGCCTTCTCCGCCAGGTTGTCCTTGATGTAGGTGAGGACCTCGCCGGCCGGGACCGCGGTGGCGCCCACGACGAGCGTGCCCTTGCCGTCACCGCCCTCGGACGAGGAGCCCGAACCGCAGGCGGTCAGGCCCAGGACCAGGGCGATCCCTGCGGCCGCGGCGGGTATGGCTGTCTTGCGCATGGTGCGACTGTCTCCGTTGCTCGGGCCGGCTCAGAACGACGGGATGACGGAGCCGTCGTACTTGTCCTCGATGAACTTCTTCACCTCGTCGGACGTGAGCAGCTTGGCGAGCTTCTGCACGCGCGGGTCGTCCTGGTTGCCGTCCTTGACGACGAGGAGGTTGACGTTCGGGTTGTCCTTGGCGGACTCCAGGACGAGGGCGTCCTTGGCCGGCTTGAGGTCGGCTTCGAGGGCGTAGTTGCCGTTGATGACGGCGGCGTCGACGTCGTTCAGGGCGCGCGGGGTCTGGGCCGCCTCCAGCTCCTTGAACTTGAGGTTCTTCGGGTTCTTGGTGATGTCGGCGGGGGTGGCCGCCGTGCCGGCGCCGTCCTTGAGGGTGATGAGCCCGTTGGCGGCGAGCAACTGCAGGGCCCGGGCCTCGGTGACGGTGTCGTTGGGGACGGCGATGGTCGCACCGCTCTTGAGGTCGTCGGCCTTCTTGACCTTGTTCGAGTACAGGCCGAGCGGCTCCAGGTGCACCGATACGACGGACTTGAGGTGAGTGCCGTTCTTCTTGTTGAAGTCCTCGAGGTACGGCTCGGTCTGGAAGTAGTTGGCGTCCACGGACCCGTCCTCGGTCGCCGTGTTCGGCGTGACGTAGTCCGTGAACTCCTTGACCTCGAGGTTGAGGCCCGCCTTCTTCGCCAGGTTGTCCTTGACGTAGGTGAGGATCTCGGCGTGCGGAACCGGGGTGGCGGCGACGACCAGCGGGTCGGAGGCGTCGGCCTTGGCGCCCGAGTCGGAGTCCGAACCGCAGGCGGTGAGCCCGAAGGTGAGTGCTCCGGCGGCGAGGACGGCGGTGGTGATCTTGGCGGTGTTACGCACGAAAAGTGCCTTTCTCCATGGGTGGTGCGACCCCGTCGTGGGTGGGCGGGGAGATGGGGGGAGCCGGTGGGTTCGGGCTCAGGAGACCTTGGTCACCTCGGGGGCCGGGACCTTGTCGGCGTCCGTGGCCTGGGCCGGGACGGTCGCGGCAGCGGCGGCACCCGCGGCGGGAGCCTCCGCCTTCAGGAACCTGAGCTTCGGGGCGGCCCCGGAGCGGCCGCCTCGCCGGTGCAGCCCGCGTGCGGCGTAGTCGCCGGCGAACTGGATGACGGAGATGACGACGGCGAGGATGGCCACGGTGATCCACATCAGACCGGTCTCGAACCGCTGGTAGCCGTAGCGGATGGCGACGTCGCCTAGTCCGCCGGCGCCGACCGTGCCCGCCTGCGCCGAGAACCCGACGAGCGCGACGATCGTGGTGGTGGCGCTGGCGATGAGTGACGGCAGCGACTCGGGGACGAGGACCTTGCGTACGACGGTCCAGGTGTTGCCGCCCATGGCCTGCACGGCCTCGACAAGGCCGCCGTCCACTTCGCGGACAGCCGTCTCGACGAGCCGCGCGAAGAACGGGATGGCGCCGATCGCAAGAGGCACGATCGCGGCCTCGCGGCCGATGGAGGTGCCGGTGATCCAGCGGGTGAAGCCCATCAGCGCCACCATCAGGATGATGAACGGCAGCGAGCGGGCGACGTTCACGATCTGCCCGATCACCTTGTTCAGGAAGGTGTTCTGCAGCAGCCCGCCCTTGTCCGTGAGGACCAGCAGGATGCCGAGAGGCAGACCGCCGACGATCGCGATGAGCGTCGACCAGCCGACCATGTAGAACGTGTCCCAACACGCCTGCGACAGCAGCGGCTGCATCTCCGACCAGGTCACTTGGCACCTTCCTTCAGCAGCACGGGCTCCTGGGCTGTTTTTTCGACGACGTCGATCTGCAGCCCCTGTTCGCGCAGGAAGCCGATGGGCACGACGTTGTCCTCGTAGCGGCCGGGCAGTTCGATGCGCATCCGGCCGACCTGCTTGCCCGCGACGGTGTCCATCGCGGCGCCGAGGATCGAGATGTCGATGTTGTACGTGCGGGAGAGCTGCGAGATGACGGGCTGGGTCGCGGCCTCGCCGTGGAAGGTGACGTCGACGACGGTGCGGTCGTCACCGGTGGCGTCGCCGCTCACCGGGAAGAGGGCCGCGGCCAGCTCCGAGCCGGGGGTGGCGAGGAGCTCGGTCACCGTGCCGGACTCGACGATCCGGCCCTTCTCCATGAGGGCTGCCGAGTCGCAGACGGACTTGACGACGTCCATCTCGTGCGTGATGAGCAGAACGGTCAGGCCGAGCTGCCGGTTCAGGTCACGCAGCAGCTGGAGGATGGAGCGGGTGGTCTCGGGGTCGAGGGCGCTGGTGGCCTCGTCGGAGAGCAGCACCTTCGGGTCGCCGGCGAGGGCGCGGGCGATGCCGACGCGCTGCTTCTGACCGCCGGAGAGCTGGGCGGGGTAGGCCTTCGCCTTGTCGGAGAGGCCGACGAGGTCGAGGAGTTCGAGGGCCTTGCGGGAGCGCTCCTTGCCGGAGATGCCGAGGATCTCGAGCGGCAGCTCGACGTTGGCCTGGACGGTGCGCGACGACAGCAGGTTGAAGTGCTGGAAGACCATGCCGATGCGGCTGCGGGCCTCGCGCAGCTCCTTGCCGGCGCGCGGGCCGCGTCCGGCGAGGGCGGTGAGGTCCTGGCCGGCGACGGTCACGGTGCCGGTGGTGGGGCGCTCCAGGAGGTTGACGCAGCGGATCAGCGAGGACTTTCCGGCGCCGCTCTGGCCGATGACGCCGTACACCTCGCCTTCGCGGACGTGGAGGTCGACGCCGTCGAGGGCGGTCACCTCGCGGCCGCGGGAGCGGTAGACCTTCGTGAGGCCCGATGTGGTGATCACGTGTGTTTCCGTCACTGTCGAGTGCGCGGCGCGGATGGCGGCCGGCACGGGGCATTCATGGTCGGAACGCGGCACGGTTCTCGCGGATGGCGATGGAACCGGGGAGAAGCGTGTGCGCGGGGCAGGCTCGGTCCGTGCGTGGTGGCAGGCAGCTGTCAGGTTGTGCAGATCAGCGTGTGCAGTCACCTACGGACATGGCTGGCAGTCTCGCTTCGGGGCGCGAGGCTCTGTGGCGGTGCTGGGGGCCCTCAGAAGGCGCACATTCGACACATACAACGAGCACCGGGCGTCGTGATCGCCTCGGTCGCGGATACGCGGTAGCTCGTCGTGGTCATGCATCAAGTAAAGCAGAAGTCATGTCGGACCCGGTTACTCGCTGTCCGAATAGCGGACACCCATGGACGGGGCCCCGGTTCGCGGCATTGCCCTGGTTCCTGCGTATGACCTGCACGGACGGGCCGGAAGATCGTTCACACAGGAGGCCCCAACCCGGTCCGAAGCGCCCTTCGCTGTGGTCAATCCCACGGCGGTCGCGACCGTCGGCCTGCCCGTACGGGACGAACGTCCTGACCGCCGGGGGTGCGAACGGCCCGGCACCGGGGCCGGGCGCCCCGGGCCCTTTGGCCCGTATTAGGGTCTCAGCATGCTTGATGCCCTGACGGTCGCGACCAGCGTCGCCGCGCTCGCGCTGGCCGCCTGGTGCGGTTTCGCCGCCTACCGCGACCAGCCGACCAAGGACTGGCACTTCATCGGTATGGCCGTGGTGTCGTTTCTCGCCTTGGTCCAGCTGGTGGTCGGCATCGTCCAGCTGGCGCGCGGCGAGAAGCCGGAGCAGGGCACGGCGATCTTCGTGGCGTATCTGCTGGGTGCCTTCGCCTGCGTTCCGGCCGTGGGTCTCATGTCGCTGACGGAGCGCACCCGCTGGGGTTCGGCGACGGTCGCGGCGGGCGGCGTGGTGCTGGCCGTGCTCGAGGTGCGGCTCTACGACATCTGGGGAGGCTGAGGTGGCCGTGTCCGAGGAGAACGGGACCGTGACCGGTCCGCGCGGGCCCCGCACCCGGCTGATCAGCGGTCCGGGCATGCTGCTGGTGTGGCTGTACGGCGTGATGGTGGTCGGCGCCGTGTCCCGCTCGATCGTCCAGATCGCGACCGAGTTCGACCACGCCCCGCTCGCCTACTCGCTGTCCGCGGTCGCGGGCGTCGTGTACGGCTTCATCACGTACTCGCTCGTACGCGGCGGCGAGACGGCCCGCAGGGCGGCGCTCGTGTGCTGCGCCGCCGAGCTTGCGGGCGTGCTGATCGTGGGGACCTGGACGCTGGCGGAGCCGTCCGCCTTCCCGGACGCCACCGTCTGGTCGGACTACGGCATGGGCTATCTGTTCATCCCGGTGATCCTGCCGGTGACCGCGATGTTCTGGCTGCGCCGGGCCCGCGGGGCCACGGCCGCCGGGCGCTGACCGGCACCGTTCAGCGGCAGGGGCCGGGCTCCAGCCAGAACCCTGACCACCCCACCCGCTCTTCGGCGGAACAAGCGGAACAAGCCGTCAGGCGCTGGCGACGAAAGCGTTCGCCTCGGCGTCCTTGGACAGCGTCACCATCGTGAGCCGGTCGTGGACGCGTTCGGTGCCGACCGGGGCGTATCCGTGCTTGCGGTACAGCCGCAGGTTGCGCTCGCTGCGGTGGCCGGTGAAGAGCTCGAAGCGCCGAGCCGCGCCCTCCGCGACGAGCCGTTCCTCGATGGCGTCCAGCAGCCGCCCGCCGAGCCCGTGCCGCTGCATCCGCGGATGGACGATCAGCTTGTTGATGCGGGCCGTGCCGTCCGCCGCGACCGTGCCGCGCACCGATGCCACCACCTCGTCGCCGAGCCGTGCC
Source organism: Streptomyces sp. NPDC002577 (assembly GCF_053594815.1). Taxonomy (NCBI): domain Bacteria; kingdom Bacillati; phylum Actinomycetota; class Actinomycetes; order Kitasatosporales; family Streptomycetaceae; genus Streptomyces; species Streptomyces sp. NPDC002577. Next base: position 297,577 of record NZ_JBSFWK010000003.1, on the reverse strand, counting down.
ACCAGCACCCTGCCGCCCTGCAGTTCGGCCCTGACGGAGTCGAGGGACTGGGTGAGCGGCTCGATGGAGTAGTCGCCGTAGAGCTCGGCCTCGCTCTGGTAGCACAGGTACTGCAGTTTGAGGATCTGTTCGGCGTCCTGCTCGATCGCCTCCGAGATGGTCACACTCATGCCCATGTGTGCATGCCTCCCGCTCACCTGCTCCGCCGGTTGTCCCTCACTCTTTTCCCTGAGCGCTGTGAGCTGCAACCTCCGCGGCGAGCAATCTCCGAAGACATCCCAGACATCGGGAACGTTCCGGGCCAAGACTGCCCTGTGAGATACCCAACTCCGCCGCTATCTCCCGGTAAGTGAGGTCCCGGGGCGACAACAGCGCCGCGACCAGTCGCGCGCAACGGCCGGACAGCCCCCGCACCGCTGCGTCGAGGGCCCGGCGCCGGGCGCCGGCCAGGGCGAGATGCTCGGGGCCGGGGCGTGCTTCGTCCACCGGCTCGGCCGCGTAAGGGAGTTCGTGCCGGGTCGCGCGCCGGAGCCGGTCCGCTTCTGCACGGACGGCATCGACCAGCCAGGAGGCGGGGTTCCTGGGCAGGCCTTCCCTGTGCGCATGCTCCAGCAGGCGCAGCCACACGGCCTGTTCGAGGTCGCCGGGCTCGGTACCTGCACCGGCCTCCGCCGATGCCTCGGCGGCCAGCAGGGGGCGCAGGGCGCCGACCATGTCGTAGGGCGTGCTGGGGATCACGTCGGGCAGAACGCGTCCGCCCCGGCACATGGTTGCCGGGGCGGGCGTCCGTCACCCCATCCGGGGGTGGTGGGTTCAGCCGTTGACGAAGTCGGCGCGGGCCAGCAATCCGGTGTCCGCGTTGTCGGTGAAGATCCCGTCGATGCCGGTGGCGAAGTACGTCTTGAAGGCGCCGAAGGCGTCGCCGTAGGCGGTCGGGTCGGTGCCCTTCCGGAACTCGGCCGGCAGGAAGGGGTTCTCGTTGCGCATCGTGTACGGGTGGAGGATCAGCCCCTCCGCGTGCGCGTCCGCCACCAGCGTGGTCGGCGTGGTGAGCTTGCCGCTCGCGTCCTTCGGGATGATCAGGTCGACGGTCGGGCCGATGCCCTGGGCGTAGGACGCGATCCACTTCAGGCCGTCGGGCTTGACCAGGTCGGCGACGGTGCGCGGGTCGCCCGCATCGACGAAGTCCCAGGGGCGGGTGTTCGCGCCGGACAGCAGCACGACGAGCGGGTTGTCGACGAGCTTGTCCAGGCGCTGGATGCTGCTCGGCTCGAAGGACTGGAGGATGACCGGCGAGTTCTTCTTGTCCTTGCCGTACTTGCGCAGCAGCTTGGCGACGCGCTCCTCCAGGCCGAGGCCCAGCTTGCGGAAGTAGGTGGGGTGCTTGGTCTCGGGGTAGATCCAGACCTGCCTGCCGCGCTTGCGGGTCTGCTCGTCCTGCCACTGGAGCACCTCTTCGAAGGTGGGGATCTCCCAGCGGCCGTTGTAGAGGGTGTTGTGCGGGCGGTTGGCCGGGATGCGCTCGATCGCGCGCAGGGTCTTCAGCTCGGCGAGCGTGAAGTCCTCGGTGAACCAGCCCGTGGTGGAGACCCCGTCGAGGACCTTGGTGGTCTTGCGGTCGGCGAACTCCGGATGGTCCGCGACGTCCGTGGTGCCGCCGATCTCCGGCTCGTGGCGGCAGACGAGGTGACCGTCCTTGGTCGGCACCAGGTCGCCCGCCTCGACGACGTGGGCGCCCAGGTCGAGGGCCAGCTCGTAGGAGCCGAAGGTGTGTTCCGGCCGGTAGCCGCTGGCGCCGCGGTGCCCGATGATGGTCGGCACCGGCAGGTCCTTGTAGCCCTTGCCGCCGTACTGTTCGGTGGCCTGTTCCGCGGCGGCAGCCGTGCCGGGCAGTCCGATGACGGCTCCGCCCGCGCCGAGGACCGCGGCCCCCAGCACGGCGCGCCGGCCGAGGCCCGCTTCCTGCCGCTGCCCCTGAGACCCCTGCGTCCGCTGCGTCCCCATTGCGCGCTCCTCCCCTAGTGATGCCCTGCACCTGCCAAAGCGGGACGATCGTAGGTGTCCTCAAGTGACGGGTGGGAGACCTTGGACGGAACACGCGGGTGATGCTGGATGTCGTACGAGCGCTGCCCGTTGACGGAGAGTCGGGGGCGGGACGGGAGCCCTGATGTCCGGTGCAGGGTGTCGCCCGGATGTCGGCCGTGCAACGGCACGCCACGGGAGGTAAACATGGTTCAACAATGCGTAACCAGTCGGTGAACCCGGTGTGCAACCACCGGGTGCCCGCGAGTATCGTCCTCACCTGCAGAGACTCACCCTCGACCCTTGACACCGGAGGACCCGTTGTCCCGCTTCGCGCTCATCAAGGCAGTGCTCGGACCGATCATGCGCCTGATGTTCCGCCCACAGGTCGAGGGCGCGGAGCACATCCCGGGCGACGGTCCGGTCATCCTGGCCGGCAACCACCTGACCTTCATCGACTCGATGATCCTGCCGCTGGTCTGCGACCGTCAGGTCTTCTTCATCGGCAAGGACGAGTACGTCACGGGCAAGACTCTCAAGGGCCGGCTGATGGCCTGGTTCTTCACCGGCGTCGGCATGATCCCGGTGGACCGGGACGGCGGGCACGGTGGCGTGGCGGCGCTGATGACCGGACGGCGGGTGCTGGAAGAGGGCAAGATCTTCGGGATCTACCCCGAGGGGACCCGCTCCCCCGACGGCCGTCTGTACCGGGGGCGGACCGGGATCGCGCGGCTCACGCTGATGACCGGCGCGCCGGTGGTTCCCTTCGCGATGATCGGCACGGACAAGCTGCAGCCGGGCGGTGCGGGGATGCCGCGGCCGGGGCGGGTCACGGTCCGGTTCGGTGAGGCGATGGAGTTCTCGCGGTACGAGGGCATGGACCGTGACCGGTACGTGCTGCGCGCCGTGACGGACTCGGTGATGACCGAGGTCATGCAGCTGTCCGGGCAGGAGTACGTGGACATGTACGCCACCAAGGCGAAGGCGGCGTAACGCACGACTGCCCGCAGCGAAGCGGAGCGGAAAGGAGCGGAACGGCTGGTTCACAGCGGAAGCTGTTGCCATGAAGCCGTTTCTCTTCGTTGATATCGACGGGCCGCTCAATCCCTATATGGCGCTGCTGGGGCCCGTGCCCGAGGGGTATGCGGTTCATCTGACGCGGCCGGAGGGGTGGACCGCGTCGCCGTATCTGCCGGTGCTGCTGCATCCCGGGCATGGTGCGGAGCTGCTCGAGCTGTCCGAGGCGTACGACCTGGTCTGGGCGACCACCTGGATGGGCGAGGCCAACGAGTGGATCGGCCCTCATCTGGGGCTGCCCCGGCTGCCGTACGTCGACTGGGGCGAGCTGCACCTCGGTTCGCAGGACGACGGCACCTACTGGAAGACGCGGGACATCGTGGCGTACGCGGCGGGGCGGCCGTTCGCCTGGGTCGACGACGAGGTCACGGACGCGGACCGGGACTGGGTCGAGCGGCATCACCCCGCCGCCGCGCTGCTGCTCTGGATCGACCCGCGGACCGGCCTGACCCGCAAGGACTTCACCGCGCTGGCCTCCTGGGCGGAGGCCCTCGCGGCGTGACCGGGCGCCCCGGCTCGTCAGCTCCAGGGCAGCCGGGACCTGTGCTGCCAGTACGTCTCGGGGTCCTCGGCCAGCTGCTCCAGCCCGGACGTCTGGTCCGCGTCCAGGTCGACGGCCGCAGCGTGCAGGTTCGAGGCGAGCTGGTTCGCGGTGGCCGCTCCGGAGAGGACGACCCCGGCCCAGGGCTGCTGAAGGACGAGGGCGAGGGCGACCGCGTCGGGGCCGAGGCCGGTCTCCTCGGAGATCGCGCGCAGGGCCGCGGGGGCGTGCGGTCCTGCGAGGCGTCCGTTGGCCATGCCCTCCTTCACGATCACCGTGAGCCCCGCCTCGTGCGCCTCGGCGAGTGCGGGCCCTGCCGAGGTCTCCAGCGCGTTGTACGTCGCCTGGACGGTGCGGAAGAGCGGCTCACCGTCGTACTCGACCGCGAGGGCCGCGCGGATGGCGTCCGCCTGGGCGGGGCCGCTGGTGGACAGGCCCACCGTCACACCCTCGGCGGCCAGTCCGGCCAGGCGCGCGTGCAGTTCCTTGTCCTCGAGGGCCGGGCTGTCCGGGGTCACGGAGTGGATCTGGTAGAGGTCGAGCCGGTCGCCGAGCAGCTGGGCCGTCTCGGCACGCTGCCGGTCGTACGTCGCGACGCTGTGGTCCTTGACCTCGTGCGCCTCGGCGTCGGTGCGCCAGCCTGCGGTGTAGGTGTAGCCCCACTTGCTGCCGACCACGACGTCGTCGATGTCCGGCCGGGCGTTCAGCCAGTCGGCGAGGAACTCCTCGGAGCGGCCGTACGACCGTGCCGCGTCGACGTAGCGCACGCCCTGCGCGTAGGCGGCGTCGAGCAGCTCGAAGGTGCGGGCCCGCATCGCGTCGACGCTGCGTACGGGCGGGAGGTCCTGGTCGCGGCCGAGGTTGATGTAGCCGGGGCGGCCGACGGCGGCCAGGCCGAGGCCGATGTGGCAGGTGGGGGTCGTCGCTGCGGCCAGACGGGAGAAGGGCATCGCGGGCTCCGTTCGGTCGGCTCCTTGCGGCTGTCGACCAACGTAACCCGCGATGCCCTCGCGGCTCCCGGACGGGGTCTCCGGTACCCCGGACGGCCTACTTGCGCGCGGCCCACTCCTGCTGGGCGGCCACGTCGGCCTTGATCTCGGCGAGCTGGACGGCGACCGCGGACGGTGCGGTGCCGCCGCGGCCGTTACGGGCGGCCAGGGCGCCCGGCACGTTCAGCACGGTCCGCACCTCGGGGGTCAGATGCGGGGAGATCTTGGCGAACTGGTCGTCGGTGAGCTGGTCGAGCTCGATGCCGTGCGCCTCGCACTCCTTGACGCACTCGCCCGCGACCTCGTGCGCCACCCGGAACGGCACACCCTGCTTGACCAGCCACTCGGCGATGTCGGTGGCGAGCGAGAAGCCGGCCGGGGCCAGTTCCTCCATGCGCTCGCGGTGCACGGTGAGCGTCGCCATCATGCCGGTGAAGGCGGGCAGCAGGACCTCGAGCTGGTCGCAGGAGTCGAAGACCGGCTCCTTGTCCTCCTGGAGGTCGCGGTTGTACGCGAGCGGGAGAGCCTTGAGCGTGGCCATCAGGCCGGTCAGGTTGCCGATCAGGCGGCCGGACTTGCCGCGCGCGAGCTCGGCGATGTCCGGGTTCTTCTTCTGCGGCATGATCGACGAGCCGGTGGAGAACGCGTCGTGCAGGGTCACGAAGGAGAACTCCTTCGTGTTCCAGATGATGACTTCCTCGGCGATCCGGGAGAGGTTGACGCCGATCATCGCCGTGATGAACGCGAACTCCGCCACGAAGTCGCGGGAGGCCGTGCCGTCGATGGAGTTCGCGGAGCTGCCGTGCTCGAAGCCGAGGTCCTTCGCCACCGCCTCCGGGTCCAGGCCGAGGCTGCTGCCCGCGAGGGCGCCGGAGCCGTACGGCGAGACCGCCGTCCGCTCGTCCCACTGGCGCAGGCGCTCCGCGTCCCGGGACAGGGACTGCACATGCGCGAGGACGTGGTGGGCGAACAGCACCGGCTGGGCGTGCTGGAGGTGGGTGCGGCCGGGCATCGCGACGTCCGGGTGCGCCTCCGCCAGGCCGATCAGGGCGTCCTGGAGCTCGGCGATCAGGCCGCCGATGGCCCGGGCGTGGTCCCGCAGGTACATCCGGAAGAGGGTAGCCACCTGGTCGTTCCTCGACCGGCCCGCGCGCAGCTTGCCGCCCAGGTCCGGGCCGAGGCGCTCCAGCAGGCCCCGCTCCAGGGCCGTGTGCACGTCCTCGTCGGCGATCGTCCCGACGAACTCGCCCGACGCCACATCCGCCTCGAGCTGGTCCAGGCCCGCGATCATCCGGGTCAGCTCGTCCTCCGTCAGCAACCCCGCCTTGTTCAGCACGCGCGCGTGCGCACGCGAGCCGGCGATGTCGTACGGCGCCAGCCGCCAGTCGAAGTGGACGGACGCGGACAGCTTCGCCAGGGCCTCGGCGGGACCGTCGGCGAATCGGGCGCCCCAGAGCCGTACGTCACCGCTGTTGCTGCTCACTTGCGTTGCTCCTAGAGAGATACGGATGTGCCGCCGCCTCCCCACTCGTGAGTGAGGAGGCGGTTCTCACGCTACTGCTTGAGAGAGGTCCCCTCGGACTACGCCCGCAGGTGACGCTGTGCCGCGATCTTCGACGACAGGCTGTAGATGTCGATGAAGCCCTTGGCGGCGGCCTGGTCGAACGTGTCGCCGGTGTCGTAGGTGGCGAGGTTGAAGTCGTACAGCGACGATTCGGAGCGCCGGCCGGTGACGACGGCGCGGCCGCCGTGCAGGGTCATCCGGATGTCGCCGTTGACGTGCTGGTTGGCCTCGTTGATGAAGCCGTCCAGGGCGCGCTTGAGCGGGGAGAACCACTGGCCGTCGTAGACGAGCTCGCCCCAGCGCTGCTCGACCTGCCGCTTGTAGCGGGCCAGCTCGCGCTCGACGGTGACGTTCTCGAGCTCCTGGTGGGCGGTGATCAGGGCGATCGCACCCGGGGCCTCGTAGACCTCGCGGGACTTGATGCCGACCAGGCGGTCCTCGACCATGTCGATCCGGCCGATGCCCTGGGCGCCGGCGCGCTCGTTGAGCTGCTGGATCGCCTGGAGGACGGTGACGGGCTTGCCGTCGACGGCGACCGGGACGCCCTGCTCGAAGGAGATGATCACCTCGTCGGCCTCGCGGGGCGTGGCCGGGTTCTGGGTGTACTCGTAGATGTCCTCGATCGGGGCGTTCCAGATGTCCTCGAGGAAGCCCGTCTCGACGGCGCGGCCGAAGACGTTCTGGTCGATGGAGTACGGGGACTTCTTGGTGGTCGCGATCGGGAGGTTCTTCTCCTCGCAGAACGCGATGGCCTTGTCGCGGGTCATCGCGTAGTCGCGGACCGGGGCGATGCACTTGAGGTCCGGGGCGAGAGCGACGATGCCGGCCTCGAAGCGGACCTGGTCGTTGCCCTTGCCCGTGCAGCCGTGGGCGACCGTGGTGGCGCCGTGCTTCCGGGCGGCGGCGACGAGGTGCTTGACGATCGTCGGCCGGGAGAGCGCGGAGACCAGCGGGTAGCGGTCCATGTAGAGGGCGTTGGCCTTGATCGCCGGGAGGCAGTACTCGTCGGCGAACTCGTCCTTGGCGTCGGCGACCTCGGCCTCGACGGCACCGCAGGCGAGCGCGCGCTTGCGGATGACGTCCAGGTCCTCGCCGCCCTGGCCGACGTCCACCGCAACGGCGATGACCTCGGCGCCCGTCTCCTCGGCGATCCAGCCGATGGCGACGGAGGTGTCAAGACCGCCCGAGTAGGCGAGTACGACGCGCTCGGTCACTGGTTTCTCCTTACAGCGCATTCCCTGTCATGCATGAGTATGCACTCCACCGTATGTTTCGTCAATCGACTCCCTTCCGGGACTCGCGCTCAGCCGCTCGACCAAGAGGGCTTGACCAGGGGGCGACCGTGGCCCTCAGTCGCCCATCGCCTCGACGATCACCGGGACGTGGCTGAGCGGAAGCTCGTTCGTCGACGACAGGAGGGTCACCGGGCCGGACGCTGCCAGGTCGCGGAGCCGTTCCAGGGCGGCGGTCCGCTCGGGGTCCTCGAGCTCGGCCCGGTAGCGCTCGACGAACTCCTCATGGAGGCCGGGATCGTGCCCGTACCACTTCCGGAGCTCGTCGGACGGGGCCACCTCCCTGAGCCAGGCGTCCAGCCGTGCCGCGTCCTTCGACAGACCGCGGGGCCAGAGCCGGTCGACCAGGACCCGGGTGCCGTCGTCGGCCTCGACGGGGTCGTAGACGCGTCGCATCCGCACCGCGGGTGACTTACGGGATTTCCGCACCATGCATCCATCGTCCAGGTGCGGGCAGGCCTCGCGAGCCGAAACGGAGGGCCACATTTCGTTAGACAGTCGAATTATCGCGGAGAATACTCGGTGGACATGGGAAAGACCTACGACCGCATCGACGGCAGGCTTCGCTCCTTCATCGAGGCCCAGCCCCTCTTCTTCACCGCGACCGCACCGCTCTCGGGCGACGGCACGGTCAACATCTCCCCCAAGGGCCTCACCGGTTCGCTCGCCGTGCTCGACGAACAGACCGTGGCGTATCTCGACTTCGCGGGCAGCGGCGCCGAGACCATCGCCCACCTCCGCGAGAACGGCCGTATCACCCTGATGTGGTGCGCCTTCCAGGGGCCGCCGAACATCGTCCGGGTGCACGGCCGCGGCGAAGCCGTGTTCCGCGACGACCCGCGCTTTCCCGGACTGCTCACACACTTCCCCGACATCGATCACGGACAGCACGGGCTGCGCGCGATCATCGTGGTGACGGCGGGCCTCATCCGCGACTCGTGCGGATTCGCGGTGCCCCTCATGACGTACGACGCCGACCGCGATCTGCACGGCAAGCGCTTCGCGCGCGAGGACGACGCGTCCCTCAGCGAGTACTTCGCGAAGAAGGAACATGTGACGACTAGTCTGGACGGCCTACCTGGGCTGCCGTTGCCGTTGCCGCCCAGTACGGTCTGAGACATGCGTCCCGGTGTCGTCGCTTTCGCGTCCGCTGTCCTGCTCACCCTCGTCGCCCTCGGCGCGACCGCCCGCACCGATGCTGCGGTGCCTCTTCCCGAGCGGATGGCGGACACGGGCGGCGGCACCCAGCTGATCACCGCACAGGCCGCGAGCATCGGCTCGACGACCGGGACCGTCATCTGGTGGGAGCGGCGCGACGGGCGCTGGGTGGCGGCCGGTTCCGCTTCGGCCCGATTCGGCGCGAAGGGCCTGGCCGAGGGCGGCTCACGCCGGCAGAGCACGTACACCACGCCCACTGGCCTGTACGACCTGCCGTACGCCTTCGGGATCAGGAGCGCGCCCGCCGGCACCACGACCCCGTACCGCCGTGTGCGCCAGAACTCCTGGTGGTGCCAGGACAACCGGTCGCGGTCCTACAACCGCTGGACCGAACCGCGCGCCGTCGACTGCCGCGCCGCGGAGGCGGAGCACCTGATCGAGTACGACCCGGAGTACACATACTCCCTCGTCATCGGGTTCAACTACGACCGGCCGGTGCACGACCGCGGCGCGGGGATCTTCCTGCACGTCAACGGGCGTGGCGCGACGGCTGGTTGTGTCTCCGTCCCTGCTGATGCGATGCGCCGCATCCTGGACTGGGCCGAGCCGGCGCGCGGGCCGCACATCGTCATCGGGACACAGAGCGGGCCGACGGCGATCACTCGCTACTAGCGAGACTCGCTGCCGGCGGGCAGCCGGACGGTGAACGTCGTCGAACCAGGGGCGCTGTCGAGCGTGACGCCTCCGCCGTGGGCCTCGGCGACCGCCGCCACGATCGACAGTCCGAGGCCGGCGCCGCCGCCCGCGCCCTCGGTGCGGCGGCGGTCCGCACGCGTGAAGCGTTCGAAGACTCCGGGCTGAACCTCCGCGGGGACGCCGGGGCCGTCGTCGTGGACCTTCAGCACAGCCGTCCTGTCGCCGGTCTTCTCGGACTCGTCCGTCCCGTCCGTCTCCAGGGAGACCGTCACCTTCGTACCGGGGGGCGTGTGCAGACGCGCGTTGGCCAGCAGGTTGGCGAGCACCTGCTGGAGCCGGTGGGCGTCGCCCGTCACCGTCACCGGCTCCTCGGAGAGCTCGAGCGTCCAGCGGTGTCCGGGTCCTGCGGCCTGCGCGTCCGTGACCGCGTCCAGGACCAGGCGGGTGAGGTCGACGGGGATGCGCTCCAGGGGGCGGCCCGCGTCGAGGCGGGCGAGGAGCAGCAGGTCGTCGACCATCTCGCCCATACGGGCCGACTCGGCCGCGATGCGCTCCAGGGCCCGCACCACCTTCGGGGGCACCTCGCCGGGGTGCAGCAGTGCCAGTTCGGCGTGGCCGCGGACCGATGCCACCGGTGTGCGCAGCTCATGGCTGGCGTCGGCGGCGAAACTGCGCAGCCGCTCCTCGCTCGCGTGCCGTTTGGTCAGCGCGTCCTCGACATGGCCGAGCATCCGGTTGAAGGCGCCGGCCACCTGGCCCACCTCGCTGCGCGGCTCCGGCTCGGGGGCGCGCGGCGGAAGAGCCACCTCTCCGCTGGCGAGCGGCAGTTCACTGACCCGGGTCGCGGTCGCGGCCACCCTGCTGAGCGGCCGCAGCGACCAGCGCACCCACAGTGCGCCCGCGATGCCGGTGATGGCGAGCGCCGCGCCGAAGACGACTCCGGCGACCAGTTCCAGCCGGTGGACGGTGGCCTTCACCGGTTCCAGCGGCAGCCCGGTGATCAGCATGTCACGGTCCTTGCCGGGGACCGCCATGACCCGGTAGTCGTGCAGGGCCGACAGGCAGACGGTGTGTCCGGCGCCGTCGGCCGGGACGGCGGCCAGGGCCTTCTCGTCGGCGGGGGTCAGGGTGACGTTCAGGTCGGCGGGGTCCGAGCCGGAGCGGATCACGGCGACGTGCGTGACCTCGCCGTCGACCAGCCGGGCGCCGAGGGTTCCGGTGGCCTGTCGCCGGGTGTCGCCCCGCTCGTCGCCGTCGTGGTCGGAGTGCCGGGTCGGGTCCCCGCCTTGCTCCAGGCTCACCGCGAAGCTCACCCCCGCGTCGCGCAGCTGCTGGTCGAGACGGCCGGTGAGGAAGCCGTTCAGCTCGACGACGGCGGCCAGCCCGACGGCGGCGCAGCTGACGGCGAGCAGCACGACGAGGCCGGCGGTGAGCCGCGCGCGCAGGGTGTGCGGAAGCGGCAGGCGCGACACCCACCGTCCGGCTGCCCTCAGCCGCTCCCCCGGCTTCATCGGGCGACCGGCTTGAGCACGTACCCGGCGCCCCGCACCGTGTGGATCATGGGCGCGCGGCCCGCGTCCACCTTCTTGCGCAGGTAGGAGATGTACAGCTCGACGACATGCGCCTGGCCCCCGAAGTCGTACGACCACACGCGGTCGAGGATCTGCGCCTTGCTGAGCACACGCCGAGGGTTGCGCATGAGGAAGCGCAGCAGCTCGAACTCGGTCGGGGACAGCTCTATGAGCTCGCCGCCCCGGGTGACCTCGCGGGCCTCCTCGTCCATGACCAGGTCGCCGACAGTGAGCCGCGGCCCGTCCTCCTGCTGCCGGGCCATGCCGGCGCGGCGCAGCAGTCCGCGCAGCCGGGCGACGACCTCCTCCAGGCTGAACGGTTTCGTCACGTAGTCGTCGCCGCCCGCCGTGATACCCGCGATGCGGTCCTCGACGGCGTCGCGTGCGGTGAGGAAGAGCACACACACGTCGGGCCGCACGGCGTGCAGCGAGCGCAGCACGGCGAAGCCGTCGGTGTCCGGAAGCATCACGTCGAGGACGACGGCGTCGGGGAGCAGGTCGCGCGCCTCGCTGAGAGCCGAGGCGCCGTCCCCGGCCGTCCGCACCTCCCAGCCCTCGTAGCGCAGGGCACCGGACAGCACCTCGGCCAGGTCGGGATCGTCGTCGACGACGAGCACCCGGAGAGGGGCGCCGTCGGGGCGGGTCAGGGCGGGGCGGCCGGAGCCGCGGGAGCGGGGACTGTTCATCGCACGTACCAGGATGCGGTCTCGCCGGGCCGTGGGACGCCGCCGGAACCTCTCATTTTGCTCTCAGTTCCCTTTGAGATCGTCGTACTGCTCGTCCGCGGTATCCGCCCCGAACCCCGTCCGACCTGCGGCGCACCGGCCGACCGGGCCCGGCACTCAGAGCCGGTTCAGAGGTTCCGTCGGCACAGTTGCGTCCGGACAGCGAAAGGACAGGCAGATGACAACGGTGTACGAGCAGCGGGTGGTGGCCCCCGCGCCTCCCGAGCCCAAGCGGTCCCCCGCCGGCCCCGTGCTCGCCGTCCTGTGGGCCGGTGCCGCCGCGGTGGTCGCCCTGTGGTGGCAGGACACGGGGTCGGTCGTGGGCACGGCGGGGTGGCTCACCGGAGCCGGGCGGATCGCTGGGCTGCTGTGCGGCTACGCCTGCGCCGTGCTCGTCGGCCTGATGGCCCGCGTCCCGCTCCTCGAGCGGCGGATCGGCTCGGACCGCGTGGCGCGCTGGCACGCGATGGCGGGCCGCTACACGATCTGCCTGCTCGTCGCCCACGTCGTACTGATCCTCTTCGGGTACGCCGCCCAGGACGGCTCGTCGATCGTGCACGAGACACTCACGGTGGTCCTGGACTACCCGGAGATGCTCAAGGGCACCATCGGCACGCTCATCCTGTTCGCGGTCGGCATCACCTCGGCCCGCGCCGTGCGCCGCCGGGTGAGCCACGAGTTCTGGTACTACGTGCACCTGCTCACGTACGCCGCGCTCTTCCTCGCCTTCGGCCACCAGCTCGCCCTGGGGTCCGACTTCGTCGGCGACGGGGCGGCGCAGGCGGCCTGGTACGTGCTGTACCTGGGCGTCGCGGCGCTGGTGCTGTGGTTCCGGATCCTCGCCCCGGTGCGGTTCAACCTGCGCCACCGGCTGCGGGTCGAGTCCGTGCACCGGGAGGCGCCCGGCGTGTACTCCGTCGTCATACGCGGACGGCGGCTGTACGAGATGAGTGCGCAACCGGGGCAGTTCTTCCGTTGGCGGTTCCTCACGGACGGTATGCGCTGGACCTCCACGCCGTACTCCCTGTCGGCGCCGCCCCGCCAGGACCTGCTGCGGATCACGATCAAGGCGCTCGGCGACCACAGCGCCGCCGTCCCCATGCTGCGGCCGGGCACCCGGGTGTGGGCCGAGGGCCCCTACGGATCGCTGACCGCCGACCGGAGCACGTCGTACAAGTCCCTGCTGATCGCGGGTGGTGTCGGCATCACGCCGCTGCGGGCCCTGTTCGAGACGCTGCCCGGGGACGTCACCCTCCTCTACCGGGCGCGCACGGCCGAGGACCTCGCGCTGGGCGGGGAGCTGGAGGCCATTGCGCGGTGGCGAGGGGCGAAGGTGCTGTACGCGCTCAACGGTCCGGATGGGCAGCGCCCCAGCTTCACGGCCGAGTCCCTGCGGGCGGCCGTCCCCGGCATAGCCAGGCACGACGTGTACCTGTGCGGGCCGCACGGGTTCGCCCAGGACCTGTACGGGGCGCTGCGCACCGCCGGGGTCCCGGACCGCCGCATCCACCACGAGTCGTTCGAGCTGTGAGGGCGTAGAAGTGCACACGTTGAAGAAGAACCGTCCGCTGCGCCGCATCGTGCTGGCGAGCGCCGCCACCGTCTCCGGGATGGTGCTGCTGCTGTCGCTGAAGCCGCACACGACGACGGACGTCGCCGTGGCGGCGCCCTCTCCCGCCCCGTCCAGCAGTTCGAGCGCGTCGAGTGGATCGGGGGATTCGAGCGGTTCGGGGGATTCAGGTGGATCGAGCGACTCAAGTGGGTCCAGCGACTCGAGTGGATCGAGCGAGTCGAGTGGGTCCGGCGGGACGGCCACGAAGGGCACGAAGACGGTCACCGGAGACTCGGTCCAGACCCGCTGGGGCCCCGTGCAGGTCCGTGTCACGGTGAAGAACGGCAAGATCACCGACGTCACGGCGGTGACGTACCCCCAGGAGAACCCGAGAGACCAGCAGATCAACAGCTACGCGATCCCCCAGCTGAGGAGCGAGGCGCTCGCCGCGCAGAGCGCCGACATAGACACGGTCTCGGGAGCGACGTACACCAGTGACGGCTACCGCCAGTCACTGCAGTCCGCCCTGGACCAGGCCGGGGACTGAGCCGATGACCGGGCCGTGGCGGCATGCCGAGGAGGTCATGGGCACCGTCTTCTCCTTCGACATCCGCGGTGGCCGGCCGAGCGCCGTCCGGGAAGCGCTGGGCGCGGCGGTGGCCGAACTCCATCGCCTGGACGAGATGTTCAGCACCTACCGCGAGGGCAGCCAGGTGTCCCGGCTGGCTCGCGGCGAACTGACCGTCGCGGACTGCGATCCGGAGGTCGGCGAGGTGCTCGCGCTGTGCGCGGAGGCGGAGCGGCTCAGCGGGGGCTGGTTCAGCGCGACATACGCGGGGTCCGTCGACCCGACGGGCCTGGTGAAGGGGTGGGCGACCGAACGCGCGGCAGGGCGGATCGCCGAGGCCGGGGTGGACGGCGTGAGCGTGAACGGCGGTGGCGACGCCCAGCTGTACGGGGCGCCGGGACCGGACCGGCCATGGCGGATCGGGGTGGCCGACCCGCTGCGGCCCGGCGGTCTGGCGGCGGTCGTCTCGGGCACGGGCCAGGTGGCCGTGGCGTCGTCCGGGACGGCCGAGCGCGGCCGTCACATCGTGGATCCGCACACGGGGCTGCCCGCCGGGACGGACCTCGCGGCCGTCACCGTGGTGGGCCCGAGCCTGACCTGGGCGGACGCCTGGGCGACGGCGGCCTTCGCGATGGGGTCCGAGCGGGCTCTGCCCTGGCTGGAGTCGCTGGACGGCATGGAGGCGCTGCTGCTTCTGGCGGACGGGGCGGTGCGGTACACCGACGGGCTGGGGAAGTACCTGTCGTAAGGCCGGCGCGCACTCCGGGTCTGAAGCGGGCGCGGCTTCGGGGCCCGGCACAGGGGCGCCTGATCACATCGCGAGACGCTGTTGCAGCGACCGCGCGCCCGACGTTTGCATAACTCGGTGCATACTGAACATGTCATGACCACGGACGCCTCCGGCACGGATCGTGCCGCCCGGCGGGCCGTCACCGTCTTCCCCGTACTCGTGCTACTCGCCGGCGCCGTCGGCCTCGCCACGCCCGACGCCTTCGCGGGCTGGAAGACGAACGTGCCGTACCTCCTCGGCGTCGTCATGTTCTGCATGGGCCTGACGATGTCGGTCGCCGACTTCCAGGGTGTCGCGAAGCGGCCGTGGGCGGTGGCGCTCGGCCTGGTGGCGCACTACGTGATCATGCCGGGGCTCGGGTGGCTGATCGCCCACGCACTCGGCCTCTCCCCACAGCTGGCGGCGGGCGTGATCCTGGTCGGCTGCGCCCCGAGCGGCACCGCGTCCAATGTGGTGGCCTATCTCGCCCGCGGCGACGTGGCCCTGTCGGTCTCCGTGGCCACCGTCTCGACCCTGGTCGCCCCGCTGGTCACGCCGCCGCTGACGCTGCTGCTCGCGGGTGAGTACCTGCCGGTGGAGGCGGGCGCCATGGTCACCGACATCCTCAAGACGGTGCTGCTGCCGGTGCTGGGCGGTCTCGTCGTACGGCTGCTGCTCGGCCGGTACGTGAACCGGGTGCTCGGCCTGCTGCCGTGGGTGTCGGCCGCGACGGTCGCGGTGATCGTGGCTGTCGTCGTCGCGGGCAGCGCGGCGGCGATCAAGTCGGCGGCGTTGGTGGTGTTCGCGGCCGTCGTGCTCCACAACGGCCTGGGCCTGGCGCTCGGTTACGGCGCCGGAAAGCTCGCCCGGCTCGGCGTACCCGCCTCGCGCGCGATGGCCTTCGAGGTCGGCATGCAGAACTCGGGCCTCGCCGCATCGCTGGCCACCGCTCACTTCAGCCCGCTGGCCGCGCTGCCTGCCGCGGTGTTCTCCGTGTGGCACAACGTCTCGGGCGCGCTGGTCGCGGCCTGGATGTCCCACCGGACGCGGCGGGCCGAACGGGTGTGACGACGGGGCAGTGGCGCTGAGCCACAACGAGCTGAGCCACAACGACGAGGGGCCGGCGGTCTACGAAGACCGCCGGCCCTTTACGTTCGACAGGAGCCGCTAGTGATGGTTCTGCGCGAGCCGCAGCAGATGGTCCGCCAGCGCCTGACCACCCGTCGGATTACGGCTGATCAGCAGCAGCGTGTCGTCACCCGCGATGGTGCCCAGGATGTCGTGGAGCTCGGCCTGGTCGATGGCCGAGGCCAGGAACTGGGCCGCTCCGGGCGGGGTGCGCAGGACGACGAGGTTGGCCGAGGCCTCCGCGGAGATCAGCAGCTCCGCCGAGAGCCGCCGCATCCGCTCCTCCTTCGCCGACTCCCCGAGCGGCGCCCGCGGGGTGCGGAAACCGCCCTCGCTGGGCACCGCGTAGATGAGGTCGCCGTCGGTGTTGCGGATCTTCACCGCGTTGAGCTCGTCCAGGTCGCGGGAGAGCGTCGCCTGGGTGACGCTCAGCCCGTCGTCGGCGAGGAGCTTCGCCAACTGGCTCTGGGAGCGCACCGGTTGCCGGTTGAGGATGTCCACGATCCGGCGGTGGCGGGCGGTGCGTGTCTGCGGCACGGCAGGCCCGGCCTGGGGCTCGTTGTCCTGCGCCTGACTCATCGTCGTCTCATTCTCCGGATCGTCCGTCCCCGTAAACGTCGTCGAGGACACCGGGCAGCGCCCGCAGGAACGCGTCCACCTCGTCGTCGCGAAGGTTGAGCGGCGGCATGAGCCGTACGACATCGGGGGCGGGCGCGTTCACCAGGAGACCGGCGTCCTGAGCCGCCTGCTGCACCTGCGGCGCGAGCGGCTCGGAGAGCACGATACCCAGCAGCAGGCCCGCACCCCGGACATGTCCGATCAACGGGTGGCCAAGCGACTCGATACCTTCGCGCAGCTTCTCGCTTGCCCGCTTGACGTTCTCGAGCAGGCCATCGGCGGCGATCGTGTCGAGTACGGCGAGTCCGGCGGCGCACGCCACCGGGTTGCCGCCGAACGTCGTGCCGTGGTGGCCCGGCTTCAGCAGCTCGGCGGCCGCACCGAACGCGACGGTCGCACCGAGCGGCAGTCCGCCGCCGAGCCCCTTCGCGAGCGTGACGACGTCGGGCTCGACACCCTCGTGCGCCTGGTACTCGAACCAGTGGCCGGTCCGGCCGACGCCGGTCTGCACCTCGTCGAGGACGAGGAGCGTGCCGGTGGCCCGGGTGATCTCACGGGCCGCCTTCAGATAGCCCACGGGCGGCACGACGACGCCGTTCTCACCCTGGACGGGCTCGATGATCACGAGCGCCGTCTCCTCGGTGACGGCGGCCCGGAGGGCCTCCACATCCCCGTACGGCACATGCGTGACGTCACCGGGCAGCGGCACGAACGGCTCCTGCTTGCCGGGCTGGCCGGTCAGTGCCAGGGCGCCCATGGTCCGGCCGTGGAAGCCGCCCTGCGTGGCGACCATGTGCGTGCGCCCGGTCAGCCGCCCGATCTTGAAGGCGCCCTCGTTGGCCTCGGCCCCGGAGTTGCAGAAGTACACGCGGCCCTCGCGCCCGAAGAGCTGCAGCAGCCGCTCGGCGAGCGCGATGGGCGGCTCCGCCATGAAGAGGTTGGAGACATGGCCGAGGGAGCCGATCTGCCTGCTCACCGCCTCGACGATCGCGGGATGGGCGTGACCCAGCGCGTTCACCGCGATGCCGCCGACGAAGTCCAGGTACTCCTTGCCGTCGGCGTCCCACAGCCTGGCGCCCTCGCCGCGGACGAGGGGCAGCCGGGGCGTGCCGTAGTTGTCCATGAGCGCGGCACCCCAGCGCTGCGTCAGCTGCTGGTTGTTCGTCACTGCTCCCCCTCGGTCGGTACGTCCGGTGCATCCGGCAGGACCATCGTGCCGATGCCTTCGTCGGTGAAGATCTCCAGCAGGATCGAGTGCTGGACCCGGCCGTCGATGACGCGGGCGGTGTGGACGCCGTTGCGGACGGCGTACAGGCAGCCCTCCATCTTCGGCACCATGCCGCTGGACAGGTCCGGCAGCAGTTTCTCCAGCTCGCTCGCGGTGAGCCGGCTGATGACCTCGTCGGAGTTCGGCCAGTCCTCGTACAGGCCTTCGACGTCGGTCAGGACCATGAGCGTCTCGGCGCCCAGCGCCGCAGCGAGAGCCGCAGCCGCCGTATCAGCATTGACGTTGTAGACATGTCCGTCGTCCTGTGAGCGGGCGATCGAAGAGATGACCGGGATGCGGCCGTCGGCCAGCAGCGCCTCGATCGCGCCGGTGTCGATCTCGGTGATCTCACCGACCCGCCCGATGTCGACGAGCTCGCCGTCGATCTCGGGCCGGTGCTTGGTGGCGGTGATGGTGTGGGCGTCCTCGCCGGTCATGCCGACGGCGAAGGGCCCGTGCTGGTTGAGCAGCCCGACCAGCTCGCGCTGCACCTGGCCGGCGAGGACCATGCGTACGACGTCCATGGCCTCGGGCGTGGTGACCCGCAGCCCGGCCTTGAACTCGCTGACGAGGCCGTGCCGGTCGAGCTGGGCGCTGATCTGCGGGCCGCCGCCGTGCACGACGACCGGCTTGAGCCCGGCGTGCCGCAGGAAGACGACGTCCTGGGCGAAGGCGCCCTTCAGCTCCTCGTTCACCATCGCGTTGCCGCCGAACTTGATGACGACGGTCTTGCCGTGGTGCCGGGTCAGCCAGGGCAGCGCTTCGATGAGGATCTGCGCCTTGGGGAGTGCGGTGTGCTTCCGCGTCGGATTGCTCATGAGCTGTACGCGCTGTTCTCGTGGACGTAGTCCGCGGTGAGGTCGTTGGTCCAGATGGTCGCCGTCTCGGCACCGGCGGCGAGGTCGGCGACGATGTGGACCTCCCGGTAGCGCATGTCGACCTTCTCGCGGTCCTCGCCGACACCGCCGTTCTTGCAGACCCATACGCCGTTGATGGCGACGTTCAGCTGGTCCGGCTCGAAGGCGGCCTTGGTCGTGCCGATGGCGGAGAGGACACGGCCCCAGTTGGGGTCCTCGCCGTGGATCGCGCACTTGAGGAGGTTGTTGCGGGCGATGGAGCGGCCCACCTCGACGGCGTCGTCCTCGGTCGCGGCGTTGACCACCTCGACCTTGATGTCCTTGCTGGCGCCCTCGGCGTCGCCGATCAGCTGCCGGCCGAGGTCGTCGCAGACCTTCCGTACGGCCTCGGCGAACTCGGCGTACTCGGGGGTGACGCCGGACGCGCCCGAGGCGAGCAGCAGGACCGTGTCGTTGGTGGACATGCAGCCGTCGGAGTCGACCCGGTCGAAGGTGACCTTCGTGGCGGCGCGCAGGGCCCTGTCGAGGGTCTCGCTGTCGACGTCGGCGTCCGTGGTGAGGACGACGAGCATGGTGGCGAGGCCGGGGGCGAGCATGCCTGCGCCCTTCGCCATGCCGCCGACGGTCCAGCCGTCGCCCTGGTGGACGGACGTCTTGTGGACGCTGTCGGTGGTCTTGATGGCGATGGCGGCCTTCTCACCGCCGTGCTCGGACAGCTGCTGGGCCGCCGTCTCGACACCCGGCAGCAGTTTGTCCATCGGCAGCAGTAGGCCGATGAGTCCGGTCGAGCAGACGGCGACCTCGCCCGCGTTGTGTCCTTCGAGGACCTCGGCGACCTTCTCGGCGGTGGCGTGCGTGTCCTGGAAGCCCTTCGGGCCCGTACAGGCGTTGGCGCCGCCGGAGTTGAGGATGACGGCGGACACCTGTCCGCCCTTCAGTACCTGCTCGGACCACAGGACGGGCGCGGCCTTGACACGGTTGGAGGTGAAGACGCCCGCGGCGGCCAGACGGGGCCCGTTGTTGACCACGAGGGCCAGGTCCGGGTTGCCGTTCTCCTTGATCCCGGCGGCGATGCCCGCCGCGGTGAATCCTTTTGCTGCCGTGACACTCACGGTGCGACTCCGATCGTGGAAAGACCTGTCTCCTCGGCGAATCCGAGGGCGATGTTCATGCTCTGTACGGCACCGCCCGCGGTGCCCTTGGCCAGATTGTCGATGGCGCTGATGGCGATCACACGGCCCGCCGCCTCGTCGTACGCGACCTGCACCTGAACGGCGTTGGAGCCGTACACGGAGGCGGTCGCGGGCCACTGCCCCTCGGGCAGCAGATGGACGAACGGCTCGTCCGCGTAGGCCTTCTCGTACGCGGCCCGGACCGACTCGGCCGTCGTGCCCGGCTTCGCCTTGGCGCTGCACGTGGCGAGGATGCCGCGGGGCATGGGCGCGAGCGTCGGCGTGAAGGAGACCGTGACAGGCTCGCCCGCGACCGCGCTGAAGTTCTGGATCATCTCGGGCGTGTGCCGGTGGCCGCCGCCCACGCCGTACGGCGACATGGAGCCCATGACCTCGGAGCCGAGCAGATGCGGCTTGGCCGCCTTGCCCGCGCCGGAGGTGCCGGAGGCGGCGACGATCACCGCGTCGGGTTCGGCGAGCCCCGCCGCGTACGCCGGGAAGAGCGCGAGCGAGGCGGCCGTGGGGTAGCAACCGGGCACCGCGATGCGCTTGGACCCCTCCAGCGCTGTGCGGGCGCCCGGCAGTTCGGGGAGGCCGTAGGGCCAGGTCCCGGCGTGCGCGGAGCCGTAGAACTTCTCCCAGTCGGCCGCGTTCTTCAGGCGGAAGTCGGCTCCCATGTCCACGACGAGGACATCGGGGCCGAGCTGCTCGGCGACGGCGGCGGACTGGCCGTGCGGCAGGGCGAGGAAGACGACGTCATGGCCTGCGAGGACCTCGGCGGTCGTCGGCTCCAGGACGCGGTCGGCGAGCGGGAGCAGGTGCGGCTGCAGCGCGCCGAGGCGCTGACCTGCATTGGAGTTGCCGGTCAGGGCGCCGATCTCGACTTCGGGGTGCACGAGGAGCAGACGCAGGAGTTCCCCGCCTGCGTATCCGCTCGCTCCTGCCACTGCTGCGCGTACCGCCATGGAACCCTCCTCCTGGATGGCATGACTATACGTCTCGCTGCAGTTTTATGCAATCAATGCAGGGCGCTCCCCCGGTCCCCGGACCGGTCTGGGCCGGATACGGGTCCGCCCCGGCTGGCGGGAGCCGGCCGGGGCGGAGGGGTCATGGACGGAGGACCGTCATCAGGCGAGGGACGCGAGCGTCTCGTTCCAGGTGGCGGACGGGCGCATGACCTCGGCGGCCTTGGCCGGGTCGGGCTGGTAGTAGCCGCCGATGTCGGCCGGCTTGCCCTGGACGGCGATCAGCTCGTCGACGATCGTCTGCTCCTGCGCGGTCAGCGTCTCGGCGAGCGGGGCGAAGGCCTTGGCCAGGTCCGCGTCGTCGGTCTGCTTGGCCAGCTCCTGCGCCCAGTACAGGGACAGGTAGAAGTGGCTGCCGCGGTTGTCGATGCCGCCGACGCGACGGGTCGGGGACTTGTCCTCGTTGAGGAAGGTCGCCGTGGCGCGGTCGAGGGTGTCGGCGAGGACCTTGGCGCGGGTGTTGCCGGTGGCCGTCGCGTACTGCTCCAGGGAAGGAACCAGCGCGAAGAACTCGCCCAGCGAGTCCCAGCGCAGGTAGTCCTCCTTGACCAGCTGCTGGACGTGCTTCGGCGCGGAGCCGCCGGCGCCCGTCTCGAACAGGCCGCCGCCCGCCATCAGCGGGACGACCGACAGCATCTTGGCGCTGGTGCCCAGCTCCAGGATGGGGAAGAGGTCGGTCAGGTAGTCACGCAGCACGTTGCCGGTGACGGAGATCGTGTTCTCGCCGCGGCGGATGCGCTCCACCGACAGCTTGGTCGCCTCGACCGGGGAGAGGATCTTGATGTCCAGGCCCTCGGTGTCGTGCTCCGGCAGGTACGCGTTGACCTTGGCGATCAGGTTGGCGTCGTGGGCGCGGGTCTCGTCCAGCCAGAACACGGCCGGGTCGCCGGTGGCGCGGGCGCGGGTGACGGCCAGCTTCACCCAGTCCTTGATCGGGGCGTCCTTGGTCTGGCAGGCGCGGAAGATGTCGCCGGCGGAGACGGTCTGCTCGATCACCACGTTGCCGGCCTGGTCGACGAGGCGGACCGTGCCGGTGACCGGGATCTCGAAGGTCTTGTCGTGGGAGCCGTACTCCTCGGCCTTCTGCGCCATCAGACCGACGTTCGGGACCGAGCCCATCGTCGCAGGGTCGTAGGCGCCGTTGGCGCGGCAGTCGTCGATCGCGACCTGGTAGACGCCGGCGTAGGAGGAGTCCGGGAGCACCGCGAGGGTGTCGGCCTCCCGGCCGTCCGGGCCCCACATGTGGCCGGAGGTGCGGATCATGGCCGGCATGGAGGCGTCGACGATCACGTCGGACGGCACGTGCAGGTTGGTGATGCCCTTGTCGGAGTCGACCATCGCCAGGGCCGGGCCCTCGGCGAGCTCGGCGTCGAAGGAGGCCTTGATCTCGGCGCCCTCGGGCAGGGCCTCCAGGCCCTTGAAGATGCCGCCGAGGCCGTCGTTCGGGGTCAGGCCGGCCGCGGCGAACACCTCGCCGTACTTGGCGAAGGTCTTCGGGAAGAACGCACGCACGACGTGACCGAAGATGATCGGGTCGGAGACCTTCATCATGGTGGCCTTGAGGTGCACGGAGAAGAGGACGCCCTCCTCCTTGGCGCGGGCGACCTGCGCGGCGAGGAACTCGCGCAGCGCGGCCACACGCATGACGGACGCGTCCACGACCTCGCCCTCGAGCACCGGTACGGACTCGCGCAGGACGGTGGTGGAGCCGTCGTCGCCCTTGAGCTCGATCCGGAGCGAGCCGGCCTCGGAGATCACAGCGGACTTCTCGGTGGAACGGAAGTCGTCCACGCCCATCGTCGCGACGTTCGTCCTGGACTCCGCGGTCCAGGCGCCCATGCGGTGCGGGTGGGTCTTGGCGTAGTTCTTGACCGAGGCGGGGGCGCGGCGGTCGGAGTTGCCCTCACGCAGGACCGGGTTCACGGCGGAACCCTTGATCTTGTCGTAGCGGGCGCGGATCTCGCGCTCCTCGTCGGTCTTCGGGTCGTCCGGGTACTCCGGCAGCGCGTAGCCCTGGCCCTGCAGCTCGGCGATCGCGGCCTTGAGCTGCGGGATCGACGCCGAGATGTTCGGCAGCTTGATGATGTTGGCCTCGGGGGTCTTGGCGAGCTCACCGAGCTCCGCGAGGGCGTCCGGGATGCGCTGGCCCTCCTGGAGGTACTCCGGGAAGACGGCGATGATGCGCCCGGCCAGCGAGATGTCACGGGTCTCCACAGTGACACCGGCCTGCGAGGCGTACGCCTGGACCACCGGCAGGAACGAATACGTCGCCAGGGCCGGGGCCTCGTCAGTGTGTGTATAGATGATGGTCGAGTCAGTCACCGGGTGCTCCGCTCCACGTCTGCAACATTGCTCGACATCAAGATATCTCGTGAGCGGTCTCCTGCCGAAAGGGCCCTGCCGGTCCCGTCCCGCGGCGGGACGGGACCGGCGTTCTTTCGGATTTCCGGGGATCAGCCCTCCTTGATCCTCAGGAAGGTGATCGAGTCGGCCGGGAAGGTGTACGTGAACGTGTCGGCGACCCCGTCGAAGGTGGACGTGACGGGGGCGACCGGGGTGGCCGTCTCGGTGTTCACGGAGTCGGGCGCGGCCTGCAGCGTGGTGACGGCGGCCTTGCGGCCCACCTTCGCCCCGCCGAGGTCGATCGAGGTGCGGGCGTCGGCGGACTGCGCGTTGACGACCTTGACGATCAGGTCGCCGGTCTTCTTGTCGCGCGTGACGACCTGGCGGAACGGCTCGGCGGGCTTGTCGTCGGTGAAGCTGCCCCACTCCTGGCCGTCGAGGTAGAGGGTCACCTGGCGGCCGCGCACCTTGACGTGGATGTCATAGGTGCGGCCCGTCTCGATCGACCCGGCCTTGGAGATGAGCGTGGACTTGCCGCCGTCCACGGCCTGCTCGACCGCGGAGGTGGTGTTGTTCCAGCCGCCCAGGTTCCACCAGTAGTAGTTGCCGGTGTCCTTCACGCCGAAGGCGACGAGGAAGCCCTCCTTGCCGGACTTCTTGGTGGCCTTCACGTTCAGGTCGTAGTCGTGCCAGCCCGTGTCCCCGGCCGAGACCATGGTGTTCTCGGCGGCCACGTCGGTCTGCACGTACTGCCCGTCCTGGATGCTCCAGCTGCCGCCGCCCGTGTGGGTCCACTTGGAGGCGTCATCGGAGAAGTCGTCGCTGAGCAGTGTGGTGCCGTCCTCGGCGGTCACCTTCACGTCGTCGTACGCGGCGGTGGTCGCCCACGTCGAGAGGCCGACGGCGCCCGAGATCGGTCCGGTGACGCTCGGCGTGGTGGTGGCGGTGCTGGGCACCACGCGGTCGCCGACGTTGTTCATGAACAGCTTCTGGACCTCGTAGTCGGCCGACCCCCAGGACGCGTGGTTGTTGAACCACACCATGTCCGGGCTCCACTGCAGGTAGTCCTCGTTGGCGAACAGCGGGGCGTACGAGGCGAGCTTGACGACGTCCGCGTTGCGCTCCAGACCGGTCATGTACGCGGCTTCGGCGAGACCGTTCTTGAAGGCGTTGCCCCCGGAGGCGTACTCACCGAGGAAGACCTTGGGGCCGTTCCTGTCGTACGAGTCGTAGCGGTCGTTGTTCTGCAGGAACCACTGGGGGCTGTTGTAGTAGTGCTCGTCGACCATGGCGACGTCCGCGTCGCGGTTGAGCTTCCAGGCGGTGTCGAACGTGGTGCCCGCGTCGTCGGGGCCGGAGTTCGAGATCACCGTGATGTCGGGGTACTTCGCCTCGATGGCGGCGCGGAACTGCTTGAAGCGGGCGAAGAACTCGTCGGGCAGGTTCTCCTCGTTGCCGACCTCGATATGGGTGAGGTGGAAGGGCTTGGGGTGGCCCATCTGCGCGCGCTTCTTGCCCCACTCGCTCGTCACGGGCCCGTTGGCGAACTCGATCAGGTCGAGGGTGTCCTGGATGTGCCGCTTGAGCAGCGCGTCGTCGTCGACGGCCTTGTTCTGGCCGCAGCCGGTGACCAGAGCCGGTACGACGGGCAGCGGCATGGCGCCGATGTCCTCGGCGAGGCGGAAGTACTCGTAGTAGCCGAGGCCGTAACTCTGGTTGTAGCCCCAGAAGTTGGAGTTGGTCGCGCGCTGCTCGACCGGGCCGATGGTGTCCTTCCACTGGTAGGAGCGCTTGCGCTCATAGCCCGACGCCTCGTCGTACCCCTGCATGCTGCCGGTGTTGACCAGGCAGCCGCCGGGGAACCGGACGAAGCCGGGGTGCAGGGCGGCGATCTTCTCGGCGAGGTCCTTGCGCAGGCCGTTGGGCTCGTGCTTGTAGGTGTCGCGCGGGAACAGGGACACCATGTCGAGGCGTACGGTGCCGCTGCCGTGCGCGGTGACGGCGAGGCGGCCGGCGGTGCTGTCGGTGACGGCCGTCAGCGTGCCCGTGTACTTCGCCCAGGTGTCGCCCTTGGCGGTGAGCTCCAGGGAGGGGGCGAGCGTGGTGCCGTCGCTGCTCGCGAGGGACACGGTGAGGGGCGTTCCGTCGGCGCTGTCGGTGCGGGCCCACACGGAGAAGTCGTACTTCTTGCCCTTCTCGACCCTGATACCGGTGTTGTAGCCGGAGTTGACGACGCCGGTGCCGGCGTCCGTGCCGTCGAGGTCGAGGCGGAGGTAGTTGCGGTTCTTCTCGTTCAGACGGCCGTCGTCGTCTACGACCTGCACCGCGCCCGAGCCGGTGGTCTTCCAGGAGGTCAGCGGCGTGTAGGAGCGATTGTCCGCGGTGCTGTACTCGAATGATCGGTTCTGCACGAGTTCGGCGTAGAGCCCGCCGTCGGCGGCCCGGTTGATGTCCTCGAAGAAGACGCCGTACATCGTGTCGTCGATCTTCGCGCCCGAGCCCTTCGGGTCGACGGTGATCGAGTAGTCGGTGGTGTCCGCGGCGGAGGCGTTCATCGGGGCCCGGACTACGGCGGTGGCCGTCAGGAGAGCGGTGGCCGTGAGGCCGAGTCTCCAGCGGTTGCGGGTGCGGTCGGTGGTGTGGGTGCGGCTGCGTGGCATGGATACTCCGCGGCTCGTTGTTCGGAATATCGGACGGCGGTCAATAGCTCGAACGGCAAGATAGGGAGGGGGCGGGGGTGCGTCAATGGGTCGCGCACGCACTTTTGAGGCGAGGGGTGGCTCCAACTCGCCCGTAGCGGGACGTGGTTGACGAGACGTCACGACCACGCGCCGTCCGCACGCACAGGGGCCTGACCTGCCTCGATCCGGCGCGGGTAGGCTCGGAGCCGGGACGGCTGACAGGGAGGCGGCAGGCAATGGACGACTTCTGGCCGGTGCCCGACGTGCTGGCCTTCCTGGCCGGGAGCTGGGACGTGGACCGCACCGTACGGGACCTCGCGAGCGGCGACGAGGGGCACTTCAGCGGTACGACGGTGTTCGGGCCGCTGGACGGCGGCGGCGGCGACGCGGACGCCTGTGGCCTCCTGCACGAGGAGTCCGGCACGTTCGTCTGGCAGGGCACGCCCAGGCCCGCCGAGCGCACGCTCCGTTTCCTGCCCGGCCCGTCGGCCGGAACCGCGCGGGTCCGGTTCTCGGACGGGCGCCCGTTCCACGACCTGGACCTGAGGTCGGGCCGCCACGTCGCCGACCATCCGTGTGCGGCGGACCTCTACCGGGGTGAGTTCACCGCGTACAGCGCCGACATGTGGCACACGGTGTGGCGGGTAAAGGGGCCGGCGAAGGATCTGGTGCTGGTCACGGAGTACACCCGGCGATAGCTCCGCCGCTCAGCTGTGGGCAGTCGTTCCGCTGGGGGCGATGGGGGCACCTCCCATGCCCTTGAGGCAATGGGGGAGGGTGCGCACAGCGGAACCCCTCTGTTTCGGGCACGCCGTACCACCCCCGGCCAGCCCCGAACCAGGGCGCCCTGGGTCAGGCCCCCGCCCGCAACACCCGAGACAACCCCAATGCAGCGGTCCGCACCGCCGGCGCGAGCTGGGCGGGGCGGTACCGGGCCCGCGGCACGGCCACCGACAGCGCCGCGACGGCCACCGCTCCGTCGAAGACCGGGGCGGCGATACAGCTCACCCCAAGGGCGGCCTCCTGCTCCTCGTACGCCAGACCCGACACCTGAGCCTGCTCGATCGCCGTACGCAGTCGGGCCGGGTCCGTGATCGAGTACGGCGTCAGGCTGGGCAGCGGCTCGGCGAGCACCTCCTCGGTGAGCTCGGCGCCGGAGAAGGCCAGCAGGGCCTTGCCCACGCCCGTGCAGGTGAGCGGGAGCCTGCCGCCGATGCGGGAGGGCAGCGGCAGCACGTCGTGCCCGTGGATCCGCTCGACGTAGACGACCTCGCGGCCCTCGCGGACACCGAGGTGCACGGTCTCGCGGGTGGCCTCGAAGAGGTCCTGCAGGAACGGCAGCGCGGCATCGCGCAGATCCTGCCTGCGCGGCACCAGGGAGCCCAGCTCGAAGAGCTTCCCGCCGAGCCGGTAGGTGTCGCCCGTGCGCTCCAGGAGACCGAGCCGTACGAGGTCCGCGGCCAGCCGGAAGGCAGTGGTCTTGGTCAGGCCGGTGCGCTCGGCCAGTTCCGTCAGGCGGTACGTCCCGCCGTCCGGACGGAAGGTTTCGAGGAGGGTGAAGGCCTTGTCCAACATGTTGCCGCCCGAGCTGTTCCGTGTCACGGAACAACTTTGGCGCATGAACGGCGTCGCGTCTATACCGGAGGTGTCGCGAGGCACGGGCCACCCCGGCTGCCGTATCCCGCACTCGTAACCGCACCCGTTCCCGTTCCCGGAGGTGTCGCATGCCAGCGACCCGCACCACGTCCAGCACCCCCCGGCGGTGCTCATGAGCGCCGGCGCCGTCTCCCCGGCGGTGACCAAGGCCGCCGACGCCCTGGTGGAGGCCACTCGTACGGGCGTCGTGTGCCCGCCGGTGCGCACCCTCTTCGCCGACGGCGACGTCGAGTCCGCCTACGCCGTGCAGCGGCTGAACGTCGAGCGCGGTGTGGCCGCCGGCCGCCGTATCGTCGGCCGCAAGATCGGTCTGACCTCGCCGGCCGTCCAGGCCCAACTCGGCGTCGGCCAGCCGGACTTCGGCGCGCTGTTCGCGGACATGGCCGTCGCCGACGGCGGCACGATCGAGGCCGGGCGGCTGCTGCAGCCCAAGGTGGAGGCCGAGGTCGCTCTCGTCCTCGGCGCCGACCTGCCGCACCGCGACTGCACCGTGGCCGATGTGATCCGCGCGGTCGACTTCGCGCTGCCGTCCCTGGAGATCGTGGACAGCCGTATCGCGGGCTGGGACATCACCATCGTCGACACCGTCGCCGACAACGCGTCCTGCGGTCTGTTCGTGCTCGGCGGCACGCCCGTACCGCTGTCGCAGGTGGACCTGCGCGGCGTCCGGATGTCGATGACCAGCGGCGGCAAGACGGTCTCCGAGGGCACCGGCGCCGACTGCCTGGGCGGTCCGCTCAACGCCGCCGTGTGGCTCGCCTCCACCCTCGCCGCCATGGGCGACCCGCTGCGCGCCGGCGACGTCGTCCTGACCGGTGCGCTCGGCCCGATGGCCGTCGCGGCGCCCGGCGACGTGTTCGAGGCATCCATTTCCGATCTGGGCACGGTCCGGGTCGCGTTCGCCCCCGAAGGAGACAACCGGTGAGCACCACCTCCCCCGCACCCGGCGCCCGCACGAAGGTGGCCGTCATCGGCTCGGGCAACATCGGCACCGACCTGATGATCAAGGTGCTGCGTCTGTCCGAGACCCTCGAGATGGGCGTGATGGTCGGTATCGACCCCGAGTCCGACGGCCTGGCCCGCGCCCGCCGCTTCAAGGTGGCCACGACCCACGAGGGCGTCGACGGGCTGGTGAAGATGGACGAGTTCGCCGATGTGGAGATCGTCTTCGACGCCACGTCGGCCGGTGCCCACCGCTACAACGACAAGGTGCTGCGCGACCTCGGCCGCACCGTCATCGACCTCACCCCGGCCGCCGTCGGCCCGTACGTGGTGCCGCCGGTGAACCTCGAGGAGAACCTGGACGCCGGCAACGTCAACATGGTCACCTGCGGCGGGCAGGCCACCATTCCGATCGTCGCCGCGATCTCGGCCGTGACCCCCGTGCACTACGGCGAGATCGTCGCCTCCATCTCGTCCCGCTCCGCGGGTCCCGGCACGCGGGCCAACATCGACGAGTTCACCGAGACGACCTCCTCGGCCATCGAGAAGGTCGGCGGTGCCGCCCGCGGCAAGGCGATCATCATCCTCAACCCGGCCGAGCCGCCGCTGATCATGCGCGACACCGTGCACTGCCTGGTCTCGGAGTGCGACCAGGAGGCGGTCACCGCCTCCATCGAGGAGATGGTCGGCCGCGTCCAGGGCTACGTGCCCGGATACCGCCTCAAGCAGAAGGTGCAGTTCGACCGCGTCGCGGCCGACGACCCGCTGCGCGGACTCCTGCCGGCCGACGCCGCCGGCACCGACGCGGTGCGGGTGACGGTGTTCCTCGAGGTCGAGGGCGCCGCCCACTACCTGCCGTCGTACGCCGGAAACCTCGACATCATGACCTCGGCCGCGCTGCGCACCGCGGAGCGCATGGCCGCACAGAGCAAGGTGGCAACCCGATGACCGCGACCGACTCCACCGCACCCGCCCTGTACATCCAGGACGTGACCCTGCGCGACGGCATGCACGCCGTCCGGCACCGCTACACCGTCGAGCAGGCCCGCACGATCGCCGCCGCCCTGGACGCGGCGGGCGTCGCCGCCATCGAGATCGCCCACGGCGACGGCCTGTCCGGCTCCAGCATCAACTACGGCGTGGGCGCCCACACCGACTGGGAGTGGATCGAGGCCGTCGCGGACGTCTCCCGCACCGCGATCCCGACCACCCTGCTGCTGCCCGGCATCGGCACCCTGCACGACCTCAAGCAGGCCCACGCGCTGGGCATCCGCTCGGTGCGCGTCGCGACGCACTGCACCGAGGCCGACATCTCCGCCCAGCACATCGCCGCCGCGCGCGAGCTGGGCATGGACGTCGCCGGGTTCCTGATGATGTCCCACATGGCGGAGCCGGCCGAGCTCGCCCGCCAGGCCAAGCTGATGGAGTCGTACGGCGCGAACTGCGTGTACGTCACCGACTCGGGCGGCCGCCTCACGATGGACGGCGTACGCGAGCGCTTCCAGGCCTACCGCGACGTGCTGGACCCGGCCACCGAGCTGGGCATCCACGCCCATCACAACCTGGCCCTCGGCGTGGCCAACAGCGTCGTCGCCGTGGAGAACGGCTGCACGCGCGTCGACGCCTCGCTGGCCGGCCAGGGCGCGGGTGCGGGCAACTGCCCGCTGGAGGCCTTCATCGCCGTCGCCGATCTCATGGGCTGGAAGCACGGCTGCGAGCTGTTCCCGCTCATGGACGCGGCCGACGACATCGTCCGTCCCCTGCAGGACCGCGAGGTCCGCGTGGACCGCGAGACGCTGAGCCTCGGCTACGCGGGCGTGTACTCCAGCTTCCTGCGCCACGCGGAGGCCGCGGCCGCCCGCTACGGCCTCGACACCCGCGCCATCCTGGTCGAGGTCGGCCGGCGCGGCATGGTCGGCGGCCAGGAGGACATGATCACGGACGTCGCGCTGGACCTGGCTGCGCGCACGACCGCGCAGGTCTGATACGACAGGTCTGAACCTCCCCCATTGCCGTAAGGGCATGGGAGGTACCCCCAGGCGGGCCGGTGGGCGACATGGCGTCCACCGGCCCGCCGTCGCGTTCAGGCCCGGCCGTTCTCCCGGTCCCGGTCCAGTCGCAGGTTCCACCGCCCGGCGCGGCCGGTGAGCGTGACCGTCGACAGCGGCCGGACGTCGATGTTCCAGTACGTCGACGGGGGCGCCTTCAACGCGTAGACGAGGGCCGCGCGGACGACCGCGGGCTCGGCCACCACGACGATCCTGCTGCCGTCGTCCGCGGGCCGGGTGTCCAGCCAGCGGCCGACGCGGGAGATGAACGCGAGCAGGGACTCGCCGCCGTGCGGTGTGGAGCGCGGGTCGGCGAGCCATGCGTCGACCGCTGCCGGTTCCCGGGCCGTCACCTCGGAGAGGGTGCGGCCGCGCCATCGGCCCATGTCGCAATCGCGCAGGGCGGGCTGGGCCAGTGGCGTCAGGCCGAGGACGTCGCCCGTGGTCCGGCTGCGCGGAGTGGGCGAGCAGTAGCGCAGCTCGGCAGCCGCGAGCGGCATCAGGGCGGGGGCGGCGAGCTGCACCTCGTACCAGCCCTCCCGGTCGAGCGGCCGGTCGTCGTCGAAACGCTCCGCGAGCAGCGGGGAACTGCGTGCGGCAGCGATGAGCGTGAGCCGAACCTGCATGCGGTGATCGTGGTGGGCCGGATTCCCCAGGTCAAGGCCTCACGTTCCGCGCACGCCCCGGCACTCCTGCCACCCCGGCCGTTCGTGCGCCCCTGCGCCTCACTGGAGGACCTCGTCACAGGCGCGTCGCAGCCTGCGCACCCCCTCCGTGATCTCCGCCGTCCCCGCGACGCCCGCGAAGCTCAACCGCAGGTGGGCGGCGGGGGGTTCGGCGCAGAAGTAGGGGCGGCCGGGGGTCACGGCGACGCCCGCGCGGAGGGCGCCCGCCACCAGGACGGATTCGTCCGTGCCGTCGGGCAGGCGGAGCCACAGGTGGTAGCCGCCGGACGGGATGTGCGGCAGGGCGAGTTCGGGCAGGTGCAGGCGCAGCTCGCCGTCATCGTGTCGCGGCGGTTCTTCAGTTCGGCGGCCACGGACCGAAGGTGGCGCGGCCACGCGGGCGAGCCGACGAGCTCCAGCGCCGCCTCCTGCATCGGGCCCGGCACGAAGAACGTGTCGACGACCTGGATGGCGCGCAGCCGCTCCAGGACCGGGCCCCGGGCGGCGAGGGCGCTGACGCGGAAGCTCGGCGAGGTGGCCTTGGTCAGCGAACAGACGTGCACGACGACGCCGTCCGGATCGTCGGCGGCCAGCGGCCGGGGAAGCGGTCCCGCGTCCTCGTGGACGAGGCGGCGTGCGAAGTCGTCCTCGACGACGAACGCGCCCGCTTCCCGGGCGATCCGCAGTACCTCGCCGCGCCGCTCGGGGGCGAGCACCGCGCCGGTCGGATTCTGGAACAGCGGCTGGCAGACGAACACGCGGGCGCCCGTGGCCCGGAAGGCCTCGGCGAGCAGTCGCGGCTTGACGCCGCCGGAGTCCACCGGGACCGGCACCGGGCGCAGTCCGGCCGCGCGGGCGATGGCCAGCATGCCGGGGTAGGTGGGCGACTCCACGAGGACCGGCGCGCCGGGTGGGGCGAGCGCCCGCAGCGCGGTGGTCAGCTGGCGGGCGCCGCCGCGGTGATCGCGTTCACCGTGCAGCAGAGCGGCGGCGCGCTCACCACCGCTGATATGTATCTCTTCGGTGCCCTGCTGATCTGTGCCGCCGGCTACACCGAGGGCGGCCGGCTGGCCCGCGTGATGCCCGGCTGGCAGGTCGTCGGCTGGGCGCTGATCCTGTGCCTGCCGCTTGCCGTGCCCGGCGCGCTGGCCGCGCTCGCGTACGAGCCCGTCCATCTCACGGCGCACAGCGTGGCAGGAGTGCTGTGGGTGGCGGCCGGATCGCAGTTCCTGGGCCTGGTGGTCTGGTACCGGGGTATGGCCGCGATCGGCATCCCCAAGGCCAGCCAGCTGCAGCTCGCGCAGCCGCTGCTCACTCTTTTCTGGTCGGTGTTCCTGCTCGGCGAGCGGCTCACGCCTGCCGCCCCGCTCACGGCCGTCGCCGTGCTGGTGTGCATCGCCGTCACCCAAAGGGCGCCCGCCCGACAGGTCCAAGCACGGCACCCGGACGTAGACTGACGAGCACGGACACGCCACGGAACGCTGGCCCCGGACGGGACTCCCGACAGACCGCCCTGCTTTCGACGGGCCGGCCGAGGGCGCTCCCCGACGGGACGAGGAGGTCACTCCGATGCGCGCAACTCAGGGCGACCATCTGGTGGTGCACGGCAGGATCGTCGGGCAGCACGACAAAGTCGCGGAGATTGTCGAAGTACTGGGCGCGGACGGCAACCCGCCTTACCGCGTCAAGTTCGAGGACGGGCACGAGGCCGTGATGTCGCCGGGCCCCGACTCCGTCGTACAGCACAAGGAATCGACACAGCAGTAGCCCTCGGCACTGCGCAGGACCCGGGGCGGTGGCTCAGCGCGGCGCACGGGCCCGCAGGGGGTAGTGGTCGCGGACGACGCGCGCCATGGCGCCGATCCTGTCCGTGGCCACATCCTTGGCCGCGAAGAACACATGCCCGCCCACCTCGCGGAAGCCGTTGGCGAAGGTCACGTGCCGGGAGAGTTCGTCCGGGTTCTGCCACGCCGCGGGCTGCGCCGGGTCCCCGGCCCTGTACAGCGCCTCCCCCACGTACAGCCGCACGCCCGTTCCGCGGACCACCGAGGCCCACCACGGCACGAGCTCGGTGTAGTCCGCGGCGGCGAAGCCGATGTGCCAGTACAGCTGTGGGCAGATGTAGTCGATCCAGCCGTTGCGCACCCATTTTCGGGTGTCCGCGTGCAGATCGTCGTAGGTCTGCACGCCGGCCTGGGTGTCCGACCCGAGCCGGTCGGTGCTGCGGTTGCGCCACACCCCGAACGGGCTGATGCCGAAGCGGACGCCCGGCCGGACCTGCTTGATCCGCGCCGCCATACCGCGGACCAGCCGGTCGGTGTTGTCGCGCCGCCACGCCGCACGGTTCGGAAAGCCCGCGCCGTAGCGCCGGTAGGCCGCGGCGTCGTCGAAGACCTGACCGGCCACCGGATAGGGGTAGAAGTAGTCGTCCCAGTGCACGGCGTCGACGGGGTAGCGGCGTACGGCGTCGAGCATGGCGGTCTGCACGAAGTCCCGGACCTCGGGCAGCCCCGGGTTGTACATCAGCTTCCCGCCGTACTTCACGACCCAGCCCGGGTTCTGCCGCGCGGGATGCCTCGGGGACAGGCGCGTCAGATCCGCGTGGTTCGCCACCCGGTAAGGGTTGAACCAGGCGTGCAGCTCCAGGCCGCGCCGGTGCGCCTCCGTGACGGCGGTGCCGAGCGGGTCCCAGCCGGGGTGCCGCCCCTGGACCCCGGTCAGGGACGCGGACCAGGGCTCGTACGGCGACGGCCAGAACGCGTCCGCAGTGGGCCGCACCTGGAGGATCACGGTGTTGAGCCGGCGGCTCACCGCCGTGTCGAGATGCTTCAGCAGCTCGGTACGCTGCTGGGCGGCGCTGAGGCCGGGGCGCGAGGGCCAGTCGCGGTTCGAGACCGTCGCCAGCCACATGCCCCGCATCTCCGTGGACGCCTGCACGGAGGAGCCGGGGCCGCCGCCCGGTGCCGCCGCCGTCCCCGCGGCGTCCGACGCGCTCGCCAGGCCCGTGAGAGCCGCCGCGGCACCGGCCGTGAATCCCCTGCGTGTCATACGTCGCATCTGCCCGCCCTCCGTGCAATGTGTCGGCCGTGCCTCCCCCAGTGCCTCAAGGGCCTGGGAGGTACCTCCAGGTCCACCCGGCCCGGGGCCCGACCCCGCCCCGCCGGGCAGCGGCGGTTCCGGAGTAACGTGCATGGCCGAGGCAGGCCCCACAGTATGGAGGCGCTGCCGCCCGAAGATGAGCGAAAGGCACAAGGTGACGGACCCTATGGGGGATATTGCACGCGTCGGTGTGGTGGGCTGCGGCCAGATGGGGGCGGGCATCGCCGAGGTGTGCGCCCGCGCCGGGCTGGACGTCAAGGTCGCGGAGACCACGGGCGAGGCCCTCGAGATCGGCCGCACCCGGCTGTACACCTCGCTCTCGAAGGCGGCCGAGCGCGGCAAGATCACCGAGGAGGAGCGGGACGCCACTCAGGCGCGGCTGAGCTTCACCACCGACCTCGGCGAGTTCGCCGACCGGGACCTGGTGATCGAGGCGGTCGTCGAGAACGAGCAGGTGAAGACGGAGATCTTCCAGGTGCTCGACCAGGTGGTGACCCGCCAGGACGCCATCCTCGCGTCCAACACCTCGTCGATCCCGCTGGTCAAGCTGGCCGTCGCGACCTCGCGGCCCGACCATGTCATCGGCATCCACTTCTTCAACCCGGCACCCGTGCAGAAGCTGGTAGAGCTGATCCCCGCGCTCACCACCTCCGAGGGCACCCTCGGCCGGGCGCAGCTGCTGGTCGAGAAGGTGCTGGGCAAGCACGCCATCCGCGCCCAGGACCGCTCGGGCTTCGTGGTCAACGCCCTGCTCATCCCGTATCTGCTCTCCGCGATCCGGATGTTCGAGTCGGGGATCGCCAGCCGCGAGGACATCGACAACGGCATGGAGCTGGGCTGCGCCCACCCCATGGGTCCGCTGAAGCTGTCCGACCTGATCGGCCTGGACACCGTGGCCTCGGTGGCCGACTCGATGTACGAGGAGTACAAGGAGCCGCTGTACGCCGCTCCCCCGCTGCTGCAGCGGATGGTCGACGCGGGCCGGCTGGGCCGCAAGACGGGGTCGGGCTTCTACACGTACGGCTGACCCCCGCGTACCCCTGACGTCGCAACAGGGTGTGACGCTCACTCTTTGTAGCTGATTCGGGCCCGGTGCTCTCCTGAGCGCCGGGCCCGAACCGTTCACACACCGTGTGCGCACCGGGCCCGCATATGCCCCTCGCACACTCTCCCGCCGCATACACCAGGCGGGTTGACTTTCCGTGCGCTTGCAAGGGATGTGCCGACTACGGAAAGGAGCGCACACGTGACCACCGACCCCGAGCATCCCGTGGTCCCGGAGGAACTCGCGGAGTTACGCCGCTGCCTCGAGGTGGGCCTGGCCCGCGTCGACGGCGGACTGGCGTTGCTCACGCAGCGCGACGAACAGAGCGTCAAGGATCTGGACGACCTGACCGCCCGGATCGCCGCCCTCGAACACGCCCGCTGGCCCCTGCCCGCCGTCGCCGCCCTCGCCACGGTCGGAGCAGTGGCGGTGGCGGTCTGGCAGGCCCTCGGCCACTAGGACCGGCCCTCGGGCACATGCGGTGAACCGTCGTGGCCGAGCCTGAGGTGGTGCAGGAGCATCAGCGCCGCCGCCATGTTGGCGGCCGGGACCTCGCCGCGGGCGACCATGTCGGGGACGAGTTTGAGCGGGACCCACTCACGCCGGTCCGACTCGAAGGCGTCCACGGGATGTCCGGTGTACGCGCCCTCGTCGGCCCAGTAGATGTGGTGCACGGCGTCGGTGAGCCCGTTGGAGGGCTCCACGCTCATCAGGTGCCGCAGCGGGCCGGGCCGCCACCCTGTCTCCTCCTCGAGTTCGCGGGCGGCCGCGTGGGCGATGTCCTCGCCGTCCTCGACGACGCCCGCGGCGAGTTCCCAACCCCAGCTGTCGGTGATGAAGCGGTGCCGCCACAGTAAAAGAACCTCGTTGGCCTCGTTGACGACGGTGGCCACGGCCACGGGCCGCAGCCGGATCAGGAAGTGGTCGAGGTGCCGGCCGTCCGGCAGCTCGACATCCGCGAGATTGACGCTGAACCAGCGGTTTTCATAGACAGTCTGTTCGCTCTGTTTCGTCCACTGCACGGTTCTGCCACCTTCCACCGAGTAGATGGCAATATCGCAGCAGGAGCGTGCGCACAGCAGGGCCGGTGGGCCCTTTCCAGGAGCGGTACGCGCGCCGGTGGGACGGTGTCTAGAGCGGTACGCGCAGTGCGCCGTCGATGAGTTCGGCCGCTTCGGCGGTGCTCGCGCAGCCGCTGCTCACCAGTTGTGCGCGTACCGCGCGGAGTCTGTCGCGCAGCCGCTGGGACTCCATTCCCCTGGCTCGTTCGGCCATTTCCACCGCTGTGGCAGCCGCCCGGTCGGCGTTGCCCCGGCGCAGTTCGATGTGGCTCAGCATGGCCAGCCGGTGGACCCGGCCCCGGTCGTGGGCGGGGTTCTCCACCGCGGCCGCCGCGTGCTGCCACGCCGCCGCGATGTCGCCGAGGCTGAGGAGCGCCTCCGCCACCTGTACGTTGACCAGGCCCGGCTGGACGTAGCCGGTCTCGTCCGGCTCGTGGCCGCGGTGGATGCGTTCGGCCGCCGATTCGGCACGCCGGATGCAGGCCAGTGCGCTGTTGCCGTCGCCGAGGTGGGCGTACGCCTTGGCCTGCATCGCGTAGAGGTCGGAGGCGAGCGCCGGGGTGATGTGCCGGCCAGCCGCGCGCAGCGCGGCCTCCGCGAAGGCCACGGCCTGGCGGTACTCGCGCATGAACAGCGACTGGTTGACGAGCAGGGCGATCACATAGGCGCCGAGCCCCCGGTCCCCGCTCGCCTTGGCCAACCGCAGGGCCTGGTGGAAGTAGCGCTGGGCGAGGCCGTGCGCGTCCGAGTCGTAGGCGCAGATGCCCGCGATGGCCACCAACCCGCCTGTCGCACGGTGCAGTTGGCGCCCGGTGGCGTCGGTGTACCTGCCGCGCAGCAGCGGCGCGGCCTCGGCGTTGAGGAAGCCGACGATACGGGCGCGGGTCGCGACGCCGCCCGCCTTGCGGTACAGCTGCTCGTAGTGCGCCCGGGCAGCGCGCAGCATGTCGATGTCGGCCGTGCTGACCGGGTGCAGGCCGCCGCGCGAGACGTCGACGTCCTCGGGCGGGTTCTCCCATTCCCATACGGGCATGACCGCGGGCGTGCCGGTGACGGCGGGCGCGCCGAGGATGTGCGACCGCTGCTGTTCGTCGGAGCGCCACAGGGCCGTGGCCCGGTCGACGAACCCGGAGAGCGTGCTGCCGCTCACCACGGCCGGTCTGCCCGGTACGCCGAGTCCGATGTCGTCGAGGGTGACGGGGCGCCGCAGCCGGGCGGCGAGGACCTCGCAGATCAGGTCGGGCACCTGGCCGCGCGGCCGCTGGCCCTTCAGCCAGCGGGCGACCGCGGTGTGTTCGTATCTGAGGGCGACGCCGCGCGCCTTGCCGGCCTGGTTGACGTGGGCGGCGAGCCCCGCATGGGAGATGCCGGCCTCGTCGAGAATCGCGTCGAGCAGGGTGTTGGGCTGCATCGATGCCCTCCGGTGGCTCGGTGCCGACAGCGCTGCGTCTGCCCGGAGAGCCCGTCACCGGCGGCGCCGCGGGGCCCGGGCCCCAGCCCGACAGCAGGGCGTCCGTCTTGCACGGCAGGTTAGCGCGCTGACGCCCCTCGTGACCCTGAAGGAGTGCGGACTGGGCCCTGCGGACTTCACACGGGGTGTGAACGGAGTGCCCGCGTCCGGGGTGGTGTGCACCCTGTTCCGGCCACTTTCGACTCGCTTGACTGGAATGCCTCGAAAGAGGCCGGCCGGGCCGCCGGCTCCCCCTCGTACAGTGCGGCGGCCCGCCTTCGCGCCGTCCGCCCGTGCCGACTGCCCGACACTCCGCGGCAGGGCGGACGGCGCGCGCCGTGTCAAAGAGCCCGCTCCGCGTGATGCGCGGACACGGCCCCGCGACCGGCAGGCCGACGGCGGCGGAGCGTTACACGCGTCTCACCTGGCGGGCCGCGCGGGGGCGCGGCTCCCGGCAGTGAGGCCGGGCCTGGGCGTGCGTGACGGGCGTTCCTGGGAAGCGGGCGCACAGGCACAGGAAGCCTGCTCGCCGGAACAGCCTGCCTCGGGAGCCGGCCCGCCCGAGGCCGGCCGGCCCGGGACCGGATGCTTCGGCGCCCGACCGCGCTCGTTGCACACCACCAGAAACGCCGCGTCGTCGGCCGGTCCCCCGCGGGAGTGCTGCAGCAACCGCGTGTACACCGAACCGATCACGGCCTGCGGCGAGACCTGCCCCGCCACCGCTTCGGTGAGCACGGTCCGCAGGGGGAAGAACGTGCCGGCCGCGTCACGCGCGTCCTCCACGCCGTCGGTGTGCAGAAACAGCATCTCGCCCGGCAGCAGCCGTCCACACCGCTGCAAGGGCAGCTCGTCCGGCAGCGGAAACGGCCCGAGCGGCGGCATCGGCTCCCCACCGACGACAGGCTCCACCCGGCCGCCCGCGCCTGCACCGGGCTCCGGGGAGCCGTTCGACGCGGCCGTCTCCTGGTCCCCGCCGCGCAGCACGTACGGCCATGGATGGCCGCAGTTGAGGGCGACGATCTCGCCGTCCCGGCGGATCTCCAGGAGCAGTACGGTGGCGAACTCCTCCGCGGCCGGGCCGTCGGGTTCCATCGCGCCGGGGGTGCCGAAGCCCGGGGCGGCGGCGGGCCCGGACGAGGGGTGCTCGGCCCGCGCCCGCTCACACAGGTGCCGGGCCATCGCACGTTCCAGCCGGCGCATCACGGAGGCGAGTTCGGGCTCGTCGTGCGCCGCCTCGCGGAAGCTGCCGAGCAGCGCGGCGACGGTCCCGATCGCGCCGAGGCCGTGTCCTCGTACGTCGCCCATGACGACCCGCACTCCGTGCTCGGTCGCCATCACCTCGTACAGGTCGCCGCCGACCATGGCACCGCGGTCCGCGCAGAGCCGGCCGGCCGCGAGGGCGAGGCCGTCGATACGCGGCGGCAGGGGACGCAGCAGTACGTTCTGCGCGGCGCCCGCCACCTTGCGGGCCTGGCGCAACTCGCGCAGCAGTGTGCGGCGTACGTGCGCTATCAGCGTGATGCCAATGGTGAAGAAGACGGCGCTGGAGACGATCCGCGCCCCGAGGCCGCTCTGCTGGGCGAGCGGGCAGGTGAGTTTGTACAGGATGGCGAGGGCGCCCCATGTCATCGGCAGCCCGAGCGTGAGGGCCCGGCGGATCCAGTGCGAACGGCCGGGCGTCAGGCGGGCGCGGCCCGTGGCCCAGGGGGCCGCCGGGGACCCTGCCGCGGAGGGAGCTCCGGCCTTGACACGGATCATGGCGCCCCCTGGGTCTAGGACCTTGTTCCCGCGGTCTGCCTCACGATGAACTGCCGTGCCCCGGAGGCGGCATGCCCCTCCGCTCGGCCCGGGGATCGCCTGGGAAGAGCGCAGCAGCGAGCAGGCCGTCTCCGCGGCCGGACAGATTCTTTCGACCGGCTGCCGGGACCGAGGCTCCTCGCCCCGACTTCCCACCCGAATGAGTGAGGGGCGCATCCAGTCTCTGGATACGCCCCTCACCAGGGACTATGCACGTGGCACTGCCCACGTGCGCAGTGCCTACGCCCCGCGCAGCACCGCCCCGGTGCGCTCGGCCGCCAGCGCGACAGCCGCGTCACGGGCCGCCGAGGCCTCCTCGACGGTCAGCGTGCGGTCGGCGGCGCGGAAGCGCAGCGCGTATGCCAGGGACTTCTTGCCCTCGCCGATCTGCTCGCCGGTGAAGACGTCGAACAGCCGGATGGACTCGAGGAGTTCACCCGCGCCCTCGCGCAGCACGGCCTCGACCTCCGCCGCGGGGACGGACGTGTCGACGACCAGAGCGACGTCCTGGGTGGCGACCGGGAAGGTGGAGATGCCCGGCGCCTGCGGGGTGCCGTCGCCCGCCTGCTCCAGGGCGTCCAGGTCGAGCTCCATCGCGCAGGCGCGCGCGGGCAGGCCCAGGGCCTTGACGACGCGCGGGTGCAGCTCGCCCGCGTGGCCGACGATCCGCTCGGCGCCGTCGACGGTGATCGCCAGCTCGGCGCACCGGCCCGGGTGCCACGGACCGTACTGGCCCTGGCGCACGATCAGCTCGGCGCCCGTCTCGCGGGCCACCGTCCGGGCGGCCTCGACCGCGTCGGCCCAGTCCGCCGGGCGGCCCTGGCCCCACCAGCCGGCCTGCTCGCGGGCGCCCGCGAGGACGACGGCGACGTGGCGCGGCTGCTCGGGCAGCGCGGCGTTCAGCTCCGCGAGCTCCTCGTCGGTCGGACGCCGGTCGACGGGCAGAGCGGCGGCGACACGCTGCTCCTCGCGCGGGTGGAACACCAGACCGGTCTCGAACAGCGCGAGGTCGTGCGCGCCCCGGCCGTCGTTGCGGCGCAGGGCGGCGAGCAGGCCCGGCAGCAGCGACGTACGGAGCGCGGGCTCCTCGTCGTTGAGCGGGTTGGTCAGCTTGACGACACGGCGGTTCGGGTCGTCGGCGTCGAGGCCGAGCTGGTCGAAGATCTGCTCGCTGATGAACGGGTAGTTCGGCGCCTCGACGTAGCCGGCCCCGGCCAGGGCCCGGCCGACGCGGCGGTGCAGGCGCTGCCGGTGGGTCAGGCCGCGGCCCGACGGGGGCTTGGGCAGCGTGGAGGGCAGGTTCTCGTAGCCCTCCAGGCGGATGACCTCTTCGGCCAGGTCGTTCGGGTCGGTGAGGTCGGGCCGCCAGGACGGGACGGTGACGATCAGCTCGTCCTGCCCGTACACGTCGCAGCCGATCTCCTGCAGGCGGCGCACGACGGTCTCACGGCCGTAGTCGACGCCCGCGACCTTGTCCGGGTGGTTCGCCGGGATGGCAATCGTGCGCGGCGCGGACGGCGCGACGACCTCGGTGACACCGGCTTCGGCGGTGCCGCCCGCGAGCAGCACCAGCAGGTCGACGGTGCGCTGGGCGGCGGCGGCCGCGGCGAGCGGGTCGACGCCGCGCTCGAAGCGACGGGACGCCTCCGACGACAGCTTGTGGCGGCGGGCCGTACGGGCGATGGAGACGGCGTCGAAGTGCGCGGCCTCGATGACCACGTCGGTCGTCGAGTTCTCGGTGTCGTCGTGGTCGGCGATCTCGGTGTTGGCGCCGCCCATGACACCGGCGAGGCCGATCGGCCCGCGCTCGTCGATGATCACCAGGTCTTCGGCGTCGAGCGTGCGCACGACGCCGTCGAGGGTGGTGAGCTTCTCGCCCGGCTCGGCCCGGCGCACGCCGATCGTGCCCTGGACGAGCGAGCGGTCGTACGCATGCAGGGGCTGGCCGAGCTCCATCATCACGTAGTTGGTGACGTCGACGGCGAGCGAGATCGGGCGCATGCCGACCTTCTGCAGGCGCCGCTGCAGCCAGATCGGGGAGCGCGCCTCCGGGGCGAGGCCCGTGACGGTGCGGGCGGTGAAACGGTCGCAGCCGGTGGGGTCGGAGACCTGCACCGGGTAGCCGAACGCGTTGGGGCCCGGGACGTCGAGCAGCGCCGGGTCGCGCAGCGGAATGCCGTAGGCGATGGCGGCCTCGCGAGCGACGCCGCGCAGCGAGAGGCAGTAGCCGCGGTCCGGCGTGACGGCGATGTCGAGGACCTCGTCGACCAGCTCGAGCAGCTCGATGGCGTCCTTGCCGATCTCGGTCTCCGGCGGCAGGACGATGATGCCCTTGGAGCCGTCGTCGCCCATGCCCAGCTCGTCGCTGGAGCAGATCATGCCGTGCGAGGTCTTGCCGTAGGTCTTGCGGGCGGAGATCGCGAAGCCGCCGGGCAGCACGGCGCCCGGCAGGACCACGACGACCTTGTCGCCGACGGAGAAGTTGCGGGCGCCGCAGACGATCTCCTGGGGCTCGCCCGTGCCGTTGGCCTGGCCGACGTCGACGGTGCAGAAGCGGATCGGCTTCTTGAAGCCCTCCAGCTCCTCGATGGTCAGCACCTGGCCGACGGCGAGCGGCCCCTTGAGGCCGTCGCCGAGCTGCTCGACGGTCTCGACCTCGAGACCGGCCGCAATGAGCTTGGCCTGGACGTCGCGCCCGGTCTCAGTCGCCGGCAGGTCGACGTACTCCCGCAGCCAAGAAAGCGGGACCCGCATCAGATCTCCATCCCGAACGGCCGGGTGAACCGGACGTCACCCTCGACCATGTCTCGCATGTCTTCGACGTTGTGGCGGAACATCAGCATCCGCTCGATGCCGAACCCGAAGGCGAAGCCGCTGTACTTCTCCGGGTCGACGCCGCAGGCGACCAGCACCCGCGGGTTGACCATGCCGCAGCCGCCGAGCTCGATCCAGCCCTCGCTGGAGCAGGTGCGGCAGGGCCGGTCGGGGTTGCCGACGGACTCGCCCTTGCAGACGTAGCAGAGCATGTCCATCTCGGCGGACGGCTCGGTGAACGGGAAGAAGTTCGGCCGCAGCCGGGTCTTCATGCCCTCGCCGAACAGCGACTGGACCATGTGGTCCAGCGTCCCCTTGAGGTCGGCCATGGTCAGGCCCTCGTCGATGGCGAGCAGCTCGACCTGGTGGAAGACGGGGGTGTGCGTGGCGTCCAGTTCGTCGGTGCGGTAGACGCGGCCGGGGCAGATCACGTAGACCGGCAGCTCGCGGTCGAGCAGGGAGCGGATCTGCACGGGCGACGTGTGGGTGCGCAGCACGACGCCGGACTCGGTGCCGCCGTCAGGACCCTGGACGAAGAACGTGTCCGCCTCGCCGCGCGCAGGGTGGTCCGGGCCGATGTTCAGCGCGTCGAAGTTGAACCACTCGGCCTCGACCTGCGGGCCCTCGGCGACCTCGTAACCCATGGCCACGAAGATGTCCTCGATGCGCTCGGAGAGCGTGGTCAGCGGGTGACGCGCGCCCGCGGGCGTGCGGTCGTGGGGCAGCGTGACGTCCACGGCCTCCTCGACCAGCACGCGCGCGTCGCGCTCGGCCTCGAGCTCGACCTGGCGGGCGGCGAGCGCCTTGCTGACGGCGCCGCGGGCCTGCCCGACGCGCTTGCCGGCGTCGGCCTTGGCGTGCGGCGGAAGCGCGCCGATCTCGCGGTTGGCGAGGGACAGCGGGGACGTGCCGCCGGTGTGGGCGACCTTCGCCTCCTGGAGCTGCTCGAGGTCGCCGGCGGCCGCGAGGGCGGCGAGCGCCTCGTCCCGCATGCGCTCGATCTCTTCCGGTTTCAGTGCCTCGACCTCGACTGGGTCGTACGACTTGTTCGGTGCCGACATCTCTTCCCGTGCTTCCGGTTGGCTGGCTGAAGGCCCCGTTCCGACTCGGGGGCGCTGTCGCCCAGGAACGCGGACACAAACGTGCCAATGGCCGAGTCTAACGGGG
Organism: Streptomyces sp. NPDC002577; assembly: GCF_053594815.1. Lineage (NCBI taxonomy): Bacteria > Bacillati > Actinomycetota > Actinomycetes > Kitasatosporales > Streptomycetaceae > Streptomyces > Streptomyces sp. NPDC002577. Next base: position 254,218 of record NZ_JBSFWK010000003.1, on the reverse strand, counting down.
GTGAGGTGTGCGAATGAGCCCGCGGGCGGCTGGATCCGGCTCAGAGCAGATAGGCCGGGGTGCCCACGGGCAACGTAAATCGGAACTGGGCGCCACCGCCGGGCGCGCGCCCGACCGTGATGGTCCCGCCGTGGACCTCGACGATGCCCTTGACGATGTACAGGCCCAGGCCGGTCCCGCCGCGCTTGCTGCCCCGCCAGAAGCGGGTGAAGACGCGGCCCATCGACTCCTCGGGGATGCCGGGACCTTCGTCGCTCACGGTGACTGCCGTTCCTGCCGACTGGTTCTTGAGGGGCGCGGACGCCACCTCGATGGTGACGGTTCCCTCGCCGTGCCGCACCGCGTTTTCCAGCAGGTTGCTCAGCACTTGGTCGATCTTATCGGGGTCGGCCCACAGATCGGGCAGCGGGTGTTCGATCCGTACGAGGAAACGGTCGGCGGACTGGCCCGCGGCGACGTGCGACTGGATGTGGCGGGCCACCGCCGCCCCGATGTCGACGGGCTGCCGGCGAACCTCCAGCCGGCCGGAGTCGATCCGCGAGATGTCGAGGAGCTCGGCGATCAGCCGTGTGACGCGGCTGGCGTCGGCGTCGACGGTCTCCAACATCAGCCGCTTCTGGTCGTCGGTGAACCGCTCCCACTTGGCCAGCAGCGTCGCCGTGAAGCCCTTCACGGAGGTGAGCGGCGAGCGCAGCTCATGGGCGACGGTCGCTATCAGCTCGGCGTGGCTGCGCTCGGTGCGGCGGCGCGCCTCGGTGTCGCGGAGCGAGACGACGACGCGGCGCACGGGTCCGGTGGGCGCGGTGCGCACGTACCGCGCGCAGACCAGGACCTCGCGGCCGCCCGGCAGCAGCAGATTGCGCTCGGGCTGCCCGACGCGGGTGGCGAGGCCGCCGTACGGATCGGTGAGCTGCCACCAGCGGCGGCCTTCGAGATCCTCCAGCGGGAGGACGTGCTCGAGCGGGCGGCCGATGGCGTCGGAGCGCCGAACGGCGGTGATACGGGAGGCCGCGCGGTTGAAGCAGATGACGCGGCCGTTCTCGTCGGCGACGACGAGGCCGTCGGGCAGGTCGTCGGGGACGATTCCCAGGTTCTCCAGGTCGTCCAGGTCGTGCAGGTCGTGCAGGCCGTCCGGGTCGTCCGGGCCGCACGAAGAAGGAGCGAAGGCCCTTCCTGCCTCCGCCGCCCTGCCTGTGCCGACAGCCATCCCCGTACCCCACCTCTCGAACCGGCGGCGGGGGTACCTCCCTGCTCCGGGGGTACCTCCCAGGCCCTTGAGGCATGGGAGGAGAAGCCGAGAGCTTGGGGGGGAGGCCCCCGAGTGCGTCACCCTACTAGGCGTCGGTTACAGGGCGACACCCTGTGACGGCGCGCCGTGCGATTGCGCCGACGTCGCGCAGGCGCCCCCGTTTCCTCAGTGAACCGTCCCGGGCGCCGTGGCACGGCACCCTCCGGTGGCCCGCTGCGCGCGTGCGGAGGCATAGAGACAGACGGCCGCGGCGGTCGCGAGGTTCAGGCTCTCGGCTTTTCCGTGGATCGGCACGCGGACGACGGCGTCGGCGAGGGCGCGGGTCTCCTCCGGCAGGCCCCAGGCCTCGTTGCCGAAGACCCAGGCGGTGGGGCCGCCCATGGTGCCATGGTCGAGCTCGGTGTCGAGGTCGTGCTCCCCCGCGCCGTCGGCGGCGAGGATGCGTACGCCCGCGTCCTTGAGGCCCTGGACGGCCCGGTCGACGGGCACTCCGACCGCGACGGGCAGATGGAACAACGAACCGACGGAGGCGCGCACCGCCTTCGGGTTGTACAGGTCCACGGACGCGTCGGTGAGGACGACGGCGTCGGCTCCCGCGGCGTCCGCGCACCGCAGCACCGTGCCGGCGTTGCCGGGGTCCCGGACGTGCGCGAGGACGGCGACGAGCCGGGGCCGGGCCGCGAGGATGTCGTCGAAGTCCGTGTCGAGGAACCGGCACACCCCGACGAGGCCCTGCGGGGTGACCGTTGTCGAGATCTCGCCGATCACCTCGTCGGCCGCCAGATGTACCCGGGCCCCGGCGGCCCGTGCGTCCCCGACGATGTCGGCGTACCGCTCGGCGGCCTCGGGGGTGGCGAACAGCTCGACGAGCGCTGGCCCCTCGTCCGTCCGGTACCTGACCGCCTCCCGCACGGCCTGCGGCCCCTCGGCGAGGAACCGCCGCTCCTTGCCGCGGAAGTTGCGCCTCGCCAGCCGCCTGGCGGCGGAGACACGCGGCGAGCGCGGGGAGATCAGCTCGGGGCCGGACATGGACTCACTTTCGGGTACGGAACTGTGGGCACCGTTGTGGGCAGTCGTTCCTCCCCCAGTGCCTTAAGGGCCTGGGAGGTACCCCCAGGGCTGGGGGCACCTCCCAGCGGTAGCTGGGGGAGGGTGGGCACAACCCACGACGCACGGTGCCTCTTGCGGTGAGAGGGACCGGGCTGACCGGGGCCGGACACAACCGGACCCGCAGGCCCAAGGCCTGCGGGTCCGTTAACGCTGGGGGCGGCGAGCCGTCAGGCCGCCGTCTTCGGCGCGTTGACGTCGCTCGGCAGCGCCTTCTGCGCAACCTCAACGAGCGCGGCGAACGCACCGGCGTCGTTGACGGCCAGCTCGGCGAGGATCTTGCGGTCCACCTCGACGCCCGCAGCCTTCAGGCCCTGGATGAAGCGGTTGTAGGTGATGCCGTTGGCGCGGGCAGCGGCGTTGATGCGCTGGATCCACAGCTGACGGAAGTCGCCCTTGCGCTTCTTGCGGTCGTTGTAGTTGTAGACGAGGGAGTGGGTGACCTGCTCCTTCGCCTTGCGGTAGAGGCGCGAGCGCTGACCGCGGTAGCCGCTGGCCTGCTCGAGGATCGCCCGGCGCTTCTTGTGGGCGTTGACTGCCCGCTTGACGCGTGCCACTTCTTAACTCCTTGTAGCGGGGCCGTGGTGTGTCGTCACACGGCCCGGTATCGAATGGGTCCCGGTCCTGGCGTCATACGGCCCCCGCTCGCCGGGGGCCACGACGTCACTTGCCGAGAAGCTTCTTGATCTTCTTGGCGTCGCCCGGGGCCATCTCGGCGTTGCCGGTGAGGCGACGCGTCAGACGGGACGACTTGTGCTCGAGCAGGTGGCGCTTGCCGGCGCGCTCACGGAGCACCTTGCCGGAGCCGGTGACCTTGAAGCGCTTGCTGGCACCGCTGTGCGACTTGTTCTTCGGCATAGCGCCGTTCTCTCCTCGTCAGTGGCGCTCCGATGCCCGGTCTTTCAACCGGGCATGCGGGAGCGTCAGATGTATCGGTTGACATCCCTGGACTGGCGCCCCGGGACGCTTGGACCCCCGGGACTGGCGTCCTGGGATCAGGCCTCGGCGGAAGCCTCGGCCGGGGCCTCGGCGGGCTGCTCGTCGGCGGCGTTCTGCGAACGGCCGGGGTTGGCCTTCGCCTCCGCCTTGCGGGCCGCCTGGGCCTCGCGGGCCTCGGCCATCGCTTCGGTCTTCTTCTTGTGCGGCCCGAGGACCATGATCATGTTGCGGCCGTCCTGCTTCGGGTTCGACTCGATGAAACCGAGGTCCTGGACGTCCTCCGCGAGGCGCTGCAGCAGCCGGTAACCCAGCTCCGGCCGGGACTGCTCGCGGCCACGGAACATGATCGTGATCTTGACTTTGTCGCCCTGCTTGAGGAACCGGACGACATGACCCTTCTTGGTGTCGTAGTCGTGCGGGTCGATCTTCGGCCGGAGCTTCATCTCCTTGATGACCGTGTGCGCCTGGTTCTTGCGCGCCTCACGGGCCTTCATGGCCGACTCGTACTTGAACTTCCCGTAGTCCATGAGCTTGCACACGGGCGGACGGGCGTTCGCCGCGACCTCGACCAGGTCCAGGTCGTACTCCTGCGCAAGCTCCAGGGCCTTGGCAAGCGGGACAATCCCGACCTGCTCGCCGCTGGGACCGACAAGTCGCACCTCGGGAACGCGAATCCGGTCGTTGATGCGGGGCTCGGCGCTGATGGATCCTCCTCGGTAGCACCGCGCGACAGTCTGGCGGACAGCCGCGTAACGTCTGTGTTCGTTGGACCTAACCGCGCCGGCGCACGAAAAATGCCCCGGACGATCACATGCGGGGCTCCTTGCACAACCGGAGCACCGTCGCGAGACCGCGGGGCGCATCGGACGGACATCACCAAAAGGCGGACCGTCTGACCGGTGACCCGCCGCCCGCGAGGGCGGTCAGGTGGGAGTTCGGAGCCTCCACTTTGTGGGTCGGGCACGTCGGTGTCCGACCGGTCATTACGCAAGGCTATCAGCTCTGCGGGTACGGGGCTAATCACCCCGCACCGGACTTCCGAGGACGCACTCCGGGGACCTGAGATCTCACTGTGGGCTTCCGTGCCCTCACCGCGGGCTCCCGCAGACGGGGGCCGGCGCGGCTGGGCCTATCGTGTGGGGCATGAACGACGCGACCCCCCCGACCGACGCCTCGGCGCCTGCCGACTCCGCGGTGGCTGCCACCTCTCCGGTGACGGCCGAGGAGACCCCCGATTTCGACGCCCTGACCCGCGACATCGCGGAGGTTCCCGCGGTCGAGGTGATCGTGACGGTCGCGGTCAACCTGATGAGCGCCGCCGCCGTGAAACTCGGCCTCACCGAGGACGGCGACGAGCACAAGGACCTGGACGAGGCCCGCAAGCTGGTGCACGCGCTGGCCGGTCTGCTCGACGCGAGCACGACGGAGATCAGCTCCTTCCACGCCGCTCCGCTGCGCGACGGGCTGAAGTCGCTGCAGCTGGCGTTCCGCGAGGCTTCGCTGGTACCGGACGAGGTGGGCAAGGGCCCGGGCGAGAAGTACACGGGTCCGGTCTTCGGCTGAGTCGTCGGTCCCGTACGACGTAGACGTCAGACGCACACCCGCATACGCGCGTCAGGAACGCACAAAGAGGGGCTCGCCCGGTGGTGTCGTCCCGGTCGGCAGCACTGCCAGATCGAGGCCGCGGACCAGGCGGGCCCTCAGTGTGTCGTCGGCTGCCAGGCGCTCGGCGACGCGGCGGACCGCCTCGGCCGGGGCGGCGGCGGGATCGAGGACGAGGGCGAGGGTGCCGTCGGCGCTGCCGGGGCCGAGGTGGGCACGGAGAACCGCGGGCTCGGCGGCGACGGCGGCGCGCACCGCTTCGGTGACGGCGGGGTCGGCGAGCGGATCGGTGCTGGTGCGCCCCTCGGCGAGGGCGAGCAGGGCGGCTCCGGTGAGCTCGTACGGTACGGGGCCCGCGAGGTCCAGCACGATCGTGTCGGCCTTTTCGTGGGCCGCGGCCTGGAGCGCCTGATGCAGGGGGACGGCGACGGGTCGGGCGGCCGGGTCCCACCGGGCCAGGGACTCGGTGGACGTGAAGGCGGGCAGCGCGGTGCGCGCGCCCGCCTTGAGCGTGGGCACGGCCATGTCGCTGGTCTTCTCGCGGCGCAGACCGTTCTCGTCCTCCTCGACCTCACCGAGGATGGCGACGACGGGGACCAGGAGCCGGGCGCCCTTGAGGGCCTCCAGTACCGGCTGCTCGGCCGTCCGGTCCTCGGCCCAGACGGCGAGCGCGGCGCTCAGCGCGGGGTCGGCCGAGCCGTCGTCGTCGGAGAAACCGGGGTCCGGGATGTTCTTGTTCGCCACGGTCACGACCCTATCGACCCGTCGGACGCCGCCCGTAGGCGGCATATCGCCGGCTTGCTCCGCCGCCCCCTCGGCAGGCGGTCTTCAAGACGGTCTTCATGGTCTTCACAGTGCACGCTGAGATTCGTCTTACCGTCCGCACAGGGCGACCGCAGAGCATCCAGGCATGCATCGGCACATACGCATGGTCTGCGCCACCACCGCCCTGGTCGGATCGCTGGCGGGCTGCAGCTCGGTCCTCGACGCGGTCGGTATCGCGCACTCCGTGACTGCCACATCGTCGGCGACGGTCCCCGTGACGGCGTCGGCCGATCCGTCGCCGTCGCAGACCCCGACCGAGGAGCCCACGGTGGACCCCGACGACGCGCTCGCCGAGGCGCTCGCGGACGTGCTGCCGGATCCTGACGGAGACGCGCGGCTGTCCGTCGCGGTCACCGCGCTGGACAGCGGCGACGTCCAGGCATCGGCGGACGACGGCGGTGACGGCGGTGACGGCGGCAGCGTCAGCAGTGCCGCGGTGTACGCGGACGGCTCGACGTTCGACACCGCGAGCATCGTCAAGGTCGACATTCTGGCGGCGCTGCTGCTGCAGGCGCAGGACGCGGGGCGGCACCTGACGACGCAGGAGCGCACGTACGCGACGGCGATGATCGAGAACAGCGACAACGCGTCGGCGACGGCACTGTGGCAGGTGATCGGCGGCGCCGACGGGCTGAACGCGGCCAACAAGCGGCTGGGGCTCACCTCGACGGTGGCCGGTGTGAACGGCCGCTGGGGTCTTACGCAGACGACGGCGGACGACCAGGTGGCGCTGTTGCGGGCGGTGTTCGGGGCGGCGGACTCGACGTCGTCCGCCGGCACGTCGTCCGAGTCGTCGTCCAGCTCCTCCTCGGAGCTGACCGAGGCATCGCGGGCGTACATCCAGGAGCTGATGGGGAAGATCGCCACGGATCAGGACTGGGGTGTCTCGGCCGCGGCCGGCTCCGGGTGGGCGCTGAAGAACGGCTGGCTGCAGCGCAGTACGACCGCGCTGTGGGACATCAACAGCATCGGGCGGGTCACGGTGGACGGCCGGCAGTACCTGGTCGCCGTCCTTTCGGGCGGCAACGCGTCCAAGGAGAAGGGTGTCTCCCTGGTCGAACGGGCGGCGAAGGCGGCGGTCTCGGCGGCCGCGGAGCTGGACGCGTAGCGCCTGCGGCGCGCTTGGCCCGACTGCCGGGCGCACGCGCCACGCACCCGCTCGGCGGCCCGGGTCAGCTCAGGCGGATTCCTCGCCGCCCCCGCCACAGCACGACCGCCGCCGCCAGCAGCACGGCGCCCAGGCCGGCCGCGAGCGGGCCGGCCCAGTCGGCCGGGCCGTCGCCGGAGCCGGAGTCGGTCGGGCCGGGGCCGAAGTACTTCTTTCCGTAGGCCGCCGCGCGCAGGTCGTCCTTCGGGAGGTCGGCGCCCTCGCGGATGGCGGCGGCGGGGTCGACGATGCCGTAGCCGCGGGAGTCGTCGCGGCCGCCGGCCGGGGAGTCGCGGGCGGTGTCCTCGAGGAGCTGTTTGATCTGGGCGGGGTCGAGGCCGGGGTGGGCGGCGCGGACGAGCGCGACGGCGCCCGAGACGAACGCTGATGCGGCGCTCGTGCCCCAGAGCTCGTAGTACCTGCGGTCCGGGTCGGCCCCGACGACGTCGAAGCCGGGCGCGCCGACGGTCGCGTACCAGCGGCGGGTGGAGAAGGACGCGCGTGTGCCGTAGCGGTCGACGGCGGTCACGGCGATCACGCCGGGATATGCGGCGGGGTACGAGATGTGGTCGCCCTTCTCGCCGCCGTTGCCTGCGGAGGCGACGACGACCACGCCCTTCTTCAGCGCGTACTGGACGGCGGCGTCCTCGGAGGGCTCGGGGTGGGCCGACTTGGAGTCGTCGCCCAGCGAGAGGTTGATGACGTCGGCGCCGTGGTCGGCGGCCCAGCGGATGCCCTCCGCGAGGGCGTCGCCGCGGGTGGCGCGCGCCCTCTTCCGGGCCGGGTCGCCGTCCTCGAGGATCACCCGGACCGGGAGGATCTTGGCCTCCGGGGCGACGCCGAGCACGCCGTCGGCGTTGCCCGGGCCGTGTCCGTGGCCCGCGATGATCCCGGCCATGCCCGTGCCGTGGTTGGCCCAGGTCTCGTCGCCGCGCTGCGCGCCGAAGCCGACCAGGTCCTTGCCCTTGAGGACGTTGCCCACGAGATCGGGGTGGGTGGCGTCCACACCGGTGTCCAGTACGGCGACGGTGATGCCCTTGCCCTTCGTCGTACGCCATGCCTGCTGGGTGTGGAGCGCGTCCAGGCCCCATTGCCGTGCGCGGATGGCGTCGGCGTGGGCGGCGGTGGCGGGCAGCAGCGCGAGCGCGAAGGCGAGGGGGGCGGCCAGGAGGGCGTGCCCGATGCGCTTCATGAGTGTTTCTCCGTGGCCGCGGTGACGGTTTTCCGCAGGCTCCGCTCGACACGGTCGGCGAGGCCCTTCGCCTCGTGGCCGAGGCCCGCCTGGGCGGGGGCGGTGGTGGCGCCGGCCTTCATGGCGTCGGCGGCGGGCTGCGGTTCCTCGACGGTGCGGCCGTCGGCGAAGCCGGAGACCGCGTAGACGACGACCGGGGCGTCGGTGAGCACGGAGACGGTCCAGGACGCCCGCTGGTCGTCGCCGAAGTCGTCGGCGACGGTGCCCTTCGCCGCGTACGGCCGGGGCATCAGGTCCGTGCGCCGGTCGAGCCCTTCGTCCTCGAAGCGGGTGTGCAGCGCGCGCATGCCCGCGGCGTCGGCCTTGGTGAACAGCAGGCCGACGGTCGTGACGTTGCTGCGGGTGGCGTCCGTGTAGGTGGCGCGCAGCAGGCGCAGACATCCGACGGGGGCCAGCGCCTTGTGCAGCAGGGGGTCGAAGGCGGTCTTGCAGCCGCTGTCCGGGGCGACGGCGATCCGCGTCCAGACGCGGTCGGCTCCGCCGGGGCCCGCGCCGTCGCCCTTGACGACGGGCGGGAACAGCTGGTCGACGGGGACGCTGTGCCACAGGTCGCCGGCCGCCGCGAAGGAGTTCTGGCTGCCGGCCGCCGCCGAGCTGTCGCCGGTCAGCCAGCTCCCCGTCACGGCACCGCCTATGAGCCCGAGGCCGAGTACGGCGCAGACCACGGCTGCCGCGACCTTCGGCCGGCTCCGCGTCCTGATGGGCCGCGGCGGCGTGGTGTCGTCGTACGCGTCCTGCTGTGCGAAGGCCGCGAACGGCCACCCGGCTCCGTGCCCGAGCGTCGGACCGGCGGCGTGGATGGCGGTTCCGGCGGTGGTGGCGATACCGGAGGGACCCGGAACCGTCGGGAACGCGGCTATGGGCACACCGGCGGCCGGTGTCGTGGCCGAGGACGCGGCCGCCCGGGCCGGTCCGCTCCCCGGGTGGCTGTCGTCCTTGATGGGGCGCAGACGGGCAGTGGTCTCGGCGGGCCGCTCCTCGCGCGCAGCGGACGGCCCTGAACCGGCCGCACCACCCGTCGGCCCGTCGGCCTTGGAAGCAGGGCTCGACGCGAGAGGTCCGGCCGCGTCGTCCACCGCGCCACCGGGCATTCCAGGCCGACCCGGCGTCCGGGCCGGCGGAACCGCCGGACGCCCGGGCGGAGTCGGCGGGGGCGGGGGAACGGCTGCGTCCCGGGTACCGGTGCTCGGGGGTGCGGCAGGCTGCGGCGGTACGACGGGTCGTACGCCATCGGCAGGCGCCGCGCCGTCGGCCCCTGTCCGGGCGCTCCACTCGGCCGGTCTCGGGGCGACCACCGGTCTCGGCGGAACGAGAGGACCGGCGGGCGAGGTGCCCAGGGTGCGCGCGGAACCCGTCGGGGCGGGCACCTCGTCCGGAAGGGGCACGGAACCGGTCCGAGCGGGCACGGCATCCGGAAGGGGCACCCCCCGGGTCGTCGCAGACGACGCATCCGGAAGACGTACCGAACCCGTCGATGTCGGCGCCGCGTCGGAGAAGCGCGCCGAGACGGCCGCAGCGGGCACCGCATCCGGACGGGGCACGGAACCCGACGGCCCATCCGTAAGACGCACCGAATCCGACGGCGCAGGCACCGCATCCGGAAGACGTACCGAACCCGTCGGTGTCGGCGGCGCGTCGGGGAAGCGGGCCGAGGCGGGCGGGGGCGGGGGCTCCGCGGCCGCGGAGCCGGGCCGCGGCAGGGGGGCAGCCGCCGTCCGGGCCGCGCCTCCGGCAGACGTGTTCGTCGAAGTCGAACTCGAACTCGAAGCGTTGTCCGTCGCACGTGACGGGGACGACGCGCCCCCAGTGGCGGCTGCGTCCACCGCCGGCGCTGCATCCGCGAACGTACGGGGAGGTGTCGCCGGGCGTGGCGGGGTAGGGGCGCGTCGTGGTTCGGCGCTCATGCACCCCCCGTTTCCTGGTGCCCGGCCGCGATGCCCGGGCAGACCGGCCGGGGCCGGCCTGTAGCCCCTCAGGCACAGGCGCGTCGCGTTCTCTCCTGCGTTCGCGTCACTCTACGGGCTGACGCGGCCCGAACGGGAACCGGTCCGCGGGCCGGGGCGATCTGCCCGGAACATCCCCCTACCCTGCGGTAATCCGGTCTGGCAGGCTTCCGCCATGACTGCCCGTGCCACCGACCGAGCCCGGTACGACCGGGCCACAGCCCATCTCGAGGCTCCCCTGGCGATCGTGGATCTGGACGCCTTCGACGCCAACGCCGCGGATCTCGTACGCCGGGCGGGAGGCAAGCCGATCCGGGTCGCCAGCAAGTCCGTTCGCTGCCGGGCCCTGCTCGAACGCGTGCTGGCCCGTGAGGGGTTCACCGGGATCATGTCGTTCACGCTCGCCGAGTCGCTCTGGCTCGCGCGTTCCGGGTTCGACGACGTCCTGCTCGCCTATCCGTCGGCCGACCGGAAGGCGTTCGCCGAGCTGACGAGCGACGCCAAGCTCGCGGCAGCCGTGACCGTGATGATCGACGACCCGGCGCAGCTCCACCTCATCGACGACGCCCGGGACGGCGGCCGCGAGGAGGTGCGGGTCTGTCTGGAACTGGACACGTCGCTGCGCCTGCTCGGCGGACGGATACGGGTCGGAGCGCGGCGCTCACCCCTGCACTCGCCGGCCCAACTGGCCGAGCTGGCACGCGCGGTGGCCCGTCGGCCGGGCTTCCGGCTGGTCGGCGTGATGGGGTACGAAGGGCACATCGCGGGAGTGGGCGACTCCGTCGCCGGACGGCCTCTGCGGTCACGCGCGATCCGGTTGATGCAGGCGGCGGCCCGGCGTGAGCTCGCCGAGCGCCGTGCGGAGGCGATCCGCGCGGTGCGTGCCGTGGCGCCCGATCTGGAGTTCGTGAACGGCGGCGGCACGGGCAGCGTGCAGCACACCGCGGCCGAGGACGCAGTCACGGAGATCGCCGCAGGTTCGGGGCTCTACGTGCCCCGGCTCTTCGACAACTACACGTCGTTCAGCGGGCGTCCGGCCGCCCTGTTCGCACAGCCCGTCGTCCGCAGGCCGGGGGTGGGTGTGGTGACGGTGCTGGGCGGCGGGTACCCCGCGTCGGGTGCTGCGGGCGCCGACCGGCTGCCGGTGCCGTATCTGCCCGAGGGGCTGCGGTACGACCCCCAGGAGGGACCCGGCGAGGTGCAGACCCCGCTGCTGGGCGGTCCCGCGGACGATCTGCTGATCGGCGACAAGGTGTGGTTCCGGCACGCCAAGGCCGGGGAGCTGTGCGAACGGTTCGACGAGCTGCACCTGGTCCAGGGGGAGACCGTGACGGCGACCGTCCCGACGTACCGGGGCGAGGGGCGCACGTTCCTCTGAGGAGACGCCGAGGAGGCACGAGGCACCGCTGCGGCCTCGCCCGGGACCGCCGCGGGGACTACAGAGGCGTGACGTACGCCCCCGAGATCCCCCCGTCCACCAGGAAGTCCGTGGCGTTGACGAACGACGAGTCGTCGCTCGCGAGGAAGGCCACGGCGGCCGCGATCTCCTCGGCCTCGGCGAACCGGCCCACGGGGATGTGGACGAGGCGGCGCGCGGCACGCTCCGGGTCCTTGGCGAACAGCTCCTGCAGCAGCGGCGTGTTCACCGGACCCGGGCAGAGCGCGTTGACGCGGATGCCCTCGCGGGCGAACTGCACGCCGAGCTCGCGCGACATCGCGAGCACGCCGCCCTTGGACGCGGTGTACGAGATCTGCGAGGTCGCGGCGCCCATCCGGGCCACGAACGACGCGGTGTTGATGATGGAGCCCCTGCCCTGGCGCCGCATGTACGGGATGGCGGCCTTGCAGCACAGGTAGACGGAGGTGAGGTTGACCTCCTGGACCCGCTTCCACGCCTCGAGGCCGGTCTCCAGGATGGAGTCGTCGTCGGGCGGTGAGATGCCCGCGTTGTTGAAGGCCACGTCGACGCTGCCGTAGGTGTCGTACGCCGTCTTGAAGAGCGCCTCCACCTGCTCGGGGTCGGTGACGTCGACCTTCACGAAGGTCCCGCCGACCTCCTCGGCCGCGGCCTTGCCGCGCGCCTCGTCGACGTCGCCGCAGACGACGTTCGCGCCCTCGGAGGCGAGCCGGCGCGCGGTGGCGAGGCCGATGCCGCTGCCGGCTCCGGTGATGACGGCGGTACGGCCGACGAGGCGGCGGCAGATGGACTGCTCGGTCTGCTCGGTCATGGGTGGCTCAGGCCTCCGTGCTGATGAAGACGTTCTTGGTCTCGGTGAAGGCGGTGAGGGCGTCGGGTCCGAGCTCGCGGCCGAGGCCCGACTGCTTGTAGCCGCCGAAGGGGGTCCAGTAGCGGACGCTGGAGTGGGAGTTGACGGACAGGTTCCCGGCCCGTACCGCCTGGGAGACGCGGAGTGCCCTGCCCACATCCCGGGTCCAGATCGAGCCGGACAGGCCGTACTCGGTGGCGTTGGCGAGGCGGATCGCATCGGCCTCGTCCTCGAACGGCAGCACGACGGCGACCGGCCCGAAGACCTCCTCGACGGCCACGCGTGCGTGCGGGTCGACGTCGGTGAGGACGGTCGGCGGGAACCAGAAGCCGGGGCCTTCGGGGGCGGTGCCGCGGATTCCGGGCGCGTCCCCGGGGACGTACGAGGTGACCCGCTCCAGCTGGGTCTTGGAGATCAGCGGGCCCATCTGGGTCTTTTCGTCGGCGGGGTCGCCGACGACGACGGACTCGATGGCCGGGGCGAGGAGTTCCAGGAAGCGGTCGTACGCCGTGCGCTGGACGAGGATGCGGGTGCGGGCGCAGCAGTCCTGGCCGGAGTTGTCGAGGAACGACATCGGCGCGCTGAGGGCGGCCGCCTCGATGTCCGCGTCGGCGAAGACGATGTTGGGGCTCTTGCCGCCGAGTTCGAGGGTCACGCGCTTCACGCGGTCGGCGCACTCGGCCATGATCTGCTTGCCGACGCGCGTCGATCCGGTGAAGACGATCTTCGCGACTCCCGGGTGTTCGACGAGGGCGTTCCCGGCGACCGGCCCCTCCCCGGGGAGCACCTGGAAGAGGTGCTCGGGCAGGCCCGCTTCCAGGGCGAGTCCGGCCAGCCGGAGCGCGGTCAGGGGCGTGGTCTCGGCGGGCTTGAGGATGACCGCGTTGCCCGCCGCGAGTGCGGGGGCGCTCCCCCAGGCGGCGATCGGCATCGGGAAGTTCCAGGGCGCGATGACGCCGACCACGCCGAGGGGTTCGAGGAGCGTGACGTCGAGGCCGCCGGGGACGGGGATCTGGCGGCCGTTCAGCCGCTCCACTCCCCCGGCCGAGTAGTCCAGCAGATCGCGGACGTTGGACGCCTCCCAGCGGGCGTTGCCGATCGTGTGACCGGCCTCGGTGACCTCCAACCGGGCGAGTTCTTCGAGGTGTTCGTCGACGGCGGCGGCGAAGCGGCGCAGCGACCGCGCCCGGTCGGCAGGGGCGAGGGCGGCCCACCGCGCCTGGGCTGCCGTGGCGCGCACCACCGCCGCGTCCACATCGTGAGCGGTCGCCGCCGGGACGGTCGCCACGACCTCCTCGGTGGCCGGATTGAGTACCTGAAGCTCGTGGGACTCGTGGGACTCGTACGACAAGAAGGGCCTCACATGCGTTCGAAGGAGCGGCGGAGCTCCCAGTCGGTCACCGCGGCGTCGAAGGCGTCCAGCTCGACGCGCGCCATGTTGCGGTAGTGCGCGACCACCTCGTCGCCGAACGCGGCCTCGGCGATGGGGCTGGTCTCCCAGAGCTCGGCGGCCTCGCGGAGGGTGGTGGGGACGTGCTCGTACTCGGCGGCGTACGCGTTCCCCGCGCAGGGCTCCGGCAGCTCCAGCTTCTGCTCGATGCCGTACAGGCCGGCCGCCACGAGGCCCGCGACGGCGAGGTGCGGGTTGACGTCGCCGCCCGGCAGCCGGTTCTCGAAGCGCATCGAGCGGCCGTGGCCGACGACGCGCAGGGCGCAGGTGCGGTTGTCGTACCCCCAGGCGACGGCGGTCGGGGCGAAGGAGCCGGGCTGGAACCGCTTGTAGGAGTTGATGTTGGGGGCGTAGAGGAGGGAGAAGTCGCGCAGGGCGGCCAGCTGTCCGGCGAGGAAGTGGCGCATGGTCTCCGACATGCCGCCGGGGCCGGCACCGGCCATGACATTCCGGCCGTCCGCGTCGGCGAGCGAGAGATGGATGTGGCAGGAGTTGCCCTCGCGCTCGTTGTACTTGGCCATGAAGGTGAGCGAGACGCCCTCCTGGGCGGCGATCTCCTTTGCGCCGGTCTTGTAGATGGCGTGCTGGTCGCAGGTGACCAGGGCCTCGTCGTACTTGAACGCGATCTCGTGCTGGCCCGGGTTGCACTCCCCCTTGGCGGACTCGACGGTCAGGCCCGCGCCCGCCATGTCGTTGCGGATGCGGCGCAGCAGGGGCTCGATGCGGCCCGTGCCGAGGACCGAGTAGTCGATGTTGTACTGGTTGGCCGGGGTCAGGCCGCGGTAGGCGGCGTCCCATGCCTGCTCGTACGTGTCCTTGAAGACGATGAACTCGAGTTCGGTGCCGACCTGGGCGGTGAAGCCGTGCTCGGCGAGGCGCTCGAGCTGGCGGCGGAGGATCTGCCGGGGTGCGGCGACCACCGGCGAGCCGTCGTTCCAGGCGAGGTCGGCGATCAGCATCGCCGTGCCCTCGTTCCAGGGCACCCGGCGCAGCGTGGTCAGGTCCGGGTGCATGGCGAAGTCGCCGTAGCCGCGGTCCCAGGAGGACATGTCGTAGCCGTCGACCGTGTTCATCTCGGTGTCGACGGCGAGGAGGTAGTTGCAGCCCTCGGTGCCGTGGTCGAGGACCTCGTCGAGGAAGAAGCGCGCGGCGAACCGCTTGCCCTGGAGCCGGCCCTGCATGTCGGGGAAGGCCAGGACGACGGTGTCGATCTCGCCGCTCGCGACGAGTGCGTGCAGTTCCCCGACGCCGAGCGGTGGTGTGCGGTCTGCTGTGCCGTCTGCCACGAGAGGGTCTCCTTCGGTCAGCCGAGGCCACTTAAGGTATTCCTGAGAACCATTGATTGGGAAGGGTTCGCCGAAGGTTCAGGAAGGGGGTACGCCCATATGTCAGGTGCCGATGCATCAGGTGCCGATGCCGGCGACCGGCTGACACCGGTGCTCCGGCCTGTGCGGGCGGGCAACGGATTCGAGGATGCCCTGGAGCAGATCCTCCAGGTGGTCCGGCTCGGGCTGGTGCCGGGCGGCGGGCGGCTGCCCGCGGAGCGCGAGCTGGCCGAGCGGCTCGGGATCAGCCGGGTGACGCTGCGCGAGGTGCTGAAGGTCCTGCAGGAAGAGGGCCTGGTGGAGTCCCAGCGCGGGCGCTACGGCGGCACGTTCGTGGTGGAGCGGACCGGTATACCCGGCGAGGACGAGCTGCGGCGGCGCGTCGAGAAGACCGACGTCGAGGACGTGCTGCGGTTCCGCGAGGTGCTGGAGACCGGCGCCGCCGGGCTCTGCGCGGCGCACGGGCTGACGGGCGAGCAGGCCCGGCGGCTGCGCGACGCCCTGGCCGGGACCCATGACGCACCGCTGGCCGACTACCGGCGGCGCGACACGCTGCTCCACCTGACGCTCGCGGAGCTGTGCGGCTCGCCGTCCCTGGCCGCGCAGTACGCGGCCGTACGCGCGCAGGTCAACGACCTCCTGGACTGCATCCCGCTGCTGGTGCGGAACCTGGAGCACTCCCAGCGCCAGCACACCGCCCTGGTGGAGGCCGTCCTCGACCAGGACGCCGACGCGGCGCGCGAGATCATGCGGGAACACTGCGCGGGAACGGCGGCCCTGCTGCGGGGCTTCCTGACGTGAGCGGCGGTCGCCCGACTGTCTGTGCGGGGTTGATTTCCGCTGCACAGTGCGGCAAAGGTTTGACTTTGTTCCATTGAATGCGCCACGGGCGCGCCGGGCACGTCGAAGGGGTGCATGGTGAGCAGACCGCTGATCGGTGTCAGTACGTATCTGGAGTCCGGGGCCCGCTGGGGCGCCTGGGAGCTGGACGCGGCGCTGCTGCCCGCCGGCTATCCGCGGCTCGTGCAGGCCGCGGGCGGCCTCGCCGCGATGCTGCCGCCGGACGACCCGGCGCACGCCGCGTCCGCGCTCGCGCGGCTGGACGGGCTCGTCATCGCGGGCGGTCCGGACGTCGAACCGGTGCGGTACGGGGCCGAGCGGGACCCGCGCACCGGGCCACCCGCCCGCGAACGGGACGCGTGGGAACTCGCCCTGATCGACGCCGCGCTGGCGTCCGGAACGCCGCTGCTCGGCATCTGCCGCGGCATGCAGCTGCTCAACGTGGCACTCGGCGGCACCCTGGTCCAGCACCTCGAGGGTCACACCCAGGACGTGGGCGTGTTCGGGCGGCACGCCGTGAAGCCGGTGCCGGGCACGCGGTACGCGGACGCCGTCCCGGAGGAGGCGTCCGTGCCCACGTACCACCACCAGGCGGTGGACCGGCTCGGCGAGGGCCTGCGGGTCTGCGCGTACGCCCAGGACGGCACCGTCGAGGCCGTGGAGCTCCCCGGCCGGCACTGGGTGCTCGGCGTGCAGTGGCATCCGGAGATGGGCGAGGACCTGCGGGTGATGCGGGCGCTGGTCGGCGCTGCCTCCTCCCCGGCCTAGCGTCGCTTCGTGCTGCTTCGTGCGCCGCCTAGCGCTGCTTCCGCCGCTTCTTCCGCAGGCGCTTCCTGAGCCACTCGAGGGCGGCGGCGCCCTGCGCGTACTGGAAGGCCCTGAGCGTCGGCAGTCCGGACGGGGCGGGCCTGCGTGCCTGCTGCACGAAGAAGCCGGCGAGGCCGGCGAGCACCGAGGTGACACCCCTCGGGTCGGCGGCCCGGCCCAGCGGATGGCTGGTGAACACCTCCTCGGGGTCGGGGCCGCCCTGGGCGCGTACGCACGGCAGCATGACGAGGAGGTCGAACCACGGCGCGGCGAGCGACGCGTGGGGCCAGTCGACGAAGATGACGCGCTCGTCGGCCGTGAGCAGCATGTTGTCCGCGCGGAGATCGCCGTGCGCGAGCGTGTCGCCCGCGGCGAAGCCGGCCCAGGGAGCGGCCAGTTCGGCGAGGTCGGGCAGATGGCGGCGAGCCCACGGGTCGAGGGTGTGGGTGTCCCCCGCGGCGATCAGGTGCTCCCAGCCCCGGAAGTTGTCCGCCTGCCGCTCGGCGACGGTCGGCGCCTCGAAGGGCGACGGGCTCAGGGCGTGCGCGAGGTCGTTCACGGCGTCGAGGACCCGGTGGAACTCGTCCTCGCGCCATGGCACGTGGGGCTGGTGTCCGGCGATGTCCTCGTAGACGAGGGCCACCCAGGTGCCGTCGTCGTAACTGCCGAGGAGGCGGGGCGCCGCTATGGTCTCGGGCAGGGCGGCGGCGTTGCGGGCCTCGGTACGGTGCATCTCCGGGCTGTCCGGGTTGGCCTCGGCGCTCACCGCCTTCACGAAGGCGCGACGGCCGTCGGCGAGGCGGACGCGGGCGGCCACGCCCGGCGAGAAGCCGCCGCGCTGGGTGGCCGCGTCGGTCACGGGGGCGCCGAGCACGTCGGCGACGGCGCCGCGCACGTGGACCGGGAGGTGCTCCCACGGGGTGCGGACTCCGCCGGCCGGAGGGGCGGTGAGAGTCATGTCCGCCATGATTCGCGCCCTCTCGGGCGCGCGCTACCTGATTTCTGCCCTGCGGGCGGGGTTGGCGCCCGCCTTGTCGGCGGGCGCAGGGGCTTGTGGGGGTTCCTTGCGGTTACGCCGATCGGGGTACCGGAGGGCGCCCTGCGGAACGATTGCCCACAGCGGTAGCCGCTAGCGGCCGGTCACCGGCGTGGGTCCTCTGCCGCCTCGATGTACTCCGCCACGGACACGACGAGTACGCGGGTGTCCGGGACTGTGGCGCGCCAGCGGTGTCTGGCGCCGCCGGTCAGGTACAGGGTGTCGCCGCGGCCGAGCCGGTAGGCCCTGCCTTCCGCCTCCACCTCGACGGCGCCGTCGGCCACGTACATCAGCTTGTCGTTGCGGTGGTGGAGCTCCCGGCCGGCGTCGTGGTCGCCGGTGAACTCCTGGGCGTGCATCTGGTGGCGGCCGGTCACCAGGGGACGCACACGGGGTTCGCCCGCGGGCTCGGAAGCCGCCTCGGCCCGTACGACGGCGACGCTGCGCGCCGGGTCGGCGGCGGCGAGCAGTTCCACGGCCGTGGTGCCCAGCGCGTCCGCGACCCGCTGGAGGGAGCGCATGCTGGGGCGCGCACGCTCGTTCTCCACCTGGCTCAGGAACGGCACAGAGAGACCGCTGCGCTCGGCCACGACGGCGAGGGTGAGCTCCAGTGCCCTGCGCCGCCGCCGGACGGCCGCGCCTACCCGAAGGGTCTCTTTGCTGTCGTCCATCGCTTCGGCTCCCTCCTGTGCATCGTCATGGTCGGGTCTTTCAGGTCCCGGGACCGGCGGATTCCGCGAGTCGGCCCGGGTGACCTCACGAACCCGGTACGGTCTCCGGGCCCTGTTGAGTTCTCTGCACCCTACGCATGTTCGGCAAACGGTTTCATCTGCCCGTCACATCCTTGTCCACACAATGGCGGGTCGTTCCCACTCGCCCTGCCTCCCGGCGAGGCCTCACAGGGCGCGCCAGTACAGGAGCTGGCCCGACTCGCCGGGCGCCGCTCCCTCCAAGGGAATGAACAGGCTCATCAGCAGTGCCGGACGGCCGTTCGGAGCAGTGAGCAGGGTCGCCGAGGGATTGGCGAAGGCGCGGCTGCCTCCGTGGGTGCGGATGACGAGCCGGTCGGCGCGGCCGGTGACGGGATCGTATGCAAAGGTCTGCCAGCTCGAGAAGTCGTTCCGCCACCGCTGTCCCTCGATGAGCACCACGCTCATGCCGTCGAGCCGCAGCAGGGCGCGGTCGCCTATGTTCCCGGCGTTGCCCCACGACTGCACGGCCCGGTCGAGGCGGTGGTCGGGCTCGGCGTGCCAGTGGCTGAAATCCGTCAGAGTGGCGCGGAGTTGGCGGTCGGTGTCGCAGTCCGCCCGGTAGTGCCCGGTGAGCCGGATCGTGTCGCCCTCGACGGAGGTGATACTGGGCGTGCCCTCGGCGCAGCGCGAGAGGGTGCGCGGCGCGTCGTACGCGCGGCCGGCCCGTCCGGCGAGCAGCGCATCGAGGTCGTCGTAGCCGCGTACGGCGATGTGGTTGTCCGGGTCCTTCTCGTAGGCGAGGACATATCCGCCCGTCCCGTCGGGGGCGAGGGAGGCCTGGTGGGTGCCGGGGCCGAAGTCGTGGCGGCGGTGCCAGTGCAGCAGGTCCGTGGAGGTGGCGACGGACGCGTGGAAGCGGCCGTCGGCGCGGAACGTGTGGTAGACGGCGAGGTAGGTGCCGTCGGGCGCCTGCACGATCTGCGCGGCGTCCATGGACCGGCCGGTGTCGTCCGCCAGGCCGTAGCGGTAGCCGTCCGCGGTGCGTACGTCCCCGGCCAGTTGCGCGAGGCGGGCGGTGGCGACGGAGGCGGGCGCCGCACTGGCCCGGGGTATCTGCGACAGCAGCAGCACCGCGGCTACGACGACGGCCACTGCGGCGGCGAGGCGCACGGGCCGGTGGGGGCTGCGGGCAGCGGCGGTCACGGATGTCGTCTTACGGTCGGCGGGACGGGGGCGGCTGGGACTCACGGGGCTGATGAGGCGCGGCTATCGAGCGTACGAACGACCGAGAGGCCGCGGGAACGCCATGAGGGGTGTGCTTCGCCACAAAGGCGAAGCACACCCCTCACATGAGGTCCACCAGGTTCGGCCGGATTACTGCGGAGCCATCCGCTCCACGATCCCCGGGTTCTCCTTCACCCAGGCCGCGACGGCCTCTTCCTCATGGCCCTTGCCGCGCTTCTTGATCTCGTTCTCCAGGCCGGCGAGCTCCTTCTCACTCATCCTGAAGTTCTTGATCCACTTCGTGAGCTGCGGGTACTGCTGCGGGAACGCCTTGCTGGCGACGGTGCGGATCGTGTCGCCCTTGCCGAACAGGCCCTTGTCGTCCTCGAGCTTGGTCAGGTCGTACTCGCTGTACGCCCAGTGCGGCGTCCAGAGCAGGACCGCGATGGGCTCCTTCTTCGCGTACGCGCGCTTGAGCTCCGCGAGCATGCCGGGCGTCGAGCCGTCGACGACCTGGTACTCCTTGTCCAGGCCGTAGCCGGGCAGGACCTTGGTCTTGAGCAGGTTCATCGTGCCCGTGCCGGGCTCGATGCCGATGATCTTGCCCTTGAACTCGCCGCTCTTGCCCTTGAGGTCCTCGAGGGTCTTCACTCCCTTGACGTACGACGGGACGGCGATCTCCAGGGACGTCGGCGAGTACCAGGTGCCGAGGTCCGTCAGGTCCTTGCCGTACTTGTCCCAGTACGACTTCTGCGTGTACGGCAGCCAGCCGTCGAACTGCACGTCCAGCTGCCCCTGGGACAGGGCCGTGTACATGGGGCCGACAGCGAACTGCTTGAGGTTCATCGTGTAGCCGCGGTCCGCGAGGACGTGCTTCCACAGGTATGTGACGGCGATGTCCTCCTCCCACGGGAACCAGGCGACGTTCAGCGGACGGGCCGCCTCGCCCTGGCCCTTCGCGCCCTTGGCGGACTTCGCGACCGGGGCCCACTTGTCGACCAGGCCCGGGTTCTTCTTCAGCCAGGTCTTGACGGCCTGCTGCTCCTTGCCCTTGCCGGCCTTCTGGATCTGCGCCTCGAGACCGGTGAGCTGCTCCTCGGTCATCTTGAAGTTCTTGAGCCACGTGCCGACCTCGGGGTTCTCCGAGGCGAAGCCCTTGCGGGCGATCGTGTGGACGGCGTCGCCCTCGCCCCAGGCGCCCTTCGGGTCCTTGAGCTTCTTCAGGTCGTAGTCGCTGTAGGCCCAGTGGGGCGACCACAGCGTGACGACGATGGGCTCCTTCTTGGCGTACGCGCGCTTGAGCTCGGCGAGCATAGCGGGCGTGGAGCCGTCCACGACCTTGTACTCGCCCTCAAGGCCGTACTCCTTGAGGACCTTGTCCTTGAGCAGGCCCATCATCCCGGCGCTGGGCTCGATGCCGATGATCTTGCCCTTGAACTCGCCGCTCTTGCCCTTGAGGTCGTCGAGGGAGTCGACGCCCTTCACGTACGAGGGCACGGTGAGCTCCAGCGAGGTGGAGCCGTACCACTGGCCCAGGTCGTCGAGCTTGCTGCCGTACTTCTTCCAGTACTCGGCGTGCGTGGCGGGCAGCCAGGAGTCGGTCTGGAAGTCGATCTGGCCCTGCGCGAGGCCGGTGTAGAGAGGCCCGGCCGCGTACTGGGTGGTCTTGACGTCGAAGCCGCGCTGCTCCAGCAGTTCCTTCCACAGGAACGTGGAGGCGATGCCCTCGTCCCACGGGATGTAGCCGATGTCGACCCGCTTGCCCTTGCCGACGTCCGTGGACGCCGAGGCGGCGCCGGAGTCCGAGCCGTTGCCGAAGATGCCCATGCCGCCCGCGACGAGCGCGAGGACGATGACGCCGACGACCGCGACCGCGGGGCGCGGGCGGTGGTTCCAGATCTTCAGGCCGCCCATGGCGGCACGGGCCTTGGCGGCGGTGCGGCGGCCCAGCGGCGAGAGCTGGCGGCCGAGGGCGCCGGTCATCCGGTCCAGGTAGATCGCCAGGATGACGATGCCGATGCCCGCCTCGAAGCCGAGGCCGACGTCGAGGTTGCCGATCGCCTCGTTGACGGCGCCGCCGAGGCCGCCGGTGCCGACCATGCCCGCGATGACCACCATCGACAGGCCCAGCATGATCACCTGGTTGACGCCGGCCATGATCGTGGGCAGCGCGAGCGGCAGCTGCACGCGCAGCAGGGTGTTGCGGGGCGTGGTGCCGAAGGCGTCCGCCGCCTCGACGAGCTCCTTGTCGACCTGGCGGATGCCGAGCTCGGTCATCCGTACGCCCGGAGCGAGCGCGAAGATCAGCGTGGCGACGATGCCGGACGGCACGCCCATGCCGAAGAAGAGGATGGCGGGGATGAGGTAGACCATCGCCGGCATCGTCTGCATGAGGTCCAGGACGGGCCGTACGACGGCGCTGACCGTGCTGGAACGCGCCGCCCAGATGCCCACCGGCACCGAGATGACCAGCGCGATGATGGTCGCCACCAACACGAGCGACAGGGTCGACATGGCGTCGTCCCACAGCTCGAGGGAGTCGATCAGCGCGAAGCCGGCGAAGGTGAGCACGCCGGGGACGAGGCCGCGCAGCCACCAGGCGATCACCGCGAGGATGCCCACGAGGAGCAGCGGCTCGGGGGCGGACAGGACGGCGTTGATGCCGTCGTACATGCCTTCGACGACCGCCTTGACGGCGTCGAAGAGCCAGGACATGTGGTTCACGAGCCAGTCGACGCCGTCGTTGACCCAGTCGCCGAGACGGATCCTAGGCACCGGCGATCACCTTGCCCGCGGTGTCGTCGTCGCTGCCTGTGGCGCCGTCCTGAGCGGGGACGGCGGCGAGCGGCTGGTCGGACGGCGTCATCGGCTCGCCGAGCACGGCCAGCAGCCGCGCCCGCGGTACGACGCCGACGAGCTCACCGTCATCGCCGGTGACGGCGACCGCCACGCCGCTGGTGGAGCAGGGGGTGAACAGCTCGACGATCGGCGTGTCCTCGGAGACGGTTGCGGGCGCCGCGTCGAACACGTCCCGCGCCGTGCGCAGCTCCCTGCCGTCGGGCGTCGTCGTGCCGTACGCGGTCTCCGGGTCGGCCATGATCGCGCCCGCGGTCAGCACGCGGGAGCGGTCGACGTCCTGGGTGAACGCGGCGACGTAGTCGTTGGCCGGGGTGACCAGGATGTCCTCGGCCGTGCCGATCTGGACGATGCGGCCGTCGCGCATGACGGCGATCTGGTCGCCGAGGCGCATGGCCTCGTTGAGGTCGTGGGTGATGAAGACGATGGTCTTCTTCAGGGTCTTCTGCAGCTGGAGGAGCTGGTCCTGCATGTCGCGGCGGATCAGCGGGTCGAGCGCGCTGAAGGACTCGTCCATGAGCAGCAGGTCGGCGTCCGTGGCGAGCGCGCGGGCGAGGCCCACGCGCTGCTGCATACCGCCGGACAGCTCGTCGGGCCAGGACTGCTCCCAGCCCTTGAGGCCGGCGAGCTCCAGCGCCTCGGTGGCGCGCTTCTCGCGCTCGGCGCGCGGGACGCCCTGCACCTCGAGGCCGTATGCGGCGTTGTCGAGGACGCTGCGGTGCGGGAACAGCGCGAAGTGCTGGAAGACCATGCTGATCTTCCGGGAGCGGACCTCGCGCAGCTCGCGCGCGCTCAGCGCGGTCAGGTCCTGGCCGTCGAAGCGCACCTGTCCGGCCGTCGGCTCCAGGAGTCCGTTGAGCATGCGCAGCAGCGTGGACTTCCCGGATCCCGACAGACCCATGACGACGAAGATCTGGCCCGGTTCGACCGTGAAGGACGCGTCGATGACCGCGGCGGTCGTGCCGTCGGCACGCAGCTCGTCACGGTCGGCTCCCTGACGGAGCCTCTCCACAGCGGCCTCGGGCCGTCTGCCGAACACTTTGTACAGGTGCTCTGCTTGCAGCCTGGACACATAAACCTCTCGCGTAGAACGAACACGGCCCGCCTCCCCCGCCGGCGGGCCGTGGAGCGGCGCGGGGTCCGCCCGACTGACCGACCGCGTTCGACCGAGATGGTGGAAGATGCGACCGGGTCCGCTCCGGCAGCGCGCCTGCCCGGATCGGTGCAGGTCAAACGGAGGAGTGGCTCAGTTCACAGTTGGTTCACTTCTGCGATGTGGTGGGCGGGGCATCGCGCGGCACGGGCGGTCCTCGGCGTACGGCTGGGGTGGCAGCGCCGGACGGCATGGGCTGTCAGCGGCGGACGGCGTGGGCTGTCAGTGCCGTGCGGCATGATGCGAACGTGACTCAGCGAACGCGACGGCTCATGCTCCTCGACACCGCATCCCTGTACTTCCGGGCGTATTTCGGGGTCCCGGACTCGGTGAAGGCCCCGGACGGCACTCCGGTGAACGCCGTGCGCGGCCTGCTCGACTTCATCGACCGCCTGGTCCGCGACCATCAGCCGGACGACCTGGTGGCCTGCATGGACGCGGACTGGCGCCCGCAATGGCGCGTCGAGCTGATCCCGTCGTACAAGGCGCACCGCGTCGCGGAGGAGACCGAGGCCGGGCCGGACGTGGAGGAGGTGCCGGACACGCTCTCGCCGCAGGTGCCGGTCATCGAGGCCGTCCTGGACGCGCTGGGCATCGCGCGCGTGGGCGTCGAGGGGTACGAGGCGGACGACGTGATCGGCACCTACGCCACGCACGCACCAGGCCCCGTCGACATCGTCACCGGCGACCGCGACCTCTACCAGCTCGTCGACGACAAGCGCGGGGTGCGCGTGCTGTATCCGCTGAAGGGCGTCGGCACCCTGCAGGCCACCGACGAGGCGTGGCTGCGCGAGAAGTACGGGGTCGACGGGCCGGGGTACGCGAATCTCGCGCTGCTGCGCGGCGACCCCAGCGACGGGCTGCCCGGCGTGCCGGGCATCGGCGAGAAGACGGCCGCGAAGCTCCTCGCGCAGTACGGCGACCTCGCGGGGATCACGGCCGCGGTCGGCGACCCGGCGTCGGCGCTCACGCCGGCGCAGCGCAAGAGGCTCGACGAGGCAGGGCCGTATCTCGCCGTGGCACCGACGGTCGTACAGGTCGCCGCGGACGTCCCGCTGCCGGACGTGCAGGTGGCGCTGCCGCGCACCCCGCGCGACCCGGCCGGGCTGGACGCACTCGCGGCGCGGTGGGGCCTCGGCGGTTCGCTGCAGCGACTGCTCTCGACCCTGCAGGAGCGCCCTGCGGACTGAGCAGCCGCAGGGAAATCGCGGACGAAGTGGCAGAAGTCGCAGGGTGTCGGCGAAGTCGTGCCGTACAAGGTGAGGCGATTCCTGCAAGGGGGTGTTAACTTAGGCTTGCCTAAGCCCGTCACCTTGGAGGCCGTCATGGCAGAGCGTCCGGCACGCCGGGCCCCGAAGCCCCACTCCGCCCGCGTGGTCCGCACCGAGCGGCTGACCCCGCACATGCAGCGTGTGGTGCTCGGCGGCGACGGGCTGGCCGGGTTCACGGCAGGGACCTGTACCGACCACTATGTGAAGCTGCTGTTCGGGCCCGAGGGCGTGACATACCCGGAGCCCTTCGACATGGAGCGGATCCGCGCCGAGTTCCCGCGCGACCAGTGGCCGGTGACGCGTACGTACACGGTGCGCGCCTGGGACCCGGAGCACCGCGAGCTGACGCTGGACTTCGTGATCCACGGTGACGAGGGACTTGCCGGGCCCTGGGCCATGCGCGCCCAGCCGGGCGAGCTCGTGCGTTTCCTCGGCCCGGGCGGTGCGTACGCCCCCGACGAGGACGCCGACTGGCATCTGCTGGTGGGTGACGAGAGCGCACTGCCCGCGATCGCCGCGGCCCTCGAGGCCCTGCCCGAGGGCACCGACGCCCGCGCCTTCGTGGAGGTCGCGGACCCGGACGAGGAGCAGAAGATCGCCACCGACGTGGAGGTCGTCTGGCTGCACCGCGGCGACCGCCCCGCCGGCGAGGCACTGGTCGAGGCCGTGCGGGAGCTGGAGTTCCCGGCGGGCCGGCTGCATGCCTTCGTGCACGGCGAGGCGGGCTTCGTGAAGGAACTGCGCCGTCTGCTCCGGGTCGAGCGCGGCATCCCGCGTGAGGACCTGTCGATCTCCGGTTACTGGCGGCTCGGCCACAACGAGGACGGCTGGCAGGCCTCCAAGCGCGAGTGGAACGCCCGCATCGAGGCCGAGCAGGAGCCGGCCGGGACGGCGGCCTCCTAAGACCGGGACTGCGGCGCCCTAAGACCGGGACTGCGGCGTCCTAAGACCCTGGCTCGCTAGCGCCGGGCGGACTGGAATTTCCAGCCCGCCCGGCGCTTTCGCGCGTTCGGCGCCTTCGCGCGTTCGGCGCTTTTCGCGGCGTTCGGCACGGCCCAGCCCGCCGCAAGGGCCGTGAGGAGTTCGGCCCCCAGCAGACACGGGCGTGTCACGCCCGCGAAACAGGCCGTCCCTAATTTCTGTCACCCGACAGGAATTGATGCGGGCGGGATGCAGGCCGGCAGGAGCGTCGCCGTACGGAATGTCGCCCGCCCCGGCTGCCCCCGACAGACATGTCGCCCGACAGACCTCCCGCGCCGCCTCCGCGAAAGCAGGTTGCCGCCATGACAAGCTCCGCCCCTGCCGATCTCCGTCCCGATCCGCCGGTACCCACGGACGCCGGCGACTCCTCCCTTGCCGAGTTCGGCTACCGCCAGGAGCTGCACCGCAGCCTCGGCCGCTACGCCTCGTTCGCCGCCGGGTTCTCCTTCATCTCGGTGCTGACCACTGTCTTCCAGTTCTTCGCGTTCGGCTACGCCTTCGGCGGCCCGGTCTTCTTCTGGACCTGGCCTGCCGTCCTGCTCGGCCAGCTGATGGTGGCCGCGTGCTTCGCCGAACTCGCCGCCCGCTACCCGATCTCGGGCGCGATCTACCAGTGGTCGTCCCGCCTGTCGACGCTGACCTTCGGCTGGTTCGCCGGCTGGATCATGGTGATCGGGCAGATCGTCGTGGTCGCGGCCGCGGCGCTCGCCCTGCAGATGGTGATGCCGGCGATCTGGTCCGGTTTCCAGCTGGTCGGCGGCGATCCGGCACCCACCTCGCCCACCGGCGCGGCGAACGCCGCGGTGCTCGGCGTGCTCCTGCTGGCCCTGACCACCCTGGTGAACATCGTCGACAACCGCGTGATGTCCGCGGTCAACCGGATCGGCGTCACCGCCGAGATCATCGGCGCCGTCCTGATCATCGTGCTGCTGCTGACCCACTCCAAGCGCTCGCCGGGCATCACGTTCCACACGGGCGACGGCGCCCAGGGCGGCCTGCTGGGCGCGCTGCTCGTGGGCTCGTTCATGGCGGCGTACGTGATGATCGGTTTCGACAGCGCGGGCGAGATGAGCGAGGAGACCCACAACCCGCGGCGCACCGCGCCCCGCACGATCCTCACGGCGCTCGGTGCCGCGGGTCTGCTGGGCGGCCTGATCGTCCTCGGCGGTCTGCTCGCCGCGCCCAGCCTGACGAACGGACACCTGGCCGTCGACGGCCTGAGCTACGTCCTGACCAGCAGTCTGGGCGACGGCGTCGGCCGGTTCCTGCTCGCGGACGTCGTGGTGGCCATCGCGGTGGCGACCCTCGCGATCCAGACCGCGGCCTGCCGGATGCTCTTCTCGATGGCCCGCGACGGACAGCTCCCCGGCTCGAAGCTGCTCGCCAGGGTCAATCCGCGCACCGGCATGCCGAGCGCCCCCGCCCTGGTCGTCGGCGTCCTCGCCGCGGCCCTGCTGCTGCTCAACTTCGCGTCCCCGGAGGCGTTCCTGGCGATCGGCACCACGTGCATCGTGATGCTGTACCTCGCGTACGCCATGGTCACCGGGCCGATGCTGGTACGGCGTCTTCGCGGACAGTTCCCCGGTGCCGCCGCCGACGCGGTGGACGAGGAGGGCCGGCCGCTCTTCTCCCTCGGCCGCTGGGGCGTACCGGTCAACGGACTGGCGCTCGTCTACGGCCTGTTCATGACGGTCAACCTGGCATGGCCCCGCGCCGACGTGTACGACCCGGCGGGCGGGCACTGGTACTTCCAGTGGTTCACGGTGCTGTTCCTGGGCGTGACGCTCGCCGCCGGTGCGGGCTACCGGCTCTACCGGAGCCGCGTTGTCGGGCAGGCGTCCGCCGCGGAGCCTCAGCCGGCCGCCGCGGGCGCCTAGAAGGCTCCGGCTAGCGGGGCCCGGGAGCCGGGTCGCCCTGGACCCGTGCGTGCAGGTGCATGTCGTGCCAGCCGTCGGCGTGCAGCTCAGCGCTGCGCTTGGTGCCTTCCAGGGCGAAGCCCGTCTTGGTCGCGACGCGGCAGGAGGCCCCGTTGCCGGTGGCGTGGGTGAGTTCGAGGCGGTGCAGGCCCAGCTCGTCGAATGCCCAGCGGGTGAGTGCGGTGACGGCTTGAGGAGCGACGCCGCGGCCGCGGGCGGACGGCATCGTCCAGTACGCGATGTAGGCCACCCCGTCGGCGAGTTCGATGGAGCGGAGCGCGACCCGGCCCACCAACTCGTCCGAGTCCGCGTCGGCGACCGCCCAGAACGCGTCGCGCTCGCCGTGCCAGGCCTGCCGCCACTCCTCGATCCAGGCGACGGTCTCGGCCTCCGACTCTGCGGTGTGGGCGTGCCACTGGTGCATCACGGGATCCTGGAACGCCTCCAGTACGGCGGGCGCGTCGGTGTCCGCCCAGGGGCGCACGACGAGGCCGGCGTCTGTGGTCAGGGTCGGCTGCGTACGCCCGGCCAGTGTACCGGGAGCCACCACGTCAGAGATCAAGGAAGGCATGGGGCGCATCCTGCCAGCGGGTGGGATGGGCGCCCAGTGGATTTCCGGTCCGGAGGCCCCCAGCGCCCGGAGGGCCCCGGCGTCCGAGGGCCACCGACATCGGAGGACCTCCGACGCGGCGGTTACGCTCGATCGTGATGAGACGCAGGCCCCGCATTCCCCCCGCCCCGCTGCCGCAGCGCCACGGTGTCGATCCCGTGCGGGTCCGGCTGCCCCTCGGCGGCGAGTGGGCGACTGTGCGGGATCACCTCGTGGAGCGGCTGGCGGCCGGGCCCGGGGTGATCGACCGGATGCTGCACGACGGGCTGATCGTCGGGGCGGACGGCCGGGCCGTGGCGTGCGATGCGCCGTACGAGCCCGGGATGTTCGTCTGGTTCCACCGGGAGCTGGCGGCCGAGGTGCCCGTACCCTTCGCCGTCGACGTCGTGTACCGCGACGAGCACATCGTCGTGGCCGACAAGCCGCACTTCCTCGCCACCACCCCGCGCGGCAGCCATGTCTCCGAGACGGCGCTGGCACGGCTGCGGCGCGAGCTGGGCATCCCCACACTGGGCGCCGCTCACCGCCTGGACCGCCTGACGGCCGGTCTCGTGCTGTTCACGGTGCGGCCGGAGGAGCGCGGCGCGTATCAGACGCTGTTCCGCGACAAGCGGGTGCACAAGGAGTACGAGGCCGTGGCCGCGTACGATCCCGAGCTCGCGCTGCCCCGTACCGTCCGCAGCCGTATCGAGAAGGAACGCGGGGTCATGGCCGCCCGCGAGGTGGCGGGTGAGCCGAACGCCGAGAGCCGGGTCGAACTCGTGGCGCACCGGGGCAGGCTCGGGCGATACCGGCTGCTGCCGAGGACCGGGCGCACCCATCAGCTGCGAGTGCACATGAACGCGCTGGGGGTGCCGATCCTCGGCGATCCCGTCTATCCGGTGGTGGCCGACCCCGTGCCGGACGGTGATTTTCGGCGGCCGATGCAACTCCTGGCCCGGGTACTGGAGTTCACGGATCCGGTCACGAGGCGGTCGCACCGGTTCGTCAGCGAGCGTGTCCTCGGGGCATGGTCGGACTCCGACGCGTGGGGCGGCGGACCGGCTGGTCAGAACACGGGCGACAACAACGGGCCGCAGCCCAGCGGGTAAGCGCTGGGCTGCCACGGAACGACGAGCCGCCCGGTCACCGCCGGGAGGCCGGAAGCCGCCCTCAGGCGCCCCGCCACCACCGAAGCAGGCGCTGCAGCGCTCCCTTGGGCTGCTCTTGCTCGTCTGCGGGCGGGGGCGGTGGCGTCGGTAGCGGTCGCCGCTCGGACCGGTCCCCCGCCGTGGCCTGCGCCGGGATGTCGACGGCCGGGCGCCGGGCCTGGGCCGCCGGCGGCGGGGACGACACTTCCCATTCCGTGCGCGGCGAGGGCACCCTGCCCATGCTGGGCCGGAGCTTCGCGTCCTGCGGCGGGCGCGGTGTGAACGTCACCGGCAGGTCGACGAGGTGCCGGGACGTGATGGTCTGCCGGAAGCTCAGCTCCTTCTCGTCCACGGCGAGCTCCGTGTCGGGCAGGCGCATCAGCAGCGCATCGACGCCGACGTCGGCGATGGCGCGGGCGATGTCCTGACCCGGACACTCGTGGGCGCCGCCACCGAAGGCGAGATGGGCGCGGTTGCCCGCCATGCTGGCCTTGAGGTCGGGACGGACCACCGGATCGAGGTTGCCCGCCGCGGCGACGAAGATGAGCGAGTCGCCGGCCTTGATCTGCTGGCCGCCCAGCTCCGCATCCTGGATGGCGGCGAAGCCCAAATGCGCGCTGAACGGAGGCTCGTCCCACAGAGACTGCTCGATCGCCTCCGGCACGGTCATCTGCCCGCCGCTGAGCTGGGCCCGGAAACGCGGGTCGGTGAGCACCATCCGCAGCACGTTGGCGAGGAGGTTGGCGGTTCCCTCGTACGCCGCGATGAGCACGACGCGCAGGTTCTGGGCGACGTCGTCGTCGGTGAGCTGCGCGGGATGGGCGAGGAGCCGGCTGGTGAAGTCCTCCTCGGGATGGGCCCGGCGCCGGGCGGTGTGCCGGTGCAGGACCGACATGACGTACTCGTTGCTCTCGATGGCGGTCTCGGTGCCCTTGGTCATGTCGCGGCCGGCCTGGACCAGGCGCTCGTTGTACTCGTCGGGCATGCCGAGGACTTCGCACATCACCGCCATCGGCAGATGCTCGCAGAACTGGCCGACCAGTTCGGCCGTGCCCTTCTCGCAGAACTCGTTGACGAGGCGCTGGCTGCTGCGGTTGATGAAGCGCCTGAGGCCGCGGTCGTCGATGGCCGCCAGGGAGTCCATGATCGCACCGCGGAGCCGCTGGTGTTCGGCGCCGTCGACGAAGGTGATGACAGGCGCCCATGCGACCACCGGCGCCAGGGGATTGTCAGGAGCGAACGTGCCGTCCTGCATCACGCGCATGCGGCGCGGGTCACGCGTGAAGTGCGAGCGTGTGCCCAGCATGTGGAGCGCCTCGGTGTGGCCGATGACCGCCCACATCGGTACGTCGTCGTGGACCAGCACGGGCGCGACCGAACCGTGTTCGGCGCGCAGTTTCTCGTAGATGCCCGCCAGGTCGCTGTCGGCCTCGGGTCCGTACAGGCGGCGCAGGCCACCGGGGCCGAGGCCGTGGGCCGGGCAGCCCGGTGGCGGGGAGATCGGTTCGTCCGCGCCGCGATGGGAATGGGATGGGGTCGTCACGATGTCGCTTTCGGATCGGTCGGGTTCAGGCGGGGGACATGCTCAGGGAGTGCAGGTAGCGCACCAGGGTCATCAGGACGTCCCGGCTGGAGGCCCTGCGGCGGGCGTCGCACTTGATCATCGGCAGGTCCGGGGGAAGGTCGAGCGCGGTACGCAGGTCGTCCATCGGATAGCGCGGCGCGTCGGGGAAGTCGTTGACCGCGACCACGAAGGGCACGCCGCGTTCTTCCAGGCGTCCCATCACGTCGAAACTGACTTCCAGGCGCCGGGTGTCGACGAGCACGACGGCGCCCAGAGCGCCCTCGAAGAGGCCGTTCCAGAGGAACCAGAACCGCTCCTGTCCGGGTGTGCCGAACAGGTAGAGCACCAGCTCGTCCGTGATGCTGATGCGTCCGAAGTCCATGGCGACGGTGGTGGCCGTCTTGGTCTCGGAGCCGTAGTTGTCGTCGACTCCGATGCCTGCCTGGGTCATCGTCTCCTCGGTGGTGAGCGGCCGGATCTCACTGACCGACCCCACCATCGTGGTCTTGCCGACGCCGAACCCTCCGACGATCACGATCTTCACCGCTGTCGTGGCCGTGTCCGGCAGATGGTCCTCGGCGCGTGGGCCCACGATCGTGTCAGAGCTTTTGAAGTCCATGCATCACCGCTTCGAGGAGGGAACGTTCGGGGAGTTCGGAGCGGACGACCGGAGCGCGGGACTCCACCAGGTCGGCCGCCAGCAGCTCGGTCACCAGCACGGTGACCGCGCTGAACGGCAGGCCGAGATAGGCCGAGATCTCGGCGACGGACAGGGGCGTCTTGCACAGCCGCAGCAGTGAGGTCTGCTCCGGCGGAGCGGTGGGCGGCGCGTCCGACCGTGCGACGATCAGTGCCACCAGGTCGAGTGCCGCCCGCTGGCTTCCGTCGGTGCCACCCGTGATCACATAGAGCCGTCCCGGATCCTGCTCCGATCCCTGCTGGGGTGCGCGTCGTTCGCGTTGCGGAGGAGTCATACGGTCTGCCCGTCGCGCCGCGGCGGACTGGTCAGATGCGCCCCGATGCGGACGACGAGGTCGCGCATGAGGCTGCTCAGGAGCCCCGCGTCCACGGTCTCGCCGGCGAGCACCGCCAGATAGGCGCCCGGTCCGGCGGCCATCATGTAGAAGAAGCCCCCTCTGACCTCGATGATGACCATGCGCATCTGGCCGTCGCTGTCGGGGATTTCGGTGGCCACGGCGCCGGCCAGGCTCTGCAGACCGGCGCAGGCCGCCGCGAGCCGGTCGGCGGCGTCCGCGTCGCCGCCGTGGCGGGCGATGCGCAGGCCGTCCGCGGAGAGCACGACGATCTGCCGGATCCCCCCTACGCCGTCGGCCAGTTCCTTGAGCATCCAGTCGAAATTGGCCCGTTGCTGAATCACTTAGAGGTCCCCCTCGTCCTCGGTGCTGTAGTCGTCTGCCCGGGCCTTCGACTCGACTGCGCCGGGCGTGCTCTGCTGGTCACCGCCGCCCTTGAGGCCGTTCATGAACGCCTCGACCCACAGACCGGGCGCGGGCTCCTCCTTCTCCTGCTCGCGCACCGGCGCTGCCTGCCGCTGGCCGGGGATGACGGCCTTGGCCTCGGCGGCCTGTGCTTCGGCTGCCCGTGCCTTCTCGGCCCGCGCCTGGGCGTACCGCTCGGCCAGCGGGGTCTTGTTCCGGCTGCGGCGCTGCGGCAGGCCGGTGGCCGTCCACTCGGTGACGACGGGGATGTCGTCCTCCAGGGCGGAGAGAGGAGTCGGCGGACCCGAGGTCGGGCGGCGCTTCTTGGGCGCGCGCTCGAGCTCCTGGATGGGATTGCCGTCGTTGTCCACCCGGGGCACGGCGGAGGCGCCGATGCCGTGCGCGAGGGCTGGTGCGGGGGCGGTGGTCAGCATGTCGCGCGGGACGATCAGCACCGCACGGACACCGCCGTACGCGGACTGCCGCAGGGAGATCTGCATGTTGTACATCGCCGAGATGCGGCCGACGACGGCCAGGCCGAGCCTCGGGGTCTCGTTGAGGCTGTTGAGGTCCGTTCCCTCCTGTGCCTCGGCGAGCATGGTCTCGGCCCGCTTCCTGGCCTCCTCGCTGAGGCTGACGCCACCGTCCTCGATCTCGATGGCGACACCGGTCTGCACCTCGACGGCGGTGACATGGACCCGGGTCTGCGGCGGTGAGTAACGCGTGGCGTTGTCGAGCAGTTCGGCGCAGGCGTGGATGACGGGTTCGACGGAGACGCCGTTGACGGCGACCTTGGCGATCGAGTCGAGGCTGATGCGGTGGTATTCGAGGATGCGGGACATGGAGCCCCGCAGCACGCTGTACAGCGGCACCGGCTTGGGCCACTGGCGGCCCGGGCGGGAACCGCCGAGCACCGCGACACTGTCGGCGAGCCGGCCGATCAGCGCGGTGCCGTGGTCGAGGCGGAGCAGGTCGTCGAAGACCTCGGGGGTGCGCCCGTGGTCCTCCTCCATCTCGCGGAGTTCTACGGACTGCTGGTAGACGATGGCCTGGACGCGGCGCGCGATGTGGACGAAGGCGTTCGCCGTCACGTCGCGCATGGCTTCGCCGCGGTCCAGGATCTCCAGCACGGCGCGCAGCAGTTTGCGCTGCGCCTGGGGGAGGTCGCGGTAGTCGGGGTCCTGGTCGATGACGACGCGCATGGCCTCCGCGGGGGACTCGCCCTGCCGCATGCGGTAGAACGTGTCCGGCACGAGCTGCTCACCCAGGTGTTCGGTCTGCGCGTCGTACAGGGCGACGCGCCGCTCGAGGTACGCGAGCCGGTCCGTGTACTGCTGGTGCAGCCGCTTGACGGTACGGCCGCGGCGTACCGCCTCGAGGGCGACACCGAGCACCAGGAGGGCTCCGATGCCGCCGCACCAGCCGACGGCCATCCGGGCCGGTTCCGGTACGGCGGCGACGGCGGCCCCGGTCGCGGCGGCCATGAGTATGGCGGGCAGCAACAGCACGCGCGCGTAGGGGACTTCTCGGCCACCGGGAGGCGATTGAACACTCACCATGTATGCCCTCTAAGACAGTTGACTCGGGGTGATCTGTACGGACTTGCCGTGAGTTGCGGCGGATTACGAAGACGCGTGGGGGGAATTCGAACTACCAGGCATCTTTGGGAACAAGCGCACGAATACGCCGCAACTCGGTGCGCTGTGGGCGAGCTTAGTCCGACCGGATCATCGCTATGTCATATTCCGCGAGCACCTGAAACACCCTGCCGCACGGGAATACACTCGGGCCCATTTGCACGCTGGGCACCCATTCGAACACGTGCCGTAATCAGGGGTGGGTTTGCGAATTACGTACCCTCACGGAATGAAGGCGTACCGTTTCTGCAGGCCATGGGCCACATCGGGCGCCCGGCGCCCGGCCGGCGGTCAGACTCCGGCGATGCGCAGGGCCGCGTCCGCGGTCGCCTCGGCGAAGGCCGACACGGGCCGCTCGGGATCGGATCGGTGGATCAGGATGACACCTTCGATCAACCCGAAGAGCAAATCGGTGCGGAGTGCGAGCTCACTCTTTCCGAGGGTTTTCCCGACCGCCGTGGCCGCCAGCAACTGCCGGTAGGTGTCCTTGAGTTCCGCTCGCACCGCATGGAATCCGGCGAACCGTTCGGACCGCACCTCGGGCAGGAGGTAGAGCCCGCCCAGATTGTGCGGGCCGCCGCACAGCAGCTCCACGTCGGAGCGGCACAGCTCCCACAGCCGGCGTTCGGCGGGGGCCGCGTCGTCCGCGAGGAGCCGGCGGGCGAGGGTCAGCGAGGGCGTCACGGTGGACTCGAGGAGCTCGGCGAGGAGGTCCTCCTTGCCGGACACGTAGTGGTACATGGTCGCCTGGCGCATGCCCGCACGCTCCGCGACGGCGCGCGTGGTCGTGGCGGCGTACCCCCGGGTGGTGAACAACTCGGCGGCTGCGGCGAGGAGTTCGTCGCGTGCGGACAGTCCGCTGTCCGGCCGCTGAGCGGCGCGCGGCCTGCCGACCCGCCCCCGTGACCCTCCGGTGACACCCATGGCGTCGATCGTCGCACACCGCCGCACAACCGCAGGACGGGCGGTCCGAGTGAGGGATCGGTAACCGCGGCGCAACAGACGGGCAATCGCCGCGACGCCTCCCGGTCGTAATTTCTGTCGCGCGACAGAAATACAGGCCGAGCCGGAAGGTCCCGCGATGGCGACAGCGACCACTTACGGAGCCCGCGACCATGCCCGCGCCCAGGAGGGCACCCACGCCGACGCCATGCCCGTCGTGCCCGCGAGCGCCTGGCCCTCGCCGCCCTGCGAGGCCGGGCATCTGGTGTGGGCGGAGACGGTGGCGGGCGGCAACTACACCCACCGGGTGCTGGCCCGCGGCACCGAGCTGCGGCTGACGGACCAGGCGGGCGACGCCTGCGCCCACCTGCTGCTGTATGCGGCGGACCGGCCGTGGGAGCGGCTGAACGTGGCCGACACGGTCAAGGTCCAGTGGAACGCCTACCTCGGCGAGGGACAGCTGCTCCTGTCCGACCAGGGCCGCGTCCTCGCCTCGGTCATCGCGGACACCTCGGGTCGGCACGACGCGCTGTGCGGCACCTCCACGCTCGTACGGAACACCGAGCGGTACGGGGACGGGACGCCGCAGTCGGCGTCGCCCGCGGGCCGCGAGCTGTTCAAGCTGGCCGCCGCGAAGAACGGCCTGTCCGCACGGGACCTGCCGCCGTCCCTCTCCTTCTTCCAGGGCGTGGAGGTACGCGAGGACGGCGCCCTCGACTTCACGAGGTCCGCCGGCCCCGGCGCGAGCGTGACGCTCCGCGCCGAGCAGGACGTGACCGTGCTGATCGCGAACGTGCCGCACCCCGTCGACCCGCGCGAGACGTACACCAGCACCCCGCTGGAGGTGCTCGCCTGGCGGGCCGGCCCGACACGGCCGGGCGACCCGCTGTGGGACGCGACACCCGAGGGCCGCCGCGCCTTCCTCAACACCACCGAATTCCTTGCCGCGAGGGGGCTCGCATGACGCACAGCACCGTTGTCCCGGCCCGGTCCGCCTGGTCGGCCGTGCTCGCCCCGGGCGAGACGCTCACCATCACCGATCTGCACGGCAACCAGGCAGTGGACTTCCTCGTCTACGACGCGAAGGACACGAGCGTGCGCTACAGCGCCCCCGACACCATCCACGCGCAGGGCAACATCTTCCTGACCACGGGCAGCGTGCTGATGTCGAACGAGCACACGCCGCTGATGACGGTCGTCGACGACGAGGTCGGCCGGCACGACACGGTCGGCGGCGCCTGCTCCAAGGAGTCCAACACCCTGCGGTACGGGCACCACACGTGGTCCCAGCACGCGTGCGTGGAGAACTTCCTGGCCGAGGGCCACAAGTACGGCCTCGGCAAGCGCGATCTGGTCTCCAACATCAACTGGTACATGAACGTGCCGGTGGAGAAGGACGGCACCCTCGGCATCGTCGACGGCATCTCGGCACCCGGCCTGAAGCTGACGCTGCGCGCCGAGCGCGAGGTGATCGTGCTGGTCTCCAACTGCCCGCAGATCAACAACCCCTGCAACGGCTTCGACCCGACAGCGGTCGAGATGACGATCGGTGACTCGGCAAGCCCCGACGGGGCGGGCGCCGCATGAGCTTCGACACGCTGCTGGTCGCCAACCGCGGCGAGATCGCGGTGCGCATCATCCGCACGGCCGGGGAGCTGGGCCTGCGTACGGTCGCGGTCTACTCCGACGCGGACCGCGCCGCGCCCCACGTACGGCTCGCCGACGAGGCCGTACGGCTCGGCCCGGCGCCCGCCAAGGAGTCGTACCTCGACGCGGACCTCGTCCTGAAGGCGGCCAAGGACTCGGGCGCGGGCGCGATCCATCCCGGTTACGGATTCCTCTCCGAGGACGCGGAGTTCGCGCGGCGCTGCGAGGACGCCGGGATCGCGTTCGTCGGTCCGACGCCCGCGCAGCTGGAGCTGTTCGGCGCCAAGCACACCGCGCGGGCGGCGGCCGAGGCGGCCGGCGTGCCGCTGGCGCCCGGCACGGGCCTGCTCGCGGATCTCGCGGAGGCGCTGGAGGCGGCCGAGCGCATCGGCTACCCGGTCATGCTGAAGGCGACCGGAGGCGGTGGCGGCATCGGCATGTCGGCCTGCCGCTCGGCCGCCGAGCTGACCGACGCCTGGGAGCGGGTGCAGCGGGTCGCCTCGGCCTCGTTCTCGTCCGCGGGAGTGTTCCTGGAGCGGCTCGTCGAGCACGCACGCCATGTCGAGGTGCAGGTCTTCGGCGACGGCGAGGGCCGCGTGGTCACCTTCGGCGACCGGGACTGCTCACTGCAGCGCCGCAACCAGAAGGTCCTGGAGGAGGCGCCGGCCCCGGGC
The DNA here is from genome assembly GCF_053594815.1 of Streptomyces sp. NPDC002577. Lineage (NCBI taxonomy): Bacteria > Bacillati > Actinomycetota > Actinomycetes > Kitasatosporales > Streptomycetaceae > Streptomyces > Streptomyces sp. NPDC002577. The sequence continues at coordinate 216,693 of NZ_JBSFWK010000003.1, read as the reverse complement.
CTACCCGACCGGATACGCGACCAACTGGCCGCCTCAGCAAGCGACTTGTGTGCAAGCGTCGGCTACCGCTCCGCTGGAACCGTGGAGTTCGTCTACGACGCGGCGCGCGAGGAGGCGTACTTCCTGGAGGTCAACACGCGCCTCCAGGTCGAACACCCGGTCACCGAGGAGATCTACGGCGTCGACCTGGTGGCCTGGATGCTGCGCCTCGCGCAGGGCGAGACGGGCGTGGTCCGGGACCCGGGCCCGCCGCGCGGCCACGCCGTGGAGGCCCGCGTGTACGCCGAGGACCCCTCGCGCGACCACCGGCCGAGCGCAGGGCTGCTCACGCGCGTGTCGTTCCCCGAGGACGTCCGTGTGGACGGCTGGGTCGAGACGGGCACGGAGGTCACCACCTCGTACGACCCGATGCTGGCCAAGGTCATCGCGTACGGCGCCGATCGCGCGGACGCCCTCGCGAAGCTGGACGCCGCGCTCGCCGAGACCCGGGTCGACGGCATCGAGACCAATCTGGGGCTGGTACGGGCGGCTCTGGCCGACGACTCGTTCCGGTCCGCCGCGCACTCGACGTCGACGCTGGCGGGCGTGAGCGACCCGACGCCGCGTGTCGAGGTCGTGTCCGGCGGCACGCTCACGACCGTCCAGGACTGGCCGGGCCGCACCGGCTACTGGCAGGTGGGTGTGCCCCCGTGCGGCCCGATGGACGATCTGTCGTTCCGGCTGGGCAACCGGGCGCTGGGCAACGAGGAGGGCGCGCCGGGTCTGGAGTGCACGCTGCAGGGGCCCTCGCTGCGGTTCACGCACCCGGCGACGGTGTGCGTCACGGGCGCACCGGCACCGGTGACCGTGGACGGCGAGCCGGTCGCGCAGTGGGAGCCGGTGACCGTGCCGGGCGGGGCCCTCCTTGAGATCGGGGCGCCGACGGAGCACGGCCTGCGGACATACGTACTGTTCGCGGGCGGCGGCCTGGACGTTCCCGACTTCCTCGACAGCGCCTCCACGTTCACACTGGGCCGGTTCGGCGGGCACGGCGGCCGGGCGCTGCGCACGGGCGATGTGCTGCACGGCGGCACCATCACCGACTCCGGCGCCCCGGTGGCGTCGGCCGACCGCCCGGTGTTCGGGGCCGAGTGGCACATCGGCGCCGTGGAGGGCCCGCATGCCGCGCCCGAGTTCTTCACCGAGGAGGACATCCGCGACTTCTACGCCGCCGACTGGAAGGTCCACTTCAACTCGGCGCGCACCGGCGTACGGCTGGTCGGCCCGAAGCCGCGCTGGGCCCGGACGGACGGCGGCGAGGCGGGCCTGCACCCGTCCAACATCCATGACACGCCCTACTCGGTCGGAGCCGTCGACTACACCGGCGACATGCCGGTGCTGCTCGGCCCCGACGGCCCGTCCCTCGGCGGCTTCGTCTGCCCGGCGACGGTGGCGAAGGGACAGCGCTGGAAGCTGGGCCAGCTCCGGCCCGGGGACGTGGCGCGCTTCGTGCCGGTGACGGTCGAGACGGCGGCACGCCTCCGCCGGACGCCTGCGCTCGCCCCGGTCGCGGACCGGGCGGAGATCACCGACGGCGGCGTCCTGGCCCGGCACGGCGACGTGACGTACCGCCGCAGCGGCGACGACAACCTGCTCGTCGAGTTCGGCCCGATGCAGCTGGACCTGGCGCTGCGCATGCGGGTGCACGCGCTGATGGAGGCCGTGGTGGCGGCCGGTCTGCCGGGCATCACGGACATCACACCCGGCATCCGCTCGCTCCAGATCCAGACGGACCCGGATGTGCTGCCGCAGCACGAACTCCTCGAGGCGGTGAGGGAGATCGAGTCCGGTCTGCCGCCCGCCGACGAGCTGGTCGTCCCGTCCCGGACCGTCCACCTCCCCCTCTCCTGGGACGATCCGGCGACCCGCGAGGCCATCGCCCGCTACATGGCGGGCGTGCGCGACGACGCCCCCTGGTGCCCGTGGAACATCGAGTTCATCCGCCGGGTCAACGGCCTCGACTCGGTCGACGACGTGTACCGGACCGTCTTCGACGCCGAGTACCTGGTGATGGGTCTGGGTGACGTGTACCTGGGCGCACCGGTCGCGACCCCGCTGGACCCGCGCCACCGCCTGGTCACGACCAAGTACAACCCGGCCCGCACCTGGACGGCCGAGAATTCGGTGGGCATCGGCGGCGCCTACCTGTGCATCTACGGCATGGAGGGGCCGGGCGGCTACCAGTTCGTGGGCCGTACGACGCAGGTGTGGTCGGGCTGGCAGCAGCGCGGCGCCTTCGAGCCCGGCTCGCCGTGGCTGCTGCGCTTCTTCGACCGCATCAAGTGGTATCCGGTCGAGGCGGACGAGCTGCTCGAACTCCGTGCGGACATCGCCTCCGGCCGTTTCGTACCGAAGATCGAGGAGGGCGTCTTCTCCCTCGCGGAGTACGAGCGGTTCCTCGCCGACAACGCCGACTCGATCGCCGAGTTCCGCACCCGCCAGGGCGCCGCCTTCGCCGCGGAACGGGACGCCTGGGAGGCGGCGGGCGAGTTCACCCGCGCAGAGGCGGCAGCGGCCCCGGCTGCGGCACCCGCAGAAGTGACGGTCCCCGAGGGCGGCCGCCTCGTTGAGGCCGAATTCGCCGCGTCGGTATGGCAGGTGCACGTACAGCCGGGCGACGAGGTGACAACCGGACAGCCCCTGCTCGCCCTGGAGGCCATGAAGATGGAATCCCGCGTGCACTCCCCCATGGACGGCGTGATCCTGGAGCTGCTGGCAAAGCCGGGAGACCAGGTGGAGGCGGGAACGGCCTTGGTGGTCATAGGCCCAGCGAGCTCAACGGTGACCTGACGACGTGAGCTGACGACGGCCTCGGTTTGTGCCCACGGCCCGCACCCGACGAACCCACCCCAGCACAAGGAGCACAGATGTCGTCCCCAACGGTTACCAGGGTCCGAGCTGCGTACGCCCGCGTAGGGGCGGTAGACCGCCCGGAGGTGTGGATCGACCTGCGCCCCCAGGCGGAGGTCGAGCAGGAAGCCGAGGCGCTGGACGCCCGAGCCGCCGCAGGCGAACACCTCCCCCTCGCCGGGAGGCTGTTCGCGGTGAAGGGCAACATAGACGTGGCGGGCCTCCCCACCACGGCAGGCTGCCCCTCGTACGCGTACGAACCGACCACCGACGCCCCGGTGGTAGCCCGCCTCCGCGCAGCAGGCGCGATCGTCCTGGGCACGACGAACCTGGACCAGTTCGCCACGGGCCTGGTAGGCACCCGCTCCCCCTACGGAGCGGTGAGAAACGCCCACGACCCGTCCAGGGTCAGCGGCGGCTCCAGCGCCGGCTCAGCCGTAGCGGTAGCGCTCGGCATAGCGGACTTCGCCCTCGGCACGGACACCGCCGGCTCCGGCCGCGTCCCCGCGGCCTTCAACGGCATCGTCGGCCTCAAGCCGACCCACGGCCTCGTCCCCACCGACGGCGTCGTCCCGGCCTGCGCCTCGCTCGACTGCGTCACGGTCTTCGCCCGTACCCTCCCGGAGGCCGAACAGGCCCTGTCGTACATGGCATCGCCCAGCGCCCGCGAACTGCCTGCCCTCCCCCGACGCGACCCGGGCCCGTGGCGCATAGCCGTCCCCGACCGCGCCCAACTCGGCGAGCTGGACCCGGGCTGGGCCGAGGCATACGAAGCCGCAGTCGCCCAACTCGCCGCAGCCGGAGCTGAGCTGCGTCCCGTCGACCTCGCCCCGTTCACCGAGGCGGCCGCAATGCTCTACGAAGGCGCCTTCGTAGCCGAGCGCTACACGGCCGTCGGGAGCTTTATCGACAAGTCCATAGACGCGGGAGCGGACGACCTGGACCCCACGGTCGCGGGCATCATCACCCGCGCCCGCGACATCCCCGCCCACCGCCTCTACGCCGACCAGGAGCGGCTCGCAGCGCTGCGCGCGAAGGCGCTGGCATCCGTCGGCGACGCCGACGTCTTGCTTCTGCCCACGACTCCAGGCCACCCGACCCTCGCCGATGTGGCTGCGGACCCCCTCGGCTCCAACGTCCGCCTGGGCCGGTTCACCAACTCCACGAACCTCTTCGACCTGGCGGCCGTCGCGGTTCCGGCCGGTGAGGTGGACGGCCTGCCGTTCGGTGTCATGCTGATCGGCCCGGCGTTCACGGACGAACGGCTGGCGCGGATCGCGCGCCTGCTCACTCCGCCGACGCGTATCGCGGTGGTCGGCGCACACCTGTCGGGCCAGCCGCTCAATCCTCAACTCCTCGCGCTGGGTGCCCGGTTGGAGCGTACGACCACGACGGCACCCGTCTACCGGTTGCACGCCCTGCGGACCACCCCGCCCAAGCCTGGCCTCGTCCACGTCGGCGAGGGCGGCGCCCCCATCGAGACGGAGGTGTGGCGGTTGCCCGCCGAAGGGCTCGGACGACTGCTCGCCGCCCTGCCCCGGCCCATGACCCTGGGCCGCGTGGAACTCGCCGACGGCACCTCCGTACCGGGCTTCCTGTGTGAACCCGGCGCGCTCGACGGGGCATCGGACATCACGGAACACGGCGGCTGGCGAGCGTACCTTTCGGGTGCCGCCGACTGACACGGACGCAGAAACAGCCGGCTCCTGGTCAGGCGCCGAAAGGACCGAGGCACCTGTCGGCGCAGCCGCCGCTTTAGCCACCTCCCCCACGATCGTTCCCGGTTCGCGAACCGTGCCGTCAGGGAGGACAGGTCCGATGACAGCGCCGAACACCTCAGCGCCGCAGACATCGACGTCACCAGCACATGCGGAATCACCACCACACGGGGAGGGGGAACCGCGCACCCGGGGGCGCTGGGCCCGGGTCGTCACATCACGGCCGCGGCTGACGCTCCTGTTCGTCCTGCTGCTGACGGCGGCCGCCGTCCTGCTCGGCAGCGGCGTCGCCGACCGCATGAGCAGCGGCGGCTCCCAGATCCCGGGTTCCGAATCGTCTTACGCCACAAAGGAGTTGGAGAAGCGATGGCCCGCCTCGCAGCCGAATCTGCTGCTCCTGGTGTCGACATCGAAGGCGTCGGGACCGTCGGACGGTGAGCGGTCCCGGAGCATCGACGACCCCGCGGTCGCGGCCGAGGCCCGTGCACTCGCCCGGCGGCTGGCGGACGAGTCCACCGTGCGGGGCGTCGTGTCGTACTGGGACACCAGGGATGCGGCGCTGCGCGCGCGGGACGGGCACGAGGCGCTGATCACCGCGCACATCCGGGGCGACGAGGACGCCGTGGATGCGGCACTGGAGCGGCTGGAGCGCAAGTACCGGGGCGAACACGGCACCATCGACGTGCGGCTCGGCGGTCCCGCCGCCGTGCGGCACGCCTCGCAGCAGGTGATCGCCGACGACCTGGTGCGCGCTGAGGCCATCGCGCTGCCGGTGACGCTCGTGCTGCTCGTCGTCGTCTTCGGCAGTGCCGTCGCCGCGCTGCTGCCGCTGCTGGTGGGCATCGTCGCGATCGTCGGTACGAACGCGGTGCTGCGAGTGATCACCGAGTTCACCGATGTGTCGGTGTACGCGCAGAACCTGACGACGGCACTGGGCCTCGGACTCGCCATCGACTACGCCCTGTTCATCGTGCGCCGCCACCGCGAGGAGCTCGCCGCGGGCCGGGAGCCGCGGGCCGCCGTCGCGGCGACGTTGCGTACGGCGGGGCGCACGGTGCTCTTCTCGGCGCTCACCGTCGCGGTGTCCCTGGCGTCGATGTTCGTGTTCGAGCAGTACTTCCTGCGGTCGTTCGCGTACGCCGGAATCGCCGTCGTACTCATTGCGGCCGCGGCCTCGCTGATCGCGCTGCCCGCCGCCCTCGTCCTGCTCGGTCATCGGGTCGACGCGCTGCGGCTGCCCCTGCGCAGGCGCGACGGCACCGCAAGGGACCCGGGCGCGGGCTGGGCGCGCCTCGCCGGTGTGGTGATGCGGCGCGCACCGCTGTTCGTGGTGGGCACCGTGACGGTACTGGTCGCTCTTGGACTGCCCTTCAAGGACGTGCAGTTCGGCACGGCGGACGACCGTCAGCTGCCCGCCTCGGCCGAGCCGCGGGTGGTGCAGCAGCACCTGCGCGACGAGTTCCCCGGCAGCCCGGGCAGCTCGCTCGCCGTGCTCGTCGAGGGCCGGGCGACACGGCAGGAGCTGGCCGCGTACAGCGGGTCCGTGTCGAGGCTTCCGCACGTCGTCCAGGTCACCGGGCCCGCCGGACGGTACGTGCACGGGCAGCGGGTCGGCGCGGGGATGCCGGCCGGGGCGAGCTATCTCACCGTGCTCCACTCCGGCGAGTCCACGTCACGCTCGAGCCTGGACCTGGTGAGCGGAATCCGGTCACTGTCGGCCCCCTTCCACACATCCGTCACAGGACCCGCCGCCGTGCTCGCCGACACCCAGCACGGCACGGCACAACGCCTGCCGTGGGCGCTGGGCATCATCGCGGGAGCCACACTCGTACTGGTCTTCCTGTTCACCGGAAGTGTGCTGCTGCCGGTCCTCGCGGTGCTGGTCAACGCCCTGAGCCTGACCGCGATGTTCGGTGCGATGGTGTGGGTCTTCCAGGAGGGCCATCTCGCCGGCGTGCTGGGCTTCACACCCACCGGTGACATCGAGACGGCCCTGCCCGTGCTGATGTTCTGCGTCGCGTTCGGACTGTCCATGGACTACGGGGTGTTCCTGATATCCCGCATCAAGGAGGAGTACGAGCGCAGCGGCGACCACCGCGCCGCGGTCGTGCTCGGCATCCGGCGCACGGGCGGACTGATCACCGCGGCCGCCCTCATCCTGGCGGTGGTGATGGCGGCGATCGGTACGTCACGGGTCACGAACATCAAGATGCTCGGCCTCGGCGTGGGGCTCGCGGTGCTGATGGACGCCATGGTCGTGCGCAGCCTGCTGGTGCCTGCGGTACTGCGGCTCACCGGGCGTGCGACGTGGTGGGCGCCGGGTCCGCTACGACGGCTGCAGCAGCGAGCGGGTCTGCACGAGGCCCGGCCGGACTCCTCGTTCCAGCCATCGCCTCGCACCGAACGCCCGGTCAGTGGCCGAACATGATCGCTCGGTGACGCTCCGCCACACACTCATCACATTTGAGTCATTTGACGTGGCTACACTCCCGCCACATGGAACGGCGGATCTTCGGTCCGTGTGAAGTGTGGGGGCGGATTGATACGGATTCTGCTGGCCGAGGACGTCTCGATGGTCCGCGGCGCGCTCGTGGCGCTGCTCAACCTCGAGGACGACCTCGAGGTTGTGGCTGAGGTGGCCAGCGGGGACGCGATCGTGACGGCAGCGCTCGACCTCCGGCCGGACGTCGCGATCATCGACATCGACCTTCCCCGTATGGACGGGATCACCGCCGCCGCCGAGCTGCGCGAGCGGATGCCCGAGTGCCGCACCGTGATCCTCACCAGCCTCGGCAGCCCTGGCACGTTACGGCGGGCGCTGGCACACCAGGTCACCTGCTTCGTACTGAAGGACTCGCCCGCGGCCCACCTCGCCGAGGTGGTGCGCAGGGCCGCCGCGGGCGAGCGGGTCATCGACCAGCAACTGGCCCTGGCGGCGTTCGCGGACGGCGGTTCACCGCTCACCGACCGCGAGACGGACATCCTCCGGCGCGCGGCCCTGGGCGCGGACGCGACGGAGATCGCCGAGGCGCTGCATCTGTCGGTCGGCACCGTGCGGAACTATCTGACCTCCGTCGTCACGAAGTTGAACGCTCGCAACCGGGTGGACGCGGTACGGATCGCGAAGGAGTCCGGCTGGCTGGCCTGAGGACAGCCGGCAGGGGCGCGGCACGCGCCTCGCGGTCAGCTCGGAGGGTCCGGGGCCTCGGCCACCACGCGGAACCAGCCTCGTTCGTCCCTGTCGACGGTGAGGCGGCCGCCCACCGCTTCCATGCGTTCGGCGAGGTTGACCAGGCCCGCGCCCCCGCCCTGGCAGAGCCTCGGCCGCTCTGTGCGGATGCCGTCGTTGGCCAGGGTGAGCCGGACGAAGCCTCCTTCCGCGCGGCGGATCTCGATGCGGCACTCGGTGGCCTTGCTGTGCCGGATCAGATTCGTGACGCCTTCCCGGAGCACCGTGGCAAGCACGGTGCCGACCGAGGCCGAGCACTCGTGGCGTATGTCGACGACCGCGCGGACGTCGGCGGCGGCCAGCACGGAGCGGGCAGACTCCGCCTCGGCGGTGAACGACAGTTCGCGGTAGCCGCGTGCCACCGCTCGTACGTCCGTGAGCGCTGCCCGGGCGACGGTGAGCAGGCCGTCGAGCTCCTCACGGGTCCGCTCGGGATGGACGCGCACCAGCCGCCGCGCGAGATCGCCCTTGAGCGAGATCGCGGAGAGGCTGTAGCCGAGCAGGTCGTGCAGGTCGCGGGCGTATCGACGACGCTCCTGGTCGACCGCCTTCCAGGCGAGGGTCTCCCGCTGATGGTGGGCACGCGTCACGAGCTCGGCGAGACGCGCGACCCCGTACACGGCGAGCGCCATCACACCGGTGGCGCCGCCCGCGTACAGCGAGCGCGTCCACGAGTCGCCGCGCGCGAGCCCCGTCGTGCTCACCCCGGCCGCGGTGAGGGCGGCCAGCATCCGGCCACCCGTACCGCGCACCATCAGCAGCAGCGAACCGGCGAAGTAGCCCGCCATACCCGGCCAGACGATCCCCGCCACGGGCACGGGCAGGAACCCGAGTGCGCCCTGCGCGGCGAGCGTCCACCCGCGCCAGCGCTCCCGCGCCCGCCCCAGCGCCGGAAGGCTGTGCAGCACGTGCAGCCCAAAGGTGCCGAGGAACGCGCCGGCCGACGTTGCCGCAGCCATCGGGCGCGGGTGCTCGGCAGCGATCGCGACCACACCCAGCGGTACGAAGCCGACGGTGACCGCGACCGCGATCCCGACGGCACGCCGCGTGACCGGCATGGCGTCGGAGGTCTGGTCGGCAACGCCGTTGAACTGGCGTGCCCACAACAGGGACTGCTGCTCTTCCACACCGGACATCGAACCCCCCAGTACTCCTCGGTGCCGGTTCCCGGATGCTAGGCGCTGGCGGACCGCCGCGGACAGAGGGCCTTGGCGGGCGGTGTCCGGGACAGACCGCCGGATGCCGGACGTGACGGATTCATATCGACTTCGTGGCCGCATCACTGGTGCCCGCGCACCTCGGGCTGTCAGGGTCGTCACGGATTCAAGCACCGCACCGGCAGGGGGCAAGTGATGGAGATTGCCGTACTCGGGCCGCTGAGCGCACGGGTGGGGCAGGCATCCGTGGTGCCCAGCGCCGCCAAACCGCGGCAGGTTCTGGCGCTGCTGGCGCTCAACTGCGGTCACCCCGTGAGCGTTTCGTCGCTGGTGGACGAGTTGTGGGGGGACAGGCCACCACGGTCCGCCGAGGCCACGCTGCACACCTACGTCAAACAACTACGCCGGATGATCGGGGCCGCGCTGGCCCCGGATGATCCTCGGGGCCCGCGCGACGTGCTGCGCAGGGTCCACACCGGCTACCGGCTGGACGACGCGGCAGGCGGTACGGACGCCGCGCAGTTCGAACGGCTCGCCCTGGCGGGCCGTTCGGCGCTGGAACGGGGCGCCGAAGCCGCCGCCTCGACCCTGTTGATCCGTGCGCTGGGGCTGTGGCGCGGCCCGGTCCTCGCCGACGTCGCGCTGGGTCCCGTGCTGCGCGCCGAAGCGTTACGGCTTGAGGAGCTGCGCCTCATGGCTCTGGAGGAACGTTTCGGCGCGGAGCTTCGGCGCGGCCGCCACCGGACGCTCATCGGCGAACTGGCCGCGCTCACCTCACGGTTCCCGCTGCACGAGAATCTGCACGCCCAGCTGATGCTGGCGCTGTACCGCAGCGGCCGGACCGGGCAGGCCCTCGAGGTGTACCGCCGGCTGCGTCACGTCCTGGCCGACGAGCTCGGCCTCGAACCGTCCACCCAGGTACGCCGACTGCACGAGGCCCTACTGCGCGGGGACCCGGTCCTGGACAGCCCGGCGGCCGCCCCCCGGGGTGACCTCGTGCCACCGGCCGGGCCCGGGCGAGGACGGGGGGATGTGCCCATGCAGACCGTGCCGGGCTCGCCCCTTCCGGTGGCCGCCCGATGACGGCGTATCTGCCGCGGCCGCCGCACCCGGGCGCCCGGGTCCGCCTGGTGTGCTTCCCGTACGCCGGCGGGGGCGCTTCGGCGTACGCGCGCTGGCAGCGCGGGCTCACCGACCGGGGTGCCGCGGTGGACGTCCTGCCGGTACGGCTCCCGGGCCGTGAGGGTCGCGCCGGCGAACCGCGGTTCACCGATCTCACCGCACTCACAGCGGAGCTGGACGAGAACCTGAGCGAGGTACTCGACCGGCCGTACCTGCTGTACGGACACAGCATGGGGGCGCTCATCGCGTACGAGCTGATGCGCAGCCGTCAGACGCGCGGCGCCCGGCTGCCCCGGGCGGCGCTGCTGGCGGCCTACCGCGCACCGCACCTGCCACCGCCCCGCATCGGCGCGGCGGTCGCCGGGGACGTGGACGGAGGCGGGAACACGGACGCGGAACTGGCTCAGGCGCTGGCAGACCTCGGCGGGCTGCCACCGCTTCTGCTCGACCATCCGGAGTGGCTGCGGGCCCTGCTGCCCGTGGTGCGGGACGACCTGGCGCTCTGCGCTGGCGCCGTGACCCGCCCAGTCCCTGTGTCCGTGCCGCTGCACCTGTTCGCCGGGCGGCACGACGAGTTGGCCGGGGAGGCGGAGGTCGCGGCCTGGCACAGATACGGCGCCCGCGACTGTGAGCTGCACACCGTGCCGGGCGGCCACTTCTTCCTGCGCACGCACGAGGAGGAGCTGCTGGACGAGGTGGCGCGGGTGGTACGCCGCTACGAGGCCGAGGAGCACACAGCGCACCCGAGCCACACGGCGCCGCGAAGCGTACCCGCCGCGACGCGGGCGTAGGCGAAGGCTGCACTCCCGGCCTCACCACCGGCCAGCGTGAACCCCTGGCCCGCCCGACTCGTCGGGCGGGCCCGTCTGCCGGCGCAGGAGGCGCGGCACAATCGGTCGCTCTGCGACGCTCGCTGCGCCCCGGCTCCTCGGGGCACGCCGCCGCGTCCCGCGGCTCCGGGTCACGCGGTACCGGTCCGGGAACGGTCTGGCGGCTTCCGTAGGTGCGTGTGCCGCTGGGCGCGCAGCAGGCGCACCGTTGTGAGGCCGCCGGCGGCCGTCGGCGGAATGGCGGCCCACAGCGCCCAGCGCCAGTCGGGGCCCGTGAGGACGGTCCCGGCCGTCAGACCCGCGCCGAGTCCGGCGAGAACGACCGCGTCCCAGCCGAGGAGCAGTCGGTCCGAGCGCACGGGGACGAGTGCGAGGGCCACGGCGGTGAGTGCGGCGCCGCCTGTGCCCTGCACGCCGCGCAGGACCAGGAAAGTGACCTGACCATGGACGACGGTGCAGGCCACCGAAGCCTGCACGAACAGCCACAGTCCTGCGATGAGCACCGCGAGCGGACCCGTACGACGGATCAGCCGCCGCAGCGCCGGCGCGAGGCCGCCCAGTGGAAGCAGGTAGGCCAGAACTGCCCACGGCAGCCATGCGGGTGGCAGCCCGTGGGCGGCGCGCAGCGCGGGCCCCATCGGGGCCACGACGCCTGCGGCCGCCGCCACGGCGAACTGGTTCAGGCCCACCGCGCCGAGCAGGAGGCGCGGCACCTCGCCCGGCGCGCTGCCGCGCGGGCCACCGCGCCGCAGGGGCTCCCCCGGACTGCCGCCCTGCCGACTTTCCCGCAGATCGCCATCCTCCAGAGGGTCCCGCAGACCACCGTCCTGCCGAGGCTCCGGCAGACCTCCATCATGCAAAGCCACCCGCGGAGCACCCTCTCCACCCATGCCGTCAATCCCGCGCATCCCGCTGCACCTCGGCCACCCGCTCCCCCGGCTGCTGAAGCTGGAAGTACGCCCCGGCCAGCACCCGCTGGGTGAGGAACTCGCTGCGGTTCACCGCGCGATAGAGCGTCCTGCGCCAGGACCCGCCCACGCGGCCGCCGAGGGCGAACAGCCGCTCCTGGCGCAGTTGGAGGGCGCGGGAGCGAGCCACGGAGGGTTCGCGGGTGCGTTGGAACTCCGCGGTCGCGGCCCCCAGCGCGGACGTGCCGCCGCCGTCGCGCAGCGCCTGCTCGACGAGCGGCGCCAGGGTCACGGCGTCGATGATCGCGTGGTTGACGCCCTGCCCGAGTATCGGCGTGAGGGTGTGCGCGGCGTCCCCGATCAGGACGAGGCCGGGCGCCGACCAGCGCGGCACGACGGTCGTGAAGATGTCCAGCATCGAGGTGTCGGCCCAGCCCCGGACATGCTCGCGCACGGTCTTGGACAGCTCGGGGGCAAGCTGGTCGAGGCGCTCGTACAGCAGGGGCAGACCCTGGCTGCGCATCTCCTTGAGTCCGCCCTTGGGGATGTTGAACCCGACGCGGACGCTGTCGGGGCGGGTCGGGATGAACAGCCCGTGCTGGTCGCCGCGGATCCGGATGCGATACGTCCGGTCGTCCCAGTCGGCATACGGGAAGGGCAGCTTGAGCCAGATGACGTCCCGGTTCAGGGGCAGTGTCCGGTACGGCAGTCCCGACATCTCGCGGACCTTGCTGAACCGCCCGTCGGCGGCGACGGTGAGCGCGGCGCGGATCTCCTGCTCTCCTTCGGCGGTACGGACCCGCACCCCCGTCACCTGGCCCGTGTCGTCGCGCAGCAGACCGGTGGCGGAAGCGCCCTGGAGCAGCGTGAAGCCGGGGTACTGAGCGCCGGTTTCGGCGAGCGCGGACAGCAGGGCGGGCTGCGGCAGTTCGACCGGGAAGGGGTGCGGATAGCGGAACCGGTCGAAGTCGGCGGCCAGCACGGTGTGTCCCGAGTCGTTGATCTCCATCCGGTGCATCTGGACGCATTCACCGTCCAGCCGCTGCAGCAGGCCGAGCCGGTCGAGGAGCCATACCGAGTCCGGCGAGACGGACTCACCGCGGAACGACCGGTTGAAGTGGCGGCTCGCCTCCACCACGACCACCCGCACGGATCGCCGGGCGAGTTCCACGGCGAGGGTGAGCCCCGCCGGTCCGCCGCCCACCACACACACCTGGGTCGATACGTCGGGAACGTCCATCGTCCTGCCTCCCGGGCACTGGCACAGAGGGGCCCGCACGCACAGCTGTCCGCACGGTCGTCCCAGGCTCTGAGCGTGTCCTTAAGCGCGGCTTGCGGCGGTGCGGGCCGCACAAGCGACCGTTAAGGCGGCTGCCACACGCTGCCCGTCATGACCACCGAGACGACGGCGGCGTCCGGTCCACTCGACCGGCTGCGCCTGATGCACTCCGACGGCACCCTGGCGGAGCAGTGGCCCGCACTGCCGGGGCTGCTGGCCGAGCTCACCGCGGGCGACAACCCCTTGTCCGCGCTGCAGACGGCAGGGCGGCTGCTGACCCGGATCGATCCCGGGGCGCTCCCGGGCGCCGAGCAGGTCACCGTCGCGGTGTGCGGCAGCTCCACCCTGGACGGGCTGGTGCCCTCGCTCACCGCGGAGCTGGCCCGGCACCGTCTGCTGCTGCGCCCGCGCATGGCCGACTTCGGTGCCTGGGAGCGCGAGCTGCTGGACACGAACAGCCTGGTGTACGCGTCCGGGACGCGGCTCGCCCTCTGTGTGCTCGACGCCTCGGTGGTCTTCGACGCCCTGTCCCCGCCGTGGACGGTCGCGGACGCCGGGGACGCCGCGGACGCGCTGCTCGCCCGTCTCGACCGGCTCGCCGCGCACCACGCCGAGCACGGCCACGCCACGCTCGTACTGAACACGCTCCCGCTGCTGCGCGAGCACACGCACCAGCTCGTGGACCACCGCTCACGCACCGAACTGGGCGCTCTGTGGCGGGACTTCAACGCCCGGCTGCTGCGGCTCGGGCTGCGCCATCCGCGCACTCACGTCGTCGACCTGGAGCCGCTCGTCGCGGCCGGCGGCCCGGTGCACGACGCGCGCCTCGCCGCCTACGCCCAGGCCCGCCTGGGCACGGGACTGCTGGCGGCGTACGCACGCGAGGTGGCCCATCTGACCCGCACCCTGCACGGACGTACGAAGAAGGTGCTGGTCCTGGACGCCGACAACACCTTGTGGGACGGGGTGCTCGGCGACCTGGGCGCCGAGGGCGTCGCCGCGGCGTCCACGTACCGAGGTGAGGCCTTCGGGCGCTTCCAGCGCGTCGTCAAGCAGCTGGGCGCGCAGGGCGTGCTGCTCGCGGTGTGCTCCAAGAACGATCCCGAGCCGCTGCTCGACGTGTTGCGCACACACCCCGACATGGCGCTGCGCGAGGAGGACTTCGTCGCTGTGCACGCCGGCTGGGGCCCGAAGGACGCCGCGCTGCGGGACCTCGCGAAGCGGCTGGACCTGGGCGAGGACAGCTTCGTCTTCGCCGACGACTCGTCGTTCGAGCGTGCTCAGGTGGCCGGGGCACTGCCCGGCGTGGACCTGGTGGCGCTGGACGACGAACCGGCGCTGCACGGCGAACGGCTGCTGGCCGAGGGCTGGTTCGACGTGCCGGAGCTGACGGACGCGGACCGGCGGCGGGCCGCCCAGTACCGCAGCGAGGGCGAGCGCAGGCAGCTTCGGGAGAGCGCCGAGTCGTACGAGGAGTTCCTCGCAGGGCTGGACGTCACGGTGGAGCTCGCCCCGGCACGACCGCACGAAATGGCGCGGGTCGCCCAACTCACCCAGCGGACCAACCAGTTCAACCTCACCACGCGCCGTATGTCGGCCGACGAGGTGCGTCAGGCCGCCGACCGGGGCCTGGTGCTGACGGTCGCAGTACGCGACAGGTTCGGCGACAGCGGCCTGGTGGGCGCGGTGTTCGTGAGGGCCGACGACACGGACTGGCACATCGACAACGCGCTGCTGAGCTGCCGCGTCTTCGGGCGCGGCATCGAGCAGGCGGTGTTCGCGGCGCTGCTGGCGGGCGCCCGCGGCACGGGCAGCGGGGCGGTGCACGGCCGCTTCCGGCCGACGGCGAAGAACCAGCGGTTCCGGGACCTCTATCCGTCGCTGGGCTTCGAGCGTACGCAGGCCCTGCCCGACGGGTCGGTGGCGTACCGGCACCTGCTGCGCGGCCTGCCGGAGTCACCGGCGCACATCACGGTCACCGGCGGCCCCGGTGCCATCGACAGCAGCGGCCCCGCCGCGGGAACTCTCACAGGGGGACGGCCTTGACCAGCGCACTCGCCAAGACCCGCACCGGCACCTTCACGGAGGTCGTCCTGGAGCGCACCGCGGCGCACGCGGAGCGGGACGCGTTCGTGTTCCTTCCGGACGACTCGGCCGGTTCGGCACCCGTGCACCTGACGTACGCGGGGCTCGACTCCCGGGCCCGGCGCATCGCGTCCTGGCTCCAGGAGCACGGCGCGGCCGGACGGCCCGTGCTCCTGCTGCATCCGCCGGGCACCGCGTTCGTCGCCGCCTTCGCGGGCTGTCTGTACGCGGGCGCGGTGGCTGTGCCCGCGCCGCTGCCCACCGATCAGGGGGAGCAACTGGCGCGCGTGGCCGGCATCCTGCGGGACTCGCAGGCGGTGGCCGTACTCACCACCACGGACCATGTGCCGCCCCTCGAGGCCTGGCTGGACTCCGTCTCGTTGCCCCAGGTGCGCTGTCTGGCCACGGACCGCGACGACTTCGGTGACCCCGCACAGTGGCGTCCGCCCGCCACAGGCCCGGACGACCTGGCATTTCTCCAGTACACCTCGGGTTCGACGAGCGAGCCCAAGGGCGTCATGGTGACCCATGCCAACCTCGTCGCGAACGAGGCCGCGATCCAGCGCTGGGCTGGCACCACCGAGGGCATGGTGGTGGGCGGCTGGCTGCCGCACTACCACGACCTGGGGCTCATCGGGCATGTGCTGCACCCCTTGTACGTCGGCGGGGTCGCGGTGCAGATGTCCCCGCTGTCGTTCCTGAAGCGGCCGCGCCGCTGGCTGGAGATGATCGGCACCTACCGGGTCGAGGGCTCGGGGGCGCCCGACTTCGCCTTCGACCTGTGCACGCGTCGCATCACCGACGAGCAGCTGGCGCAGCTCGACCTGTCCAGCTGGCGGGTCGCGCCGAACGGCGCCGAGCCGGTGCGGGCCGACACCCTGCGCGCCTTCGCCGAGCGGTTCGCCCCGGCGGGGTTCCGCGCGGAGGCGTTCACCCCCTGCTACGGCCTCGCGGAGACGACACTGCTGGTGACCGGCTCGGACGCGGCGGCCCCGCCCACCGTGCGCAGCGTCGACGCCGACGCCCTGGAACAGGGCACGCTGGCGCCGCCGTCCACGGCGGAGGGTGCCCGGACGCTGGCGGGCAGCGGCACCGTCCGGGACACCGAGGTACGGATCAGCGACCCCGGAACGGGTGACGCGCTGCCGGACGGACGGGTCGGCGAGGTCTGGGTGCGCGGGCCGAGCGTGGCGCTCGGCTACTACGGCAACCCGACGGCCACCGCCGCGTGCTTCCGGCCCGACGGATGGCTGCGCACCGGGGACCTGGGCGTGCTGGACGGCGGCGAACTCTTCGTCACCGGGCGGATCAAGGAGGTGGTCGTCCTGGCCGGGCGCAATCTCTACCCCCACGACGTGGAGCAGGCGGCACAGTCCGCCGACCCGTCGCTCACCCGGGGCGCCGGTGCCGCGTTCGCCGTGCAGACGGACCGCGAACACCTGGTGCTCGTCCAGGAGGTGCGGCCGGCCGCCGTGCGCGACGGCGACCTGCGGGCGGTGGCGACGGCGGCCCAGCGGGAGATCGGGCGCCGGTTCGCGGTGCCCGCGGGCAATGTGGTCCTGGTCCGTCCCGGCACCGTGCGGCGCACGACGAGCGGCAAGGTCCGGCGGACCACGATGCGCGATCTGTTCCTGAAGGGCGCGGTGACCCCGCTGTACGAGGCTCTGGAACCGGCAGTAAGGGCGCTGGTGAGTGAGGCGGCGGACCGAGCAGCGGACGCGGACGGCAGGGGCGCTCCGGTGGCAGTTCCGGCCCAGGCACCGGCCGCACCGGCATCGTCTCCCGCTCCGGAAGGGACGGCGCCCCGATGACCACGGAACACTCCCCCTACCGGCTCGCCGAAGAGCTCGAGCACGCGCTCGGCGACCCCGCGGACGCCCGCACCCCCTTCTCGTACGCGGCCTGTCTGGAGCTCGATGCGCGCGAGGAGTTTCCGGCCGCTGTCTGCCGGATTCTCGACGACTGGGGCCTGCCCGACTACTACGTGCCGGTGCGGCACGGCGGGCGGCTGCGTGACTACGAGCACGCGCTGCATCTCGTACGGACGGTGGCCCGGCGCGACCTGACGGTCGCGGTGGCGCACGGCAAGACGTATCTGGGCGGCGTGTGCGTGTGGGTCGCGGGCACCGCGGAGCAGGCGGCGCGGCTGGGTTCGGACATCCGGGCCGGTGTGCCGGTGGCGCTGGCCCTCACGGAACGGGCGCACGGCAGCGACCTGCTCGCGGGCGAGGTCGAGGCGGTACCGGACACCGGCGGTGCAGCCGCCGGATCCCCCGGCTTCCTCCTCAGCGGCGAGAAGTGGCTGATCAACAACGCCACGCGGGGTGCCGTCCTGTCGCTGCTGGCCCGCACCGACCCGGCGGGCGGCCCGCGCGCCTTCTCCGTGCTGCTGACCGACAAACGGGAGCTGGCGCCAGGGAGTTGGCGCCCCCTGCCCAAAGTGCCGACGCACGGCATCCGCGGCGCCGACATCTCCGGGATCGCCCTCGACAGCGCCCGGGTGCCGCGTTCGGCGCTCGTCGGACCGGAGGGCTCCGGCATCGAGACGGTGCTCAAGGCGCTGCAGCTCACCCGCACGATGTGCGCCGCGCTCTCGCTGGGCGCCGCCGACCACGGGCTGCGCATCGCACTGGACTTCGCGTGGGAGAGGCGGTTGTACGGGCGTCGGCTCGCCGAGCTGCCGCAGGCGCGCCGGATCCTGGCGGAGGCGGCAGCGGATGCACTGACGCACGAGGCGCTGGCGCTCGTGGCCTCCCGGATGGTGCACACGGCCACGGATGAACTGTCGGTCGTCGCGGCCGTCACCAAGTATCTCCTGCCGACGGGCACCGAGGCCGTGCTCGACGCTCTCGCCGGGCTGCTGGGGGCTCGGGCCTTCCTCGTGGCGGGGCAGGGCGTGGGCGCGTACGGGATGTTCCAGAAGGTGGAACGCGACCACCGGATCGTGGGGCTCTTCGACGGCAACACGCTGGTGAACCTGAACTCGCTGATCATCCAGTTCCGTTCGCTGGTCCGGCACTGGCGTCGCGGCCGTACGGACACGGCGGGGGCGCGAGCGGCCTGCGATCTTGCGGAGCCGCTGCAGGAGTTCGCGCCGGAGCGGCTGTCGCTGGTCGCCCGGCACGGCAGCTCCCTCACCGCCGCCCTGCCGGAGTGGACGGCGGCCGTGCGGGCCCATGCCGACACGGACCCGGCGCTGAAGGGCGCCGCGGAGGCGGCGGAACGGCTGCTGGCCGTGACCGGGCGGGTGCACGAGGAGATGGCGGGTTTCGCCGACGTCGTCGCGGACGTTCCGGAGGACGCGTTCGACGTGGCGCGCCGCTACTGCCTGTGCTGCGCGGGTGCGGCCTGTCTGGGCCTGTGGGTACAGGCCCGCGCCGGGTCGGTCGAGGGCTTGTGGCGGGACGGGCTGTGGCTGCGCGCCGCCCTGGACCGCCTGCTGGAGCGGCTCGGCGAGCCGTCCGCGGGCGATGCCTACGAGGAGCTGCTGGAGGAGGCGTTCGCGCTGCGCGAGCAGGGGCGGTTGTTCTCGCTGCTGCGGCTCGATCTGGCACGAAGCGACGACCTGGCAGGAAGCAGCGACGCGAGGGAGGGGGGACCACGATGACACGGGCGCGGACGGCCGTGACGGACAGCGATATGACCGGAGCAGGCGGCACGCCGTCAGGCGGTGTCCGGGCAGGTGGCGCGCGAGCCTGGGCTGAGGGGCCGGACGCGGCACAGGCAGAGGCGGCGCAGGCGGGCTCGGCGCGGCCCGGCACCATACAGCCCAGCTCGCCGACCGACGCCGCCGCCCGGGCCGCCGAACTCTCCCGCGCCTTCAGCGCCCCGGACGACCCCGACAACCCCCTGGGCTCCGCCCGGCTGCTGGAAGCCGACGAGCGCGGCGTCCTCAGCGCGGACGGAGAGGCGCTGCTGGACGGATTCGGGCTGGGCGCCGAGTACGTCCCGGCCGAGCTGGGTGGGCGACTGACGCGCCTGGACGACCTGGTGCGCGTCGCCCGCGAGGTGTTCCGCCGGGACGTGGGACTTGGGCTGGGGCACGGCATCACGTCGTTCATGGCAGCGGTCAACGTGTGGACGGCGGGCTCCGTCGCACAGCGCCGGCGTCTGGCGGACATCCTGCTGGACGGGGGCAAGGTCTCGGTCGCGTACCACGAACTGGCACACGGGAACGACTTCCTGCGCAACGAGTTCGCGGCCCACGCGGCGCCCGGCGGCTATCGGCTCGACGGCGCCAAGCACGTCATCAACAACGCCGACCGGGCCCGCGCCTGGGTGCTGTTCGCGCGCACGGACCCCGGCCCGGGCAGCCGCAGCCACTCCGTCCTGCTGGCCGCCCCCGGCGACGTACCAGCCGACCGCTGGCAGCCGCTGCCCCGCTATCGCACAGTGGGAGTGCGCGGCTGCCGCCTCACCGGCCTCGCCTTCCACGACTGCCCCCTGCCCGCGTCGTCGCTCGTCGGCACGGAGGGGCGGGGCGGCGAGGTGGCACTGCGGTCGTTCCAGGTGACGCGCAGCGCGCTGCCCGGCATGGCGGTCGGCACGGTGGACCACTGCCTTCGTACGGTTCTGCGCTTCGCGCTGGGGCGGCGGCTGTACCGGCGCCAGGTCGTGGAACTGCCGCATGCGGCAGCCGTGCTGACCGGTGCGTTCGCCGATCTGCTGCTGTGCGACAGCATGTCGCTCGCGGCCGCACGCACCGTGCAGATCCTGCCCGAGCAGGCGAGTGTGACAGCGGCCGCCGTCAAGTACCTGGTGCCCCGGCTGCTCACACAGAGTGTGCGCGAGCAGTCCGTGGTGCTGGGCGCCCGCTTCTACGTACGCGAGGGCGACCACGCCGTCTTCGGCAAGCATCTGCGGGACCTGCCGGTGCTCAGCCTCGGCCATGCCGGCCCGACGGCCTGCCTGGCCACGCTGGTGCCGCAGCTACGGCGGCTGTCGTCCGCGCATCGACTTCCGCCGCCTCACGACCTCTTCACACCCGAGGCGGACGCCCTGCCGGATCTGGCGCTCGACCGGCTGACGCTCGCCGCGACAGCGGACCCGCTGAGTGGTGCGCTCACCGAGGCGGCGGCCCGTGCGAAGGACGTCCCCGATCCCCTCCTGGGCTCCCTGTTGCGCGATCTCGCCGCCGACCTCGAGGACGTACGCCGCCGGGGCCGCACCCTGCCGCCCGCCGACCGCACGCCACTGGCCTCCCCGGGCGCCTTCGCGCTCGCCGGGCGGTACGCGCAGCTGCTGGCCGCGTCGGCGGCCGTCGGAGTGTGGCGGTCCGCGGCCGGCGGTTTCCTCGCCGACCCGGCGTGGCTGGTCGCCGCCCTGCACCGCACCGCACGCCGCCTGGGCCTGCGCACGACCGGGATTCCGGAACCGTATGCGACCCGGCTGGGCACCGAACTGCTCGCCCGCTACGAGGAGTCGCGCCCCTTCGACCTGTACGGCCACGTGTAAGACCGCGAGAGAGACAGGAACCGACATGTCCGTGCCGACCGTCCCCACCGAACAGTCGCTGACCGCCTGGCTCACCGACCGCGTCGCCGAGTACCTGAGGCGTCCGGCATCCGACATCGACCCGGGCGTGCCCCTCGCCGAGTACGGGCTGGACTCGGTGGCCGCACTGAGCCTGTGCGGCGATGTCGAGGACCACTTCGGCCTGCCCGTCGATCCGACAGCCGCGTGGGACTTCCCCACCGTGCGGGCGCTGGCCGGGCATCTGCTCACCGAGCTGGCCGCGCAGCCGCCCATAACCGAGAACCGGGAGGGTGAGGCGTGAGTACGGACGCGGTCGCCATCACGGGACTCGACTGCCGGTTCCCTGCCGCCCGGGACGCACACGGGTTCTGGGAGCTGCTGACGCGGTCCGGGGACGGCATCCGTCCCGTACCGCCGCAGCGCTGGGACCCTCACGTCTCGGGCGGCCCCGCCGAAGGGGGATTCCTCGCGGACGCGGACGCCTTCGACAACGGCTTCTTCACCGTCTCTCCGCGCGAGGCCGCCTCGATGGACCCGCAGCAGCGGCTGATGCTCCAGTCCGCGTGGCGGGCCGTCGAGGACTCGGGCACCGCGCCGCACCGCCTCGCCGGGTCGGCGACGGGCGTGTTCGTCGGGGTGATGGGCAGCGAATGGGCCCAGCTGACGATGACGGATCTGCCCGGAATCACCCCGCAGATCGGCTCGGGCAACGGCTACTGCATGATCGCCAACCGGATCTCGTACCACCTCGATCTCAAGGGTCCGTGCCTGGCCGTCGACACGGCGTGCTCGTCGTCGCTGGTCGCCGTGCATCTGGCAGCGAACGCGCTGCTGTCGGGCGAATGCGACCGGGCGATCGCGGGCGGCGTCAACATCGCGCTGACGCCGGCGCTCGGCTTGTTCTACGAGCGGGCCGGTCTGGCCGCGCCGGACGGGCGCTGCAAGCCGTTCAGCGCGGGCGCCGACGGGATCGGGCGCGGCGAAGGCGTGGGCACGGTCGTGCTGCGGCGCCTCGCGGACGCGGTCGCGGAGGGTGAGCCGGTGTACGCGGTGATCCGGGGCACGGCGGTCAACCAGGACGGCCGCAGCAACGGCATCACGGCTCCCAGCCGCTGGTCTCAGCAGGAGGTGCTGGCGGCGGCGTACCGCAGGGCCGGTGTCGAGCCGTTCGACGTGGCCTTCACGGAGGGGCACGGCACCGGCACGGCACTGGGCGACATGATCGAGGTCAAGGCGCTGGGCCGGCTGCACGCCGGCCGGGCCCGGCCCATGGCCCTCGGATCCGTCAAGGGCAACATCGGCCACACGGAGGGCGCGGCCGGCATCGCGGGCCTGATCAAGGTGGCGTTGTCCCTGCATCACCGGACGGTCCCGGTGAGCCGCTTCGCCGCCCGTGAGAACGTCCGGCTCCGCCTCGCCGAGCACGGCGTGAGACTCCTCAAAGCCCCGCTGCGGCTGCCTGCCGGGCAGCCGGTGCTCGCCGGCCTGAGCAGCTTCGGCATGGGTGGCACGAACGCCCACGCGGTACTGGAGTCGGCACCCGCACGCCGGCCGTCGGACCGGCGCACTTCACGTCCGGCCGACGCCACGTCACGTCCGGTCGATGTCAGTTCACATCCCTCCGATGTCACTCCACATCCGGTCGACGCCACGTCGGACCCCGGCTTCCCGGGGACCGGCCTCGGTGCCCCCGTCTTCGTCCTCACCGCACCCGACGGGCCTGCTCTGCGCCGCAACCTGCTCGCCCAGGCCGAGGCGATCGGGCGGCGCCCGCTGCCCATAGGTCCGCTGTGCCGGGCCTCGCACCGTGTGAAGGACGGGCACGCACACCGCGGCGCGATCGTCGCCGCCGACAGCGCGGAGCTGGCCGCGCGCCTTCGGGAGGAGGCGGCACGCCTTTCCCGGACAGCTGTGTCACCGGCAGATCTCTCGCCGACAGGTGCGCCGCAAGTGGAGCTGCCGCAGACAGGTATGCCGCAGGTGGATCTCCAGACCGGTACGCCGCAGGTGGAGCTGGAGCAGACGGTTCTCTCCGAGGCCGAGGCGGCCAAGGGCCCCGCGGCGCCCCGCTCCGGGGCGCCGGGCGAAGCGCAAGTCACCGCCTGGCTGTTCACCGGCCAGGGCTCCCAGTACCCGAAGATGGGCGCACGCCTGTACCGCGAGTCGTCGCTGTTCCGCCGCCACCTGGACGCCGCCGATGCGGCTCTGGCCCCCCACACCGGGGGCTCCGTGGTCGACCTGCTGTTCGGCGGCGACTCGGCCGTCCATCGGACCGGCTGGGCCCAGCCGGCCCTGTTCGCCGTGGGCCACGCGCTGGGCGCCACGCTGACCGAAGTCGGTATACGTCCCGGGCTGCTGCTCGGCCACAGCGTGGGCGAGTACGCGGCCGCGGTGCTGGCTGGCGCGCTGACCCTGGAGAATGCGGCGCGCCTGGTCGCCGCGCGCGGGGCGTTGATGGAACAACTCCCGGACGGCGGCGGCATGCTCGCCGTCCAGGCACCGGCGGCCCGCCTGCGGGAGCTGGTCGAGCGGGAGCCCCTGGTCGGCTTCGCCGCGCTCAACGGCCCCGAGGCCACAGTGCTCTCGGGAGATCTGGGCGCCCTGGAACGCATCGCCGCATCCCCCGCGCTCGACGGCATACGCACACGCCGGCTGCCGGTGTCCCACGCCTTCCACTCGCCGCTCATGCAGCCCGTGCTGGAACCGTTCCGGCGCATCGCCGAGGAGTGCGCCGGCCATGCACCCACCCTGCCGTTCTACTCGACACTGCGTGGCAAGCGGCTGGAGTCCGAGCCGCTGGACGCCGCGTACTGGACGGAACACATCAGCGCCCCGGTGCTGTTCGCCGACGCCGCGGCCCAGCTGCTGGACGAGCGGCCCGGACAGCTGCTGGAGCTGGGGCCAGGCCCGGTCCTGACCGGGCTCGTCCGGCGCCTCGGCGACCGGCCGACCGGCGCCGAAGCCCTGCACCCGCTGCCGGGTGAACACGGTGGCGGGCGTGAGCTGGCAGAGGTGGTGGCCGCCCTCTACCGCTCGGGTGCCGAGGTCCACTGGGCGGCCGCCCACCCGGCAGACGACGCCCCCGCCGTGCGGCTCGCCCCGTACGCCTTCTCGACCGAGACCCGCTACTGGCGCAGCGGCGCCCCGCGGCCCTCGGCGGCGGATCCGCGGACTGCCGAATCGGCCTCTGCCACACGGCGCGCCCGACGAGCAACGCAGGACACGGAACCCGTCCCACCGGCAGTCCAGGACCGCGACGCGCCACCTCTCGTACCGGAGACGGGGCCTCTTGCTGCTTCTCGGCCCGCGGACCGTGCCGAGCCCGAAGCCACGGACGGGCCCGGCCTCGGCCTCGCCCCGGGCTCCGGCCCCCCCGACCCCGACCCCGGGCAGGATGCGGTGTCGTCCGCCGTCCTGGAAGCCGTCGCCCACATCGGAGGCTTCGCAGCCGGCGACCTGTCCGAGCGATCCCGGTTCCACGAGGATCTCGGCCTCGACTCGGTGGCGCTGATCGAGCTCAAGGCCCGCCTGGAGGAGCGTCTACCGGCCCTGGCCCATGTGCCGGTGCAGGACCTGCTCCCGCGCCTGACGTCCGTCGGCGAACTCATCAGTTATCTGCGGCAGGAGACAGCCCTGTGAACGTCCCCGTGAGCGCACCCGTCCATGTCACCGCCGCCGGATCCGCGCTGCCCGGCGAACCGGTCGACAACGCGACGCTGTCCCACGCCCTCGGAGTCAACGCGGAGTGGATCGACGTCTTCATCGGCACCCGCACCCGCCACTTCGCCCGCGATCTGACGACCGGCGAAGTGCGCTGGTCCCTGGCCGATCTGTGCGCCCAGGCCGCGGCGGACGCGCTGGAAGCCGGTGGGACCGATCCGGCCGAGGTGGAGTTCCTGGTGCTCGGCACCGCCACCCCCGACCACTTGATGCCGGCCACCGTGAACCAGGTCGCCGACCGGCTCGGCCTCGACCATCTGCCCACGTACCAGCTGCAGTCCGGCTGCGCGGGCGCCGTCCAGGCACTGTCGGTGGCTCGGCATCTGATCGGCAGTGGCGAGTTCACCACCGGCCTCGCGATCGGCGGCGACGTGTGCACCAAACACCTGGATCTGCGCCGCAACCTCGCCGAGGCGGCGCCCGGCGACCTCGTCAACTGCGTGCTGTTCGGAGACGGTGCGGGCGCCGCCGTCCTCAGCTCGCAGCCGCGCGAGGAGGCCGTGGCGCTGCGCAGCGTCCTCAACCGGTGCACGGGGCTGGGCCGCGAACCGGGCCAGATCATCGACTGGTTCGGGCTCGCCGACCGCCACGAACCGCGCCAGGCCCTCACAGAGGACTACAAGGCCATCGAGGAATCAGTGCCGGTGATGGCCGTGGAGATCCTTTGGGAGCTGCTCGACGACCTGCGCTGGTCGCCGGACGACCTGGACTATCTGCTGCCCCCGCAGCTGTCGGGACGTATGACACAGCTGATCACCGAGCAGTTGGGGGTGCCTGGCGCTCGCGAGATCTCCTGCGTGGCGGACACCGGCAACAACGGCAACGCTCTGCCGTTCCTCCAGATCGAGCAGTTGCTCAAGGAGATGACGAGCGGGCAGAAGGCGCTCGCCGTCGCGGTCGAGTCCAGTAAGTGGATCAAAGCCGGTTTCGCACTGGAGAGGCTCTGACATGCTCCAAGACACCTTCCCCCTCACCGAGTTCGCGCGACTGGTCAGGGACGAGACCGGCCTGCCGCTCCCGGACGGCACGGCCCACCTCGACACGGACTTCGACGATCTCCCGGAGTGGGACTCGCTGTACCTCCTGAAGCTGGTGACCGCACTGGAGCAGGCACTCGGCCGCCCGGTGCCCGTCGGCCGGGTGCTGGAGGCACGCAGCCTGCGGCAGATCTACGACCTGGTGGTGCGCCCGTGACCGGCACAAGCACCGACACCGGCACCGGCACACAGCCCGTACGCGACCGTCGTCACACCCTGTACTTCCTGGAGTACGCCGCCCGCCAGCGGCCCGTCCACCTGGACACCGAGATCGACATGAGCGCCATCCACGCTCATCGGGAATTGGCTGGTGGTGACAGTGCCCGCCGCTACTCCACGGTGACGTACGTCCTCCACGCCGCGGGCCGCGTACTGCACCGCCATCCGGAGGCGAACGCCGTCCTGGCGCGAGGATGGCCGCGCCTGCTGCGGCGGCCCCGGATCGTGCGGTTCCCCTCGGTCACCGGCAAGCTGGCGCTGGACGCGACAGGAGCGCGTGGACAGCGGATCGTGCTGTCTGCCCTCGTACCGGAGCTGGAGACGGCGTCGCTGGACGACATCCAGGATCAGGTGGACCGCTACCGCACCCGAAGCGGAGCCGACGCCGCGAGCGGTCAACACGGCTCGGCCCCGCCTTCCGTCGCCGGACTCCCCGAGTTCCGGGGTGTCCGTATGCTCACCCGGCTCCCCGTCTGGCTGGGCCGCCTCGCGTTCGCCGCCGCGCTGCGCGACGCCCGGCGCCGACCCTCAGTGCTCGGCACGGTGTCCGTCAGTTCGCTCGGCCACCGGCCCGTCGACGGGTTCCACTCCGTCGGCGGCACCGCCGTCACGCTCACCTGCGGACGCACCGTGCCGCGCCCCGTCGTGCGCGAGGACGGCCGGATCGAGGCGGCCCCACTGATGCGGCTCGGCCTGACCTTCGACCATCGCGTCCTGGACGGCGCGGCGGCGGCAGACGTGCTCGGCGACCTCAAGTACGCGCTGGAGCAATGGTGTTGGAACGACGAGACGGATCGGCCGGACGACGAGGCGGGGCAGGCGGACCATCAGGATGGCAACGCATATGACGACACCACCACCGGCGCGGGCGCCGACACAACCGGCGCGAAGCTGTGGCGCACCCCTCCGGATCGACGGACCGTCCGGCCCGTGGCCGCTGATCAGGGATGAGCTCGCGGCACACGGCGCCGTGCTGGTGCACTCCCGCGTGCCGGACTGGCCGTGCGAGGCCGCCGCCGGCCCCGGCGCGCTGCCGGATCTGCTGGGCGAGGACGCGGCGCGGTACGAGGGGCTCGTCCACCCCGCTGCGCGGGCCCGGTTCGCCGCGTCACGCGCGCTCCTCAAGTACACGATCGCGGCCGCCCTCGGCCCCGCCGTAGCGCCGCACCGTGTCGAACTCGGCTACCGGCGCGGCGGCCGCCCCTTCGTGCGGGGGCCCGGCGGACGCTACACGGTCAGCCTCAGTCACACCGAGAACGAGCTGCTGGTCGGGGTCTGCGAACGGGGCGCTGACGGGCAGGTGATCGGCGTCGACGTGGAGCGCGCCGACCGCGAGCTGTACGGCGCGGGGCTGGCCCGCCTGATGTGTGCACCCGGCGAGCTGGCACGGCTCGAGCGCGCGGCGCCCGCGTCCCGCAATCCGCTGCTGGTGCGCTGGTGGACGCGCAAGGAGGCGTACAGCAAGGCGATCGGGCAGGGGCTGGGACTGCGCTTCACCGGGTTCGACGCGGACGCGCCCGCGCACACCGGCTGGTTCTGCCGCACGTTCACGCTCACGGACCACCCGGGAGCCCCCACGTACACCGCCGCCGTGGCGATCGGCGTCGATCAGGAAGGCACACCATGACACAGAACCACCCGCACCAGCTGAACGGCCGGGACCGCCCCGCTCGTCCCGGCCCTCCGGATCAGCCGCACCCCGTGGACCGCCTGGCCGAGTTGAAGGAGTACGCCCGGCTGCACGCACGCAACCAGGGCCTGAGTGCCCGCGACACCGCGCACGTCCTGGGCCGGATCGGCAGCGACACGCCGGACGCCGACGACTCCTGGGCGCGAGTCTGGGCGCTGCGCGGGGACCGACTTGCCGGACGTGGCAAGCTCCTGGACGCCTGCCGCCACTACACGCTGGCCCGCTTCCCGTACCCGGCGGACGCCCCTCGGCAGCGTGCCCAGGAGGCCGCTGTTGCAGTGTTCGACCGCTGGCGCCGGGGGCACGGCGGCATCGACCGGCTCGAACTCGCCCACTCCGACGGCGCGTTCCGTTGCTGGGCTGCCGGGCTCGACCGGGATCGCCCGCTTCTGGTGGTGATGGGCGGCATCATCAGCGTCAAGGAGCAGTGGGCACCGCTGCTGCCCAGGCTCGCCCGCCTCGGCCACGCCATCGTGGTCACCGAGCTGCCCGGCGTCGGCGAGAACACGCAGCGCTACACGGCCGAGTCCTGGCGGCTGATCCCCTGGCTCCTCGACGAGCTGTCCGGCCGGGCCCGCACCGATGCGGCCTCCCTGCTGTGCCTGAGCTTCAGCGGACACATGGCGCTGCGTGCCGCCGCCGAGGATTCGCGGATACGCCGGGTGCTGACGGTCGGCGCGCCCGTCGCCGACTTCTTCACGGACCCCCGGTGGTGGGAAGGCCTGCCAGGCATCACCACGGACACGCTGCGCCGCCTGACAGGAACCGCCGACGACTCCGAACTCCGAGCAGTGCTCAAGGACTTCGCCCTCTCCCCCGACCAGTTGCGCGCGATCCGGGCCGGCGTGCGCTGTGTGGCGAGCGCCCGCGACGAGATCATCCCGCCGGGCGACCCCGAACTGCTGCGCAGCGCCGTACCGGACGTCCGCGTCAAGCTGATCGACGATGTGCACGGCTCGCCAGGGCATCCGGGGACGGTGCGGCGCTGGCTCGCCTGGAATCTGCGCGGTCATCCCCTCGGGGGCGTACGGGGCGGGGCCGGGCGGCGGGCGGCTGCCCGCTGAGTATGCGGGTGTGGACGCGGGCGATGGCCGGGCCCGGCACGACGCCGAGCTCGTCGTGGAGCGAACTGCGTACGGCGCGGTAGGCACGCAGCGCGTCCGCGGTCCGCCCGGCGCGGCGCAGCGCCTCCATGAGGTGACCGTGCAGTTGCTCGCGCAACGGGTGCGCGCGTGCCAGCTCCATCAGTTCACCGGTGACCTCCTGGTGCCGGCCGAGCCGCAGATCGGCCTCGATGCGCAGCTCCAGCGCTTCGAGGCGCAGTTCGTCGAGGCGTACGGCGGTCGCCGCCAGTACCTCGCCGTGTTCGACCCCGGACAGCGCGGGTCCCGTCCACAGATCGAGGGCCTGGCTCAGCAGCGCGGATGCGGAGGGGAAATCGCCCTGTGCGCAGGCCGCGCGGCCCTGCCCGTGCAGCTCGTCGAAGACGTGCATGTCGAGTTCACCGTCGGGCACCTGCAGCAGGTAGCCGGGCGACAGGGTCACCAGCGGCGCCGCCTGCCCGGCGCCCCCTTCGGCGAGCGCCTTGCGCAGATGCGACACGTACACCTGCAGGGTGGTCGGCGCGGTGCGTGGCGGCCCGTCGGGCCACAGTTCGTCGTAGAGCGTGGACGCGGGCACGACTGTCCCCGCGCGGACGAGCAAGGTGGCCAGCACAGCGCGCTGTTTGGATGCCGAGGGCGTACGGGGTGCGAGGCGGACGGGACCGAGTAGACGGAAGCGCATGACGGCAGCAACTCCTCTCACTCACCTGTGGCCCGTAAGAGTGCCGCAGCACGTGGGTGCGCGACGGGAGGACCGCTGCGGCAGCACGGGACAGCGCCTGGAGCGGCAGGGAACGGTCCCTGACTTCGCACTGGAGCCCCACTGGAGCCGGTGCGCGGAGGAGCGGCCCGAGCAAGACCGGCTCCCCCGACCGCCGGCGTTGAACGCCGCCACTCGCTCTCCACGCCTGTGCCTTGCTCTCGCCAACGGCACATGCGACGACGCCGACACGTACGACAACCCCGGGAGGGTCGAAGCCAGGGACCGGGCGTCACCCCACCGACGAGTACGCCACCACACCCCGCAACAACGCGTCCACGGCCTTGCGCGCGTTCTTCGGCACCGTCGAGCCCTCGACCGGTGCGGCGGCCGAGATCTGTCCCAGGACGTCGATGACCTGCTTGCACCAGCGCACGAAGTCGCCGGCGGGCATCTCCGCCTCCCTCAGCACCTCGTCGAGGCCCTTGCCGGAGGCCCACATGTACGCGGCCCAGGCGAAGCCGAGGTCGGGCTCGCGCTGGCCGACTCCCTCGGTCTGGTTGATCCGGAAGTCCTCTTCCAGGGCGTCGAGCCGGCCCCAGATGCGGACCATCTCGCCGAGCGCCGCCTTGGCCTTGCCCGACGGCAGCTTGGGTGCGAGAGCGTCGTCCCCGACCCGCGCCTCGTAGACCAACGCCGACACGCATGCGGCCAGTTCGGCCGGGTTCAGTCCCTCCCACACGCCTGCGCGCAGGCATTCGCTCGCCAGCAGGTCCAACTCGCCGTAGAGCCGTGCGAGGCGCTTGCCGTGCTCGGTGACCTCGTTGCCCCGCAGGTAGTCGAGTTCGGTGAGCAGGGCGACGATGCGGTCGAAGGTCCGCGCGATCGTGTTCGTACGGCCCTCTATCCGCCGCTCCAGCTGCTTGGTGTCCCGCAGCAGCCGGTGGTAGCGCTCGGCCCAGCGGGCGTGGTCCTCGCGCTCGTCGCAGCCGTGGCAGGGGTGTGCGCGGAGCTCGGTGCGCAGGCGGGCTATTTCCCGGTCGTCCGCGGCCGCCCCCCGCCTCTTGCGGTGCCGGTCCGGGACGATGTGCCCGGCCTTGGTGCGCAGTGCCGAGGCGAGGTCGCGGCGGGACTGGGGGCTGCGCGGGTTGAACGACTTGGGGATGCGCATCCGCTCCAGCGGCTCCACGGGCACCGGGAAGTCCATCGAAGCGAGCCGCTTGACCTGGCGCTCGGCGGTGAGCACGAGCGGGCGCGGCCCGTCGTGGTGCTCGAAGCCGCGGTGGCCGTTGGTCCGCCCGGCAGGCAGGCCCGGGTCCAGGACGAGCGCCAGACCGGCGAACTTGCCGGTCGGCACGTGGATGACGTCGCCCGGCTTGAGCTTCTCCAGCGCGACCGCCGCCTCCGCCCGGCGCTGGGTGGCGCCCTGCTTGGCCAGCTCGTTCTCGCGGTCCTTCAGCTCGCGGCGCAGGCGCGCGTACTCGTCGAAGTCGCCCAGGTGGCAGGTCATCGAGTCCTTGTAGCCCTGCAGCCCCTCCTCGTTGCGCTGCACCTGGCGGGAGATGCCGACGACCGACTTGTCGGCCTGGAACTGCGCGAACGACGTCTCGAGGAGCTCGCGCGAGGTGTGCCGGCCGAACTGCTCGACCAGGTTGACCGCCATGTTGTACGACGGCTTGAAGCTGGACCGCAGCGGGTACGTGCGCGTGCCGGCCAGGCCCGCGACCTGCTCGGGGTTCATGCCGCGTTGCCACAGCACCACGGCGTGGCCCTCGACGTCGATGCCGCGGCGTCCCGCACGGCCCGTCAGCTGCGTGTACTCGCCGGGTGTGATGTCGGCGTGCTGCTCGCCGTTCCACTTGACGAGCTTCTCCAACACCACGGACCTGGCGGGCATGTTGATGCCGAGGGCGAGGGTCTCCGTGGCGAACACGGCCTTCACCAGGCCGCGTACGAACAGCTCCTCGACGACCTCCTTGAAGGTGGGCAGCATGCCCGCGTGGTGCGCCGCGATACCGCGCTCCAGGCCCTCCAGCCACTCGTAGTAGCCCAGGACGTGCAGGTCCTCGCTCGGGATCGAGGCGGTGCGCTCCTCGACGATCTCACGGACCTTGGCGCGCGCCTCCTCGTCGTTGAGCCTGAGGCCCGCGTACAGGCACTGCTGGACGGCCGCCTCGCAGGCGGCGCGGCTGAAGATGAAGGTGATGGCGGGCAGCAGCCCTTCGGCGTCGAGCCGTTCGATGACCTCGGGCCGGCCCGGCGTCCAGATCCGCGACCGCTGCCGCCGCTCACGCTCGCGATCGGCCTCGCGCATGTTGTTCCGCCCGCGGCGCCGGTCACGTCCGAAGGACTGGCGGCTGTCCTCCATGCGCGCCATGCGCGTCAAGTCGGGGTTGACGGCCTTCTTGTGGCCCTCGCCCTCCTCGAAGAGGTCGTACATCCGGCGGCCGGCCAGGACGTGCTGGAACAGCGGCACGGGACGGTGCTCGGAGACGATCACCTCGGTGTCGCCGCGCACGGTGTCGAGCCAGTCGCCGAACTCCTCCGCGTTGGACACGGTGGCCGACAGTGACACCAGCGTCACCGACTCGGGGAGGTGGATGATCACTTCCTCCCAGACGGCGCCGCGGAAGCGGTCGGAGAGGTAGTGCACCTCGTCCATCACGACATAGCCGAGGCCGCGGAGGGTCTGGGAGCCCGAGTACAGCATGTTGCGCAGCACCTCGGTGGTCATGACCACGATCGGCGCGTCGGAGTTGATGCTGTTGTCGCCGGTCAGCAGGCCGACCTTGCCCGGGCCGTAGCGCTTGGTCAGGTCGGTGTACTTCTGGTTGGAGAGCGCCTTGATGGGCGTCGTGTAGAAGCACTTCTTGCCCTGCTGCAGGGCAAGGTGGACGGCGAACTCGCCGACGACCGTCTTGCCGGAGCCGGTGGGCGCGGCCACCAGCACGCCCTTGCCCGCCTCGAGCGCCTGGCAGGCCTCTATCTGGTAGGGGTCCAGGCCGAAGTCGTACATCTCGCGGAAGGAGGCGAGCGCGGTGGCCTGCTCGGCAGCGCGCCTACGTGCTGCCGCGTACCGCTCGGCCGGTGAGAGGTCCTCTGTCATCGTGCTTTCGAGACTACCGGGACCCACTGACAACTGACGATCATTAACCGTATCGTCACGTAACCGCTGGTCAGCGCGTGGACCTTCACGGTCCGAGGATGCGAACGGCTCCGGGCACGCATTCGGCGACACATGGCAGCGGACCCAGCGGCTCCCCGTCGGCGTATCCCGTGACCCCGTCCGCCGCCAGCTCGACCCGCGCGGCCCGGTGCACTGTGACCTTGGGATGCTCGAGGTGCGTGCCCTTGTACACGCGCGGAAAGACCCGCAGCAGCGTCCTGCGGCTGCAGTCCCCCACCACCGTGACGTCAAAGAGGCCGTCGGCCAGGTCGGCCCCGGCGCAGATCTTCATGCCACCGCCGTACGAGGATCCGTTCCCGACGGCGACGAGGGTCGCCTCGACCTCGTGGACGGCCCCGCCGTCCAGCGTGATCTTGTACGGGACGGGCCGGAAGGCGGCGAGTTCGGCGACCATCGCGAGGTCGTACTTGAAGCGCCCGGCCGGCAGCCGCATCCGGTTGCCGCGGTCGTTCACGCGCGAGTCGAAGCCGGAGGCGAGCACGGTGCCGAACCAGGTTCCGTCGACCCGCCCCAGGTCGATGTCGCGCACCCGGTCGTCCTTGAGTGCCTCCGCCACGGTCCGGCCCGCCGCCGCGGGGTCGCGCACAGGCAGGCCCAGGGCGCGGGCGAAGTCGTTGCCCGTGCCCACGGCCACGATCCCGAGCGGCGTCCGTGTGCCGGCGACGGCCTGCAGGGCGAGGCTCGCCATACCGTCGCCGCCGACGGCTATCAGCGCGCCGGTACCGCCTTCGACGGCTTCCCGGGCTCTGCGCAGCCCGTCGGCGGCGTCCGCGCCGAGGATCGTACGTACGGAGAAACCGGCCGCACGCAAAACAGAAGCGGCCGGCTGCGCCGCATGGGCGCCCCGGCCGCGTCCCGCGGTGGGGTTGACGAAGAGGGTGATCTCGCTGATCTCGCTGGTCACCGGGGGACCTTACAGCGAGCCACCCTCATTACGTCAGGTCACGTCGTCGAACCCGTTGATCCGGTCCCGGTCCGAGCTCGCCTGCTCGGGCAGCGCGGGGCTGGCGGAGACGGTCTCGATCTCGCCGATGTCCTCGGGCGTCAGGTCCAGATCGGAGGCCTCGTCGTCGGCGGGCCCCGCGGCCTCGATCCTCGCCCGGCGCCGGTCGTTCATGATCGCAACGCCAGTCGCAACGAAGTACAGCACGGAGATCGGCGCCGCCAGCGCCAGCATCGAGACCGGGTCGGTGCTGGGGGTGGCGATCGCCGCGAAGAGCGTGATGCCCATGACCATGCCGCGCCACCAGCTGAGCATCTTCGCCCCGGAGACGATGCCTCCGAAGTTCAGCACCACGAGCAGCAGTGGCAGCTCGAAAGCCAGGCCGAAGATGATGATCATGCGCATGATGAGCTGGATCAGTTCGTCCAGCGGCAGCTGGTTGTCGCTGCCGATGATGGAGAACTGGAGCATCACCTCCGCCATCTTCGGGAGTGACCAGTACGCGAAGTAGGCACCCAGCAGGAACAGCGGAAAACCGGCACCGACTATGCCCAGCGAGTACTTCTTCTCGTTCTTGTGCAGACCAGGAGCGATGAAGCCCCACAGCTGGTACAGCCAGACCGGCGATGCGAGCACCAGGCCAGATGTGAAGGAGACGGAGAGCGCAAGCGTGAACGGGCTGAGCAGACCGTTCTGCACGATGCGTGCGCAGGTGGTGGTGCCGGTCTCCTGCAACTCCTCGAGGCTCAGCTTGCATCCCACGGCCTGAAGAATCGGATCCGTGAAGAACTGGAGGATGTCCTTGTAGAAAAAGAACGCGAAGACCGTGGTCACGACGACGGCCAGCAGGCTCTTGGCTAGCCGGTTGCGCAACTCACGCAGGTGTTCCGCAAGGGGCATCCGCCCCTCGGGGTCCTTCTCCGTCGTCTTGCGGGCAGACTTGAGCAACCCACGTCCTCATCTCGTGCGGCAGGCCGACTGTCGCCGGCCTTGTGTCAGCGCTGGGTCGAGTCCGTCGGCTCGGTGACCGGCCGGGAGCTGGTCACATCGCCGGGCGCGGCCTGAATGGTGCGCTGAGCCTGGGGCTGCTCGCCGGTGTTCGGCGGGCCGGCCGGAGCGGGCGTGCTGTTGCCCTCCTCCTTCATCGCCTTGGCCTCGCTCTTGAGGATGCGCGCGGACTTGCCGAGCGAGCGCGCCATGTCCGGAAGCTTCTTCGCGCCGAACAGCAGGACGATGACGACGAGGATGAGAATGATCTCGGGTGCGCCGAGCCTTCCGAACATAAGTCTTTACCTTCTCACCGAGGCGGCAGGGGCGGGGTTGCTGCCCGACTGGTCGGACTGCTGTCCGACCACCGTGCTGGCAGCGATCGTAACGCTCAGGGGTGAACGCGGGGCAATCCCTGTGCGTACTCCCAGTCGCGGGCCCGTGCCTCGTTCTCCGGGCCGCGATTCAGCAGCGTACCTGGCGAACCTGGGAAGTAGACAGGGAGCAACTACCCGAGAAGCTTTCGAAAATTCAAAGATTATCCCAGGTCGTGCGCGCGGCACCCGACCGCCGCGCGCTCCAGGTCCTCTGCGGCCCGATGGATACGGCTAGCGGAATCGGTGACCTGACGCCCCAGCCGCTGGGCCTCCACGAAGACCCGGACGGCCAGCACTCCGAGGACAGCAAGTCCACAGAAACCCACAGCGATCGCCAACATCGGCCAGAACATGTCCGTCAGCCTAGACGGTCGAGTGGAGGCGCAGGGTCCGCACTCCGCCGCCGGTGAGGAGTTCCACGATGCGTTCGCCTGCGGGCTTGCGCACGGCGGCGCCGCACTCAGGGCAGGTGAACGAATAGAAGGTGGTGCGGCGGCTGCCGCCGATGGCGAGGCGCAGCGCGCCGGCGGCGAGCTCGAAGCGGGCGCGGCAATCGGGGCAGGCGGCCCTGAATACCACAGGGGCCTGACCGGGCACCTCGGCTATGGCTGCCGGTGCCTCCTGCGTACCGGACGTCGCCGTACCGCTCACAGCGCTTGCTCCCGCCTGTCGGATGGCCGGACCCCGGAGGCTGGGGGCTCTGCCTCAACGGCAGCGGGCGCCTCGGCCTGCTCGGCCGAATCCTGGGCCTCGGCTCCGCCCTTGCCGTACGGCCCGTCGGCCGGTGCGTGTGTGGGCGCTCCGCCCCGCGCACCGGGCACGCCGCTCGGACCACCGGCCGACTGCCCGCCCGGTGCGCTCGCCCGGTCCTCCCCGGCCGGTACGCCCACCGGACCGCCCTGCCTGCCGACGGCGACCTCGGCCGCCGGGCCGGCATCGCCTCCATACCGTCCGCCGGGCGCCTGGTCACCCGGCGTGTCGGCCGGCTCGCCGGCTGGGGTGCCGGTGCCGGTGTGCCCGGCGCGGGGCGCTTCCGGCCGTCCGCCGGTGGGCTCGCCGGCAGGCGGACGCGGCTGGTGGAGGCCGGTGCCGACCGGCTCGTCATAGGCGGCGAGCGCCTCGCGTGCCGCGCGCTGGGCGCTGTCGGCGAGGTCCTGCGGAGAGACGATCCGCCCGTCCCGCCCGAGGCGCAGGGCGAGCCTGCGCAGGCTGGCGGGGTCGGGCGTGCGCAGCGTGATCCGCAGGCCGCCGTCCGGCAGCTCCTCGGCACTGTCGTGCGGGTAGTACTCGGCGACCCAGCGGCCGCCGGGCCCCACCTCGACGACCACCTCGGGATCCTCGGCGGCGGGCTGGACCAGTCCTTCGGAGAGGTCGCGCAGCTCGACCTCGGGCGGGGCGGACGGCTCGTCGAGGATTCTGATCTCCGCGACCCGGTCGAGCCGGAAGGTCCGCCGGGCCTCCGAGCGGCGGCACCAGGCCTCCACATACGTGTGGCCGACGCTCACCAGCCGGATCGGGTCGATCTCACGCTCGGTGAGCTCGTCGCGTGCGGGCGAGTAGTAGCGGATCCACAGTCTGCGCCGCTCGGAGATCGCCCGGTCGACGTCCGCGAAGACGCCGCCCTCGGACTCGAAGGTGACGGACAGCCGGGAGCTGGCGCCGGCCGCCTCGCCTGCCGCGGCCTCCAGCTTCGCCGTGGCGCGCAACAGCGCCTGACGGTCGCTTTCGCGCAGCCCCGGCAGGGTCGCGACGGCACGGGCGGCGACCAGCAGTGCGGTGGCCTCGTCGGCGGCGATCCGCAGCGGCTCGGCAGCCTCTGCGGCGAGGGCGCCTGGGTTGCGCCACCAGATCCGCTCGCCGTCGGTGTCGATGTCGAGCAGGTCTCCGCCGCGGAAGCTCGTCCCGCACAGCGGCAGTACGTCCAGGTCGGAGATCAGCTCGTCCTCGGTGATCCCGAACGCGCGGGCGACGTCGGCGACACGCGCGCCGGGGCGCTCGCGCAGATACGTCACCAGGGAGAGCATCCGCCGGGTCTGGTCGATGGCGTTGGCTGCCATTGCTCAGTACGTCCCTCTCAGCCCTTGGCCACGGCGCGCAGCCGGTCCACGACGTCCGCCCGCAGCTCGGCGGGTTCGAGGACCACCACATCGGGCCCGAACTCCACCAGCCAGGCGTCCAGGCCGTGACCGTACGGAATCTCCAACTCGTCCCAGCCGTCGCCGAGTTCCCTTACGGTGACGGCCTTGGCGCGCAGCGGGTAGCCCGCGCCGGCGCGCAGCCTGATCAGAGCGCTGCGGTCTGCCGTCTCGCCCGCCCAGCTCGCGACGGTCTCCCGGACCGTGACGACGTCCGGCACGGCGGCGGTGAACTTCCCCGGGCGGTTGCGCACCTTTCCGGTGATCCGGGAGAGGCGGAAGACACGCTCGGCGCAGCGCTCGCGGTCCCAGCCGGCCAGGTACCAGTGGCCGCGCCAGCACTCCAGCGCCCAGGGTTCGACCTGGCGCAGTTCGGGTCGGGCCGCGGTGGCCTTGCGGTACTCGAAGGCGACGGGGCGGCGGTCGCGGCAGGCGAGCATCAGCGGTTCGAAGGCCGCCTCGTGCACGGGGATGTGCGGCTCGAGGGCGCCATGGGCCTCGTAGGGGTCGACGTTCTCGGGGAGGCCGGCGGCGCGCAGCTTCTGCAGGGCGCCGCTGGCGGCTCCGGCGAGCCTCGCCTGCTGCCAGACCTTGGCGGCGAGGCCGAGGGCGGCTGCCTCCTCGGCGTCGAGCGTGACGGGCGGCAGCCGGTTGCTGTCGCGGCGGGCCAGGTAGCCGATCTCGCCGTCGAGGTTCTCCACCGTCTCGATGACCAGGCCGAGCTCACGCAGATCGTCCTTGTCCCGCTCGAACATGCGGTTGAAGGAGTCGTCGGAGCCGGCTTCCAGATAGGCCTCGATGGAGCCGCGCAGCTCGCGCTTGCTGAGCGGCCGCCGCGTCCCGAGCAGACACAGCGCCAGATTCATCAGCCGCTCGGCCTTGGAGATGGCCATCGACGCCCTTCCCTATGATGCTTCGATCGTCGACCGTACCGCTCAGCGGTGTCGTGGCAAAAGCCGAGGGCCCATGCCAGAAGGCATGGGCCCCACTCCTGACCGGATGTGATCAAGGCTGCTGACCGGATGTGATCAGCATCGCTGACCGACCGGATCTGATCAGGCAGCTGATCCGAACAGACCGGCTCAGACCGCGACCAGGTCGCAGACGAAGATCAGCGTCTCGCCCGGCTTGATGCGGCCGCCGCCGGCGCCGCGGTCGCCGTAGGCGAGGTGCGCCGGAATGGTCAGCTGGCGGCGCCCGCCGACCTTCATGCCCTGCACGCCCCGGTCCCATCCGGCGATGACCTGGCCGACGCCCAGCTGGAACTGCAGCGGCGTGCCGCGGTTCCAGGACGCGTCGAACTCCTCACCGGTGGAGAAGGCCACGCCCACGTAGTGGACGGAGACGGTGTCGCCCGCCTTGGCCTGCGGGCCGTCGCCCTCCCAGATGTCCTTGATCTCGAGGTCCGCCGGCGGCTCGCCGCCCGGGAAGTCGATCTCGGGCTTCTCGATGCTCACGTGAAATGCTCCTGCTTGGTACGGATGGGCAACGCGGACAGTCTTACATCTTCGCCAGGATGTCGACGGAGAAGACCAGCGTGGAGTCCTTCTTGATGCCGCTGCCGCTCGGCGGGTTGTCGCCGTAGCCCAGGGCCGGCGGGACGACGACGAGAACACGGCTGCCGACCTTCTTGCCGGTCAGGCCCTGCGACCAGCCCTTGACGACCTGCTGCAGCGAGAACGAGGCGAGCTGGCTGCGCGAGTACGTGGAGTCGAACTCCTTCCCACCGTCCCACAGCACCCCCTTGTACTGCACGAGGAGGCTGTCGGTGTCCTTCACCTCCTCGCCGTCGCCCTCGATCACGTAGTTCGCCACGAGGTCCTTCGGGGCGTCCTTCTTCGGCACGTCGATGGACGGGGCCTTGCCGTCGGTGTTCGTGCCGACCTTCGGCAGGTCGGCGTTGTCCTGCGCGACGACCTTGCCCTTCGCGGAGCTCTTGGGGCCGAAGGCGTTCACGATGTCGACGACGAAGACAAGGGTGTCGGTCCCCTTGATACCCGCCTGCGAGTTGCCCTCCGAGCCGTAGCCCATGGACGGCGGAATGGCCAGCTCCACACGGCTGCCGACCTTCTTGCCTACCAGCGCCTGGTCCCATCCGGGAATGACCTGCCCCGCCCCGATCGGGAACACCGAGGGCGCACCGCGGTCGTAGGAGTTGTCGAAGACCTTGGCCGTGCTCCAGATCTGGCCGAGGTAGTGGGCCTGCAGATAGTCGCCCTTGGCAACCTCCGCACCCGAGCCCTCGATCAGGACCTTCACCGCGAGGTCCTTCGACGGCTCACCCGAGCCCTTGGCGACGGTCGGCTTCTCGCCGAACGCCGTACCCGCCGTGACCGCGGGCACCGGCCCGGACACGATCTTCGCGGTGGGCTCCGCCGAGGCGGAAGCGGACGGGCTCTCGGTGGACTTGGCCTTGTCGGCCTTGTCGTCACCACAGCCGGCAAGCGTGAGCAGGCCGGCCGGAACGGCAAGGAGCAGGGAACGTCGGCGCACGGTAAGGGCCTCGTATCGGTCGATCTTGTAGTTGACGTGCGCGCAACTCTACGGGCACACGAGGGCGCCGTACGAGGAACGTACGGCGCCCCGCGTTGCGTACTGCTGTTCCCCGTCACATACCGGCGATCAGCTTCTCCACCCTGTCGTCGACCGAACGGAACGGGTCCTTGCACAGCACGGTGCGCTGCGCCTGGTCGTTGAGCTTGAGGTGCACCCAGTCCACCGTGAAGTCCCGGCGCTGCTCCTGGGCGCGGCGGATGAAGTCACCGCGCAGCCGGGCACGAGTCGTCTGCGGAGGCACCGACTTGCCCTCGAAAATCTTCAAGTCGTTGCAGATACGGGCCGCTTGTCCCTTCTTCTCCAGCAGGTAGTACAGCCCGCGACGGCGGTGGATGTCGTGATAGGCGAGGTCTATCTGCGCGACCCGCGGATGCGACATCGTCATGTTGTGCTTGGCCCGGTACCGCTCGATGAGCTTGTACTTCATCACCCAGTCGATCTCGGTGCCGATCCGGTCGAGGTCCTCCTGCTCGATCGCGTCCAGCGTGCGGCCCCACAGCTCCAGGACCTGCGCGACCGTGCCCGTACGGATACCGCGGCGCTCGCAGAAGTCCAGCGCCTTCTCGTAGTACTCCCGCTGCACCTCGAGCGCGGAGGCCTCCCGGCCGCTGGCCAGCCGCACCTTGCGGCGGCCCGTGATGTCATGACTGACCTCACGGATCGCCCGAATGGGGTTCTCCAGCGTCAGGTCACGCATGACCGTGCCCGCCTCGATCATGCGCAGCACCAGGTCGGTCGCGCCGACCTTCAGCAGCATCGTCGTCTCCGACATGTTCGAGTCGCCGACGATGACGTGCAGCCTGCGGTAACGCTCGGCGTCCGCGTGCGGCTCGTCGCGGGTGTTGATGATGGGCCGGGAGCGGGTCGTGGCGGAGCTGACGCCCTCCCAGATGTGCTCCGCCCGCTGACTCACGCAGTACACGGCGCCGCGCGGCGTCTGCAGCACCTTGCCCGCACCGCACAGCAGCTGCCTGGTGACCAGGAACGGAATGAGAATGTCCGCGAGCCGCGAGAACTCCCCGTGCCGCGCCACCAGATAGTTCTCATGGCAGCCGTAGGAGTTACCCGCCGAGTCGGTGTTGTTCTTGAAGAGATAGACGTCGCCCGCGATTCCCTCCTCGTGCAGGCGGCGTTCGGCGTCCACGAGCAGGCCTTCCAGAATGCGCTCGCCCGCCTTGTCGTGCGTGACAAGCTCGGTCACATTGTCACATTCAGGAGTTGCATATTCCGGATGTGACCCGACGTCCAGATAGAGGCGGGCCCCGTTGCGCAGAAACACATTGCTGCTACGGCCCCATGACACGACACGGCGGAAGAGGTACCGCGCCACCTCGTCGGGAGACAGACGACGCTGTCCCCTGAACGTACACGTGACGCCGTACTCGTTCTCCAGCCCGAAAATGCGGCGGTCCATGACTGAACATTACGCCTGATGCCCAGCCGTGAAACCGGGTTCGACAGCACCGTTTCGATCATTTTCCGATCCGCCCGCCAACTTCCCCGTACCGCCGGGAGCTGCGAGGACCCGCCCACCGGCCAGCAGAACAAGCAGCGCGGCGCCCGCAACGGCCCCCGGAACCGCGAACCCCCACACCGCTCCGCCCCACTCCACCACCGGCCCCACGGCAGCCGTACCCACCGACGCCCCCACCGTGAACGTCGTCACCAGCCACGAGAACGCCTCCGTCACCGTGCCGCTCGGCGCATGCCGGTCCACGATGATGAACGCACACGCGATACACGGCGCCAGAAACACGCCCGCAAGGGCCGTCAACGCCGTCATCCCGACAGCACCCGGCATCAGCATCAGCGGCAGATAGCAGAGCGCGAGCAGCGTCACCAGACCGCGCAACCGCCGCTCCGGCGCACCACTCCACTGCCGCGCCCCGTACACGGCACCACCGGCGAGGGCACCCATCCCGAGCGCGGCCATCAGCCAGCCGTACACCGCATCACCCCCGTGCCCATCGGCGTACGACACCCCGGCCACCGTGATGGACCCGAGCGCCATGCCGATGAACAGGAACGATCCCAGCAGCGCCAGCAGCCCCGGGGAACGCAGCGCGCCCAGCCAGTGCGCCTCCCGGGGCGCCGAGCGCCACGTACGCGACGGCTCCGACACCACCACGGACAGCGCGCCCAGCAGCCCGACGGCATTGATGATCAGCAACGCGGCCTGCGCCGACCACAGCGACACACACAACGTGAGGAGCAGTGGGCCGACCGTGAACATGACCTCCTGCGCCACGGCATCCATCGCGTACGCCGTATGCACCTGGTCCTCACGACGCAGGATCTTCGGCCACAGGGCCCGCAGGCCGCCCTCCAGCGGCGGCGCGAACAGGCCCGCGACGATCACCGAGGCATGCGCCGACCAGAGCCGGTCGGTGCCGACGAAGGAGAAGACCGCGGCACCCAGAGCCGACACGAGAGCCGCGGGCAGCTGCACCCGCGGCTGCCCGTACAGGTCCACGAGCCGCCCCAGCACCGGCTGGCCCACAGCGTTCGCCACCCCGTAGACCGCCGCCAGCGCACCGGCCAGACTGTACGAACCGCCCTCCGCCCGCACGAACAGCACGATCGCGATCGCCGCGGTGGCATTCGGCAGACGTCCCACCAGCGTGCCCACGAGCAGCCGCGCCGCATGCCTCGTCCGGAGAATCTCCGCATATCCCGCGGCCATGCCCTGCCCCGCCCTCTCCCCCGCACCATGGCGCCCGCCGCCCTGCACGAGGTGATCGAAGTTTTACGTATAACGTCGCCGCCATACGTACCATGACCCCAGTTCACAGGTCCACTTCATTGCGCCGGAACCCGCCTCATCGCGCCAGACCCCACCGGACCGGCACGACCCCAAAAGCACACCGCACAGCACGGAAGGAGCCCCCCGTGGCGCGGACCACGAGCAAGGACGTGGCCCGGGCGGCCGGAGTCTCCCAGGCCGCCGTCTCCCTCGTCCTCGGCGACAAATGGCGTGGCCGCGTCTCCGAACCCACCGCCGAACGCGTACGCGACGCCGCCCGGCAACTCGGCTACCGGCCCAACCTCGCCGCCCGCAACCTCCGCCTCGGCCGCACCCGCACCGCACTCCTCGTCGTACCGGCCCTGACCAACGAATTCTTCGCCCGCGTCTACACCGGCGCCGCCCGCATCGCCACCGAACACGGCTTCGGCGTCGTCCTCTACCCCTCACCCGAAGGCACCGGCCCCGCCCGCGACCCCTTCGACTCCGCAGCCGCCGCCCTCGACGGCGTCATCGCCTCCTCCATGGCCGCCGACGCCCTCGCCGCCATCCGCGGCGACGAACTCCCCCTCGTCATGCTCGACAGCAACCCCGAGGACAGCCCCGGCGCCGCCACCGTGAACCTCGACCTCGCCGACGGCATGCGCCAGATCACCGACCACCTCCTCACCCTCGGCCACCGGCACTTCCTGCACATCGCCTCCGCCGTCACCTCCTGGACCTTCGAAGTACGCGCCCAAGCCCTCACCGCCGCGCTCAGGGACGTACCCGGCGCCGACCTGCGCACCATGACCACCGAGCTGAGCATCGACGCCTCACGGGCGGCCACCGAAGCCGCGCTCACCGCCCCGGGCCCCCGGCCCACCGCCCTCATCTGCGACGACGACTTCCTCGCCGTCGGCGCCTGCAAAGCCGCGCGACGACTCGGCCTACGAGTCCCGGACGACGTCTCGGTCGCCGGCTTCGACGACCTCACCCTCGCCACCGCCGTCGACCCGGAACTCACCACCGTCCGCCTACCCGCAGAACACGTCGGCGAGCGAGGCATGACCGCACTCCTCGCCATACTCGACGGGCGGCCCGTAGGCGCCGAGGACCTGCCGGTCCAGCTCGTCGTACGCGACTCGACAGCGCCCCCGCCTGCCGTACAGCCATGACGTGCGGCTGGACCACACACGACCGCGCCCCCGGCCGAATGGCAACGGGGGCGCGACGTACAAGCAGGGCCAGCGAGGGCTACTCGTCCTCGGAATCCTCAACATCGTCCGGCGACACCTTCGTGACCGCCGACGAGCCATCCCCCTCAAGCAGACGCGACAACTGCCGCCCCACAATCCGCCTGAACTTCCGCTTCTGCGGACGCGTACGATCCAGAACCGCCACCTCAAGCCGCTCCGCGGGAATCTCCCGCTCACTGCCATTGGTATCCCGCGACAACGCCTGCACAGCCAGCTTCAAAGCCTCCGCCAGCGTCATACCATCCCGATGACGCTGATCCAGATAACTGCTGATCTGCTCCGCATTACCACCGACCGCGACCGAACCATGCTCGTCCACGATGGACCCGTCATGCGGCAGACGATAGATCTGGTCACCATCGGGAGTCTCCCCCACCTCCGCGACCACCAGCTCCACCTCGTACGGCTTCTCCGCCGCACTCGAGAAGATCGTGCCCAGCGTCTGCGCATACACATTCGCCAGACCACGCGCCGTCACATCATCACGGTCATAGGTGTAACCACGCAGATCGGCATAGCGCACACCGCCGATCCGCAGATTCTCGTACTCGTTGTACTTACCGGCGGCCGCAAAACCGATCCGGTCATAGATCTCGCTGAACTTGTGCAGCGCACGGGACGGGTTCTCACCGACGAACACGATGCCGTCGGTGTACTGCAGCACGACCAGGCTGCGACCGCGGGCAATACCCTTCCGGGCATACTCGGCCCGGTCGGCCATCGCCTGCTGGGGTGAGACATAGAACGGCGTCGACACCGGCTGTCCGTCCCTTTCTGTCAGTGGTTCTGTCAGTCACACAAAAGGACCCGCAAACGGATCCGACAGATACGGATCAAAGCAGAGCGG
Organism: Streptomyces sp. NPDC002577; assembly: GCF_053594815.1. NCBI lineage: Bacteria > Bacillati > Actinomycetota > Actinomycetes > Kitasatosporales > Streptomycetaceae > Streptomyces > Streptomyces sp. NPDC002577. Next base: position 172,519 of record NZ_JBSFWK010000003.1, on the reverse strand, counting down.
CCCGCGGACCGTCAGGCTGCTCCAGGCGCCGCTCCAGAATCGACCGCGCGATCTGAGAGGACTCATCGTCGGTCAGCTTCCGGAACCCGTCATCGGTGATCACAGTGACAATCGGATAAATCCGGCGAGCAACATCCGGACCACCGGTCGCCGAATCGTCATCAGCCGCGTCATACAGAGCCTGCACCACAAGCGTCGTGGCCTGCTCCTCGGTCAGATCCTCGCGGTACAGCTTCTTCATCGCCCCACGCGCGAAGAGCGAACCCGAACCCGTGGCCGCATAGCCATGCTCCTCGGAACGGCCACCCGTCACGTCGTACGAGAAGATCCGCCCCTTCTCACGATCCACGTCATACCCAGCGAAGAGCGGAACCACCGCCAGCCCCTGCATGGCCATACCGAGGTTCGAGCGGATCATCGTGGAGAGCCGGTTCGCCTTGCCCTCCAGCGAGAGCTGCGTCCCCTCCACCTTCTCGAAATGCTCCAGCTCCAGCTGGAACAGCTTCACCATCTCCACAGCCAGACCGGCCGTACCGGCGATACCCACCGCCGAATACTCATCGGCCGGGAACACCTTCTCGATGTCCCGCTGCGCGATGACATTGCCCATCGTCGCCCGCCGGTCACCGGCGAGCACCACACCCCCGGGGAACGACACAGCGACGATCGTCGTGCCGTGCGGCGCCTCGATCACACCCTGCACGGGCGGCAGCGACCGCTTGCCCGGCAGCATCTCCGGCTGGTGCTCGGACAGGAAGTCCATGAAGGACGAGGACCCAGGCGTCAGGAAGGCAGCTGGTAGACGCCCGGTGCTACGAGTGTTGGCTTCCACGGGTTCCCTTCCACATAAGCAGCGGCCCGCCTCATGGCGTCCGGTTGATCCTTGAACTGTCCCAGAGCCGCGTTGCAGCTGAAGCACAGTACGCCACGGACCTTACCCGTCTCATGGCAGTGATCCACATGCTCAGGCCGAGCCGACAAACAGATCACGCAGACCCCGCCTTGCCCAGCGATCAAGCCCTCCAACTCGTCCGGCGTCAAGCCGTACTTGCGCCTGAAGTAGCTCACGCGATTTCGCTGCGCGCGGCACTCGCGGCAGTAGCTTGCCCAGCCATCAGATGAGGACTTGTTGCGCTCCCACTGATCATGCGGCTTCACCTCACCACATTGCGGGCAGCGCTTGAACCCTTCAGGAACCGACACCTTAGGCCGGACCCTCTTTCCCTTGGCCTCTTGACGCTGCCGGTAATACTCCGCAGAGCACTCCCGGCAGTACACCTGGAGACCATCACCCATGGACTTGTTACTGGCGAACGCTGCCCGCGGCTTGCTCTCGCTGCACCGCGAGCAGCGTTTCATCCCCGGTTCTTCGGACACTTCTTCGGCCGCCCCCACCCAACCTTTGATTCGAAGGTCAAAAGACTCTACTGGCCGCCTTTTTGCACGAAGGACCTCACGAAATCCTCAGCATTCTCTTCGAGCACATCATCGATTTCGTCGAGAACGGAGTCCACGTCGTCGCTGAGCTTCTCCTGCCGCTCCTTGAGGTCATCCGAGACCTGCGCGTCCTGCGCCTGCTCCTCGACCTCCTCCGTGGAGCGCGTCGCCTTCTGCTGGCCGCCGCCGGTGTCCTTGGTCGCCATAACCCTCACCCCGCTCGATTCGCCCGACTCGGTTCGATCGGTCAAGATCAGACCCTACAAGCAGGGTCCGACATCGGCCCCGCCGTTGTTACAACGTCCGGGGACCACCTCGATGATTCCCGGACGCGGTCCTTTTCAGCCGCGGCAGCCCCGGTTCGTTGCGGGGCTGCCGGCACGGTCTGCCCTGTCAGCCGCCGGAGAGGACCCTGACCAGATCCTCCGCCGTGCGGCACCGGTCAAGGAGCTCCTTGACGTGATTACGCGTTCCGCGAAGCGGTTCCAGGGTGGGTACCCGTTGGAGTGAGTCGCGGCCCGGGAGGTCGAAGATCACGGAGTCCCAGGAGGCGGCGGCGACGTCGTCGGCGTACTGCTCGAGGCAGCGGCCGCGGAAGTAGGCGCGGGTGTCCTCCGGGGGCTTCGCCTCGGCCCGTTCGACGGTCTCCTCGTCCAGGAGCCGCTTCATCTTGCCGCGGGCGACGAGACGGTTGTAGAGGCCCTTGTCGGGGCGTACGTCGGCGTACTGCAGGTCGATGAGCTGCAGGCGTGCGGCGTCCCAGTCGATGTTGTCGCGGCGTCGGTAGCCTTCCATGAGTTCTCGTTTGGTGACCCAGTCGAGTTCGCCGGAGAGGCTCATGGGGTTGTGTTCGAGGCGGTTGAGGACGTCTTCCCAGCGGGTGAGGACGTCTTTGGTCTGGTCGTCGGCGTCGGCGCCGTAGCGTTCTTCGACGTATTTGCGGGCGAGCTCGTAGTACTCCATCTGGAGCTGGACGGCGGTGAGTGTGCGTCCGCTGCGGAGAGTGACGAGACGCTGCAGGGTGGGGTCGTGGGAGACCTGGTGCAGGGTGCGTACCGGCTGGTCGACGGCGAGGTCGACGGCGATGAAGCCGTCTTCGATCATGGAGAGGACCAGTGCGGTGGTGCCCAGTTTGAGGTAGGTGGAGATTTCGGAGAGGTTGGCGTCTCCGATGATGACGTGGAGCCTGCGGTATTTCTCGGCGTCGGCGTGGGGTTCGTCGCGGGTGTTGATGATGGGGCGTTTGAGGGTGGTTTCGAGGCCGACTTCGACTTCGAAGTAGTCGGCTCGTTGGCTGATCTGGAAGCCGTGTTCGTGGCCGTCCTGGCCGATGCCGACGCGGCCGGCGCCGGTGACGACCTGGCGGGTGACGAAGAAGGGGGTGAGGTGGCGCACGATGTCGGAGAAGGGGGTTTCCCGCTTCATCAGGTAGTTCTCGTGCGTGCCGTAGCTGGCGCCTTTGTTGTCGGTGTTGTTTTTGTAGAGGTGGATGGGCTGGGCGCCGGGGAGCTGGGCGGCGCGTTCGGCGGCTTCGGCCATGATGCGTTCGCCGGCTTTGTCCCAGAGGACGGCGTCCAGGGGGTTGGTGACTTCGGGGGCGCTGTATTCGGGGTGTGCGTGGTCGACGTAGAGGCGTGCCCCGTTGGTGAGGATGACGTTGGCGAGGCCGATGTCCTCGTCGGTGAGCTGGCTGGCGTCGGCGGCTTCGCGAGCGAGGTCGAAGCCTCGCGCGTCGCGCAGCGGGTTCTCCTCTTCGAAGTCCCATCGGGCGCGGCGCGCCCGGTGCATCGCCGCCGCGTATGCGTTGACGATTTGGGACGAGGTGAGCATGGCATTGGCGTTGGGGTGGCCGGGGACGGAGATTCCGTACTCCGTCTCGATGCCCATTACTCGCCGTACGGTCATGCGGCCCTCCTTGCCCGGCGGCGCCCTCGGTCGGGGGCGGCGCTCAAGTACCGCTGGTGCTCCGGTGCGTGTGCGGTGCCCGTCCCCGCACTGCGCGACTCGGCGGTACCGACGAGCCTAGAACGCCTTTGCGCTGGTGGGGAGATCATTTTCGTCTTTGCTCTCGCTCGGGTGTCGACACGGGTGAGGGGCTGTGTGCGGTCTGTCAGTATCAAGAAAGCAGTCGGCTGCGGGTTCCTGTGGAGGACACCCGCAGCCGTCCTGTCTTTTAGAGGTACTGACCGGTGTTTGCCACTGTGTCGATGGAGCGTCCGGTGTCTGCGCCCTGTTTTCCGGTGACGAGGGTGCGGATGTAGACGATCCGTTCGCCCTTCTTTCCGGAGATGCGTGCCCAGTCGTCCGGGTTTGTGGTGTTCGGCAGGTCTTCGTTCTCCTTGAACTCGTCCACGCATGCCTGGAGGAGGTGGGAGACGCGGAGGCCTTTCTGGTTTTGTTCGAGGAAGGCCTTGATGGCCATTTTCTTGGCGCGTCCGACGATGTTTTCGATCATTGCGCCGGAGTTGAAGTCCTTGAAGTAGAGGACTTCCTTGTCGCCGTTGGCGTATGTGACCTCGAGGAAGCGGTTTTCCTCGGATTCGGCGTACATCTGCTCGACGACGGACTGGATCATGCCGTGCACGGTGGCGGACTTGTCATGGCCGTGTTCGGCCAGGTCGTCGCCGTGCAGGGGGAGGCGTTCGGTGAGGTACTTGGCGAAGATGTCCTTCGCCGCCTCGGCGTCCGGCCGCTCGATCTTGATCTTCACGTCCAGGCGCCCGGGGCGCAGGATCGCGGGGTCGATCATGTCTTCGCGGTTGGAGGCGCCGATGACGATGACGTTCTCGAGGCCTTCCACGCCGTCGATCTCGGCGAGCAGCTGGGGGACGATGGTGTTCTCCACGTCCGAGCTGACGCCGGAGCCCCGGGTGCGGAAGAGGGATTCCATCTCGTCGAAGAAGACGATGACGGGTGTGCCCTCGCTGGCCTTTTCGCGTGCTCGTTGGAAGACCAGGCGGATGTGGCGCTCGGTCTCGCCGACGTACTTGTTGAGGAGCTCGGGGCCCTTGATGTTCAGGAAGTACGACTTTCCGGCGGGCTGGCCGGTCACCTCGGCGACCTTCTTGGCAAGGGAATTGGCGACGGCCTTGGCGATGAGTGTCTTGCCGCAGCCGGGCGGGCCGTAGAGCAGGACACCCTTGGGCGGGCGCAGCTCGTGCTCCTTGAAGAGGTCGGGGTAGAGGTAGGGGAGCTCCACCGCGTCCCGGATCAGCTCGATCTGGCCGCCGAGGCCGCCGATCTTCTCGTAGGTGATGTCCGGGACTTCTTCGAGGACCAGTTCTTCGACCTCGCTCTTGGGCACGACCTCGTAGACGTAGCCCGATCGGGGTTCGAGCAGGAGGGCGTCGCCGGGGCGGATGGTGACGTCCAGCAGCGGCTCGGCGAGCCGTACCACCCGTTCCTCGTCGGTGTGCCCGAGCACCAGGGCGCGCTCGCCGTCCTCGAGGATCTCCTTGAGGGTGACGATGTCCCCGACGCGCTCGAACTCCATGGCTTCGACCACGTTGAGCGCTTCGTTGAGCATGACTTCCTGGCCGCGCCTGAGCTCGTCGAGCTCGACGCTGGGGCTGACGTTCACCCGGAGCTTGCGGCCGCCGGTGAAGATGTCAGCGGTGCCGTCCTCGTTCGCCGTGAGGAAGACACCGAAGCCGGCCGGCGGCTGTGCGAGCCGGTCGACCTCCTCCTTGAGGGCCACGATCTGGTCTCGGGCCTCACGGAGCGTGTTCGCGAGCCGCTCGTTCTGTGCGGACACGCCGGCCAGGTTGGTCTGCAGCTCGACGATCCGCTCTTCGAGAATTCTCGTATGGCGCGGAGAGTCGGCGAGCTTGCGGCGCAGGACGGCGATTTCCTGCTCGAGATAGGCAATCTGACCGGCAGGGTCGTCGGACCCTCGACCCGGGCGGATGCCGCGGTTGATGTCGTCGTCGTGGGCTGCCACGGTCCTCACCTCCTCCAAAGGGAGCTGGACGCTTCCAGACCCTACCTGGGTGGGTGTCGATTGAAACCCCTAGATCACAAAGACGGTCGGGGTGTGTCCGATCTTCACCCTTGCGCTGCCCTTCACGCCAGGGGAATACCCACCCAACAACATCGGAAAGCGGGCGGTTGTATCGTCGGAGCGTTCAACACCCGTCAGACCTGGCCCGACTTGCTAGGGGGGCCGGTGGTCTCGGCGAAGGGAAATGGCAGGAGATATGACCGTGCAGGACGAGGCGGCCGCCGGCAGTGAGGCTCTGGAGGTCTGGATCGACCAGGACCTGTGCACCGGCGACGGGATCTGCGCCCAGTATGCACCGGAGGTCTTCGAGCTGGACATCGATGGTCTGGCCTATGTGAAGAGCTCTGCCGATGAGCTTCTGCAGACTCCGGGGGCCGCAACGCCCGTTCCGCTGCCGCTTCTGCGGGATGTGACCGACTCGGCCAGGGAATGCCCGGGTGAGTGCATTCATGTACGCCGCATTTCGGACAGGGTAGAGGTGTACGGCCCGGACGCTGAGTGACGGCGCAGCTGCGCAGCGCCATGAAAGCGAGGGGCCCGGGCGGTGGTGTCACCGCCCGGGCCCTTTTGCTGTGTCTGATGCGTCACATTTTCTCTGTGGGTGCCTGTGCGCCTGTGCGCCTGTGCGCGGCCGCGGCCGGGCCGGCTGTGCGCCGCGGGTCGGCGGCGGGGCGGTGTTGGGCGTGCTGCCGTCGCCGCCGTTGGGTCAGGCGCCTTGCGCGCCTGCGGGTGTGGAGCGGATGAACGCGCCGTTCTTCCACTGCCACTTGGCTCTCTGCTGCAGGTCGGGGCAGCAACTGGGTACGTCGGGCGACGAGTAGCCGAGCAGGGTGGCGGTGACGGCTGCGTGCTCGACGGCGAAGTCGGAGACGGTGAGGCGGTCCTTGGGGTCGACGAGTGTGGCCACGACACGGGGGGCGGCGTGCGCGTCGGTGGGCTGCGTGATCACGTAGACGCCGTTGGGCGGGGTGCCCGAGCCCGCGTCGCAGCGCACCACGGCGACGGTCTCGGGGCTGCCGTCGCCGTCGAGGTCCCCGGACGCCTTCTTCTGCACCACGGTCTTGGCGGAGCCGCAGTTGAGGCCGAAGTCGACGGTGGCCGGGTCCGGGGCGTGGGCCGCGGTGGAGTGGCGGGTTTCCGGCTGGGCGGCGGTGGCGGCTTCGGTCTGGAAGAAGGAGGAGCCCGCGACGACTGCGGCGAGGGCGGTGGCGGTGGCCACCCAGTGGATCGGGCGGGTTTGGGTGTGTGCCAGTTCCGGGACGGCGGATTGCTGCACTAGGAGCGTCTCCTGTGAGGGCTGTGCCGGTGGGGGTGGCCAGCATGGTGCCATACCTCACACTGCGGCGGAACGGCGGGGTCCGGTGGAGCTGGCGACACATCAAGCAAAAGGCCTCACGGACGAGTTCTCGGACGGTGCGCGGGAACTCGGCGGAGGGCTGTGTCCGTTGAAGTGCTTGTCCGTTGAAGTGCCGCCCGGTGGCCTGGTGTGCGGGGGCTTCCTTGCGGCTCTTCTTCGAGGGGTCGCTTCGCGGGTCCTCGTCACTCGGGTGCGGCGTGCTGGGCCTGGTGCGCTGGGGTTGAGTCCTGCGCGCCCCGTGGTGGGAGGCGTGCGGGACGCAGGTCCAGGGGCGCGGGCCGACGGAGGGCCGACGAAGGGCCGCCGGCTGTGTCGGTGCGGCGGCCCTTGAGTCGTGCGGTCGACGGCCCGTGCGTCAGCGGGCCATGCCTCCGTCGGCGTTCGGTCCGGCGTAGTCCTCGCCGTAGGCGCCCTTCGCCGGGCGGCGCCGGCGCGTGGGGGGCTCCACGCCGTCGGCGAGGCGGCGGGCGGTGAGCAGGAAGCCGGTGTGGCCGATCATCCGGTGGTCGGGGCGGACGGCGAGGCCCTCGATGTGCCAGTTGCGGATCATCGTCTCCCAGGCGGTCGGCTCGTTGAAGCAGCCGATCTCGCGGATGGACTCGACGGTCCGGGCGAGCTGGGTGGTGGTCGCCACGTAGCAGCAGAGGATGCCGCCGGGGACGAGCGCCTTGGAGACGGCTTCCAGGCACTCCCAGGGGGCGAGCATGTCGAGGATGACGCGGTCGACGTCGGTGTCCGTCAGGTTGTCCTGGAGGTCGCCCACGGTGAGCTGCCAGGCGGGGTGCGGGCCGCCGAAGTAGCGCTCCACGTTCTGCCGGGCGATGTCGGCGAAGTCCTCGCGGCGCTCGTAGCTGTGCAGCATGCCGTGGTCGCCGATGGCGCGCAGCAGGAAGCTGCTGAGCGAGCCGGAGCCGACGCCCGCTTCGACGACGCGTGCGCCGGAGAAGATGTCGGCGAAGGCGAGGATCTGCCCCGCGTCCTTGGGGTAGACCACGGCGGCGCCGCGGGGCATGGACAGGACGTAGTCGGGGAGCAGGGGGCGCAGCGCGAGATAGGCGACGTTCCCCGTGGTGCGGACAACGCTGCCCTCGGGAGCGCCGATCAGCTCGTCGTGCGGGAAGGACCCCTTGTGGGTGTGGAAGTTCTTCCCGGCCTCGAGCGTGAACGTGTAGTGGCGGCCCTTGGGGTCGGTCAGCTGTACCTGGTCCCCGACCTTGAAGGGCCCGCGCCTGCGGGCGGCACCGGTCGGTTCGGACATGTGACCAGCCTACCGGTCCTGGCCGGGGCCGCTGACCATGAGGGGGCGCGGGCCCGGGCGACCCACGACACAGGCTCTTGCGCCCCGGAGGTGCACCGAGCCCTAAGAAGAGGGCGTCCGGGCCATCGCTTTGACGAAGGCCCGTTCGACGTCGGCCGCGGACAGCACTCCGTAGATCTCCCCGGTGTCCTCGAGCACCAGGTACTCGGTGGCGGGTGTCGCGCGCAGCGCGTCGAGGAGTTCCTCGCCGGCGAGCTCTGCGGAGACCCGCATGCCGTCGGTCAGCTCCTGTGCCAGACCGCTGACCGCGACCCAGGGCCTGCGGTGCTCGGGCACGCCGACGATGGCTGCCTCGCGCACCACCGAGAGCGGGTCGCCGTGCGCGTCGACCACGACGAGGGCGCGGGCTCCCGCCTCGTTCGCGCGACGCAGGGCCTCGGAGAGCGGGGTGTCGGTGGTGACCGGGACGGCCCGCCGGGTCAGGGTGCGGGCGCGCAGCTCGGGCAGGTGTTCGCGGAGCCGGGCCATCCGGAGGCTGTTGCCGGCGCCGGTCCAGATGATCGCGGCGAGGATCGCGGCGAGCAGGGCGTCCGTGACGGTGTCCATGCCGCTGATCTCCTCGGCGCCGGAGCCGAGGGTTCCGGACTGGGTGAGCATCGGCAGCCCGACGAGTACGGAGATCGCCAGGGCGCGGCCCACCCAGGCCGCGGCGACCGTACCGCTCATGGGCTTGCCGGTGATCTTCCAGACGACGGCGCGCAGCATGCGGCCGCCGTCCAGGGGCAGCCCGGGGAGGAGGTTGAAGGCCGCCACGATCAGGTTGGAGATCATCAAGCCCGCGAGGAGCACGCCCGGCACGGTGCCCGGCTCGACGGTCTGCATGCCGGCGTAGAAGACCGCGGCGAGCACGAGCGAGAGCAGCGGCCCGACGAAGGCCAGGACGAACTCGCGGCCAGGTGTGTCGGACTCCTTCTCGATCTCGGACACTCCGCCGAAGAACTGCAGCTGGATGCGGCGTACGGGCAGTTTGAAGCGGAGCGCCGCGACCGTGTGGGCCAGCTCGTGGACGAGTACGGACGCGTAGAAGGCGACCGCGAAGAAGAGGGAGACGAGATAGCGGGCGGCACCGAGTTCCGGCAGCACACGGTCGAGCTGTCCGCCGAAGACCCAGGTGATCAGGGCCGCGACGAGGAACCAGCTGGGGGCGACGTAGACGGGCACGCCGAAGGGCCGTCCCATGAGCAGCCCGCCGCCGGGCCCCCGCGGCGGCTTTCCCGGCCCGCCCTGGCCGGGTCCCGTCTGCGGTCCCTGGCCTCCCGGCCGGCCCGCGGACCCGGGATCGCCGGCCGGAGATCCGGCAGGCCCGTCGGCGTGATTACGGCCACCCTCACGGTCACCGGCCTGCCGCTCCGCTGCCGCCCCGCCCGAAGACCTTGCGGGTCCGACGTCCGAGGGCTCGCCGGGCCCGCTGGGGTGCGGCTCCGCAGGGGCCCCTTCTTGCGAGTCCGGGTCCGCCGTACCGGCTTTGGTGACCTGTCCCGTGCCGCCGTCGCTCTGGCGCTCGCCGGAGGCGTCGCTCGGCCGGTCCGTGGCGGCGGTGGGCCCCGTCTGGTCCGCCACCCCGCGCCCCGCCTGCCCGGCCTGGTCGTCGCTCGGCGTCTCGGAGCCGGAAGGGGAGGACGGGCCCGAAGGCGCGTCCTGAGCCGAAGGACCCGGCCGGGTCGAAGGCGCGGGCGAGGCGTCGTCCCCGGTGCCCGCGGGCGGTACCGGCCGCTCGGGCCGGGCGTCGGCGCCGTCCGGGCGTGACGGAACGATGCGGCGCTCGTCCGCTTCGCTGTTGCCCGACCGCGGCTGTCCGCGCCCGCCGCTCTCGTCCACGGTGTCCCCTCGTTCGAAGCGTCCCTCACTCCTGCTGTCGCCTGTCGCGGTCATGCAGGGCGAGTGGGTCTGCTCGTCGATGGTATGCGGCCGCTCTTGCACGTTCCGCCTCGACTCCCCCTCTCTCCGCCCGGGTTGCCGGGCGGTACGGATGCGGGTACAGGGCTTGCGGTACGGCACTGTCAGTGGCGGGCCGTAAGGTCTGTCGTCATGGAAACCAGCTCCGACGGTGCCGCGGCGCCCGCGCCCTCTGCCGTGGCTGCCGGGCCCCCGGCGTCGCTGTCGCCCTCGCGTGCCGGCGACTTCATGCAGTGCCCGCTGCTCTACCGGTTCCGGGTGATCGACAGGCTGCCCGAGAAGCCGAGCGAGGCGGCCACGCGCGGCACCCTGGTGCACGCCGTGTTCGAGAGGCTGTTCGACGCCCCTGCAGCCGAGCGTACGGCGCCTCGCGCGAAGTCGCTGATCCCCGGCCAGTGGGACCGGCTGCGCGAGGCGAGACCGGAGCTGGCGGAGCTCTTCGCCGACGCCGACGAGCAGGCGGCGGGCGAGCGGCTGGCCCGCTGGCTGGCCGAGGCCGAGGCGCTCGTCGAGCGGTGGTTCTCGCTCGAGGACCCGAGCCGCCTCGAACCCGCCGAGCGCGAGCTCTTCGTGGAGGCCTCCCTGGAGTCGGGGCTGAAGCTCCGCGGCATCATCGACCGCGTCGACGTGGCGCCCACGGGCGAGGTCCGGATCGTCGACTACAAGACGGGCAAGGCCCCCCGCCCCGAGTACGCGGAGGGTGCCCTGTTCCAGATGAAGTTCTACGCCCTGGTGGTGTGGCGCCTCAAAGGCATCGTGCCGCGCCGCCTGCAGCTGGTCTACCTGGGCAGCGGTGACGTCCTGACGTACGACCCGGTCATGGCGGATCTGGAGCGTGTGGAGCGCAAGCTGCTGGCGCTGTGGGACGCGATCAGGCTGGCCACGGAGACGGGCGACTGGCGGCCGCGGCCCACGAAGCTGTGCGGCTGGTGCGACCACCAGGCGTTCTGTCCGGAATTCGGCGGTACTCCCCCGCCGTATCCGCTTCCGATCAGGACGCGCGCGGCCGGCGGCGACCGCCTACCGGTCGATCCGGTCGGACCCGTCGGTGACGAGGTCCCGGTGGCCGCGGCTGGATCCGTCGGCGCATCCGACGCCGGCAGCCGCCCCCTCTCAGGCGGTACCGCCCAGGCGGACGGGCACCTCACTCCGGCCGCGGCGTCGGGCGCCGACGGCAATCAGCCACCCTCCAGGGCGCCCGGGGAAGGCGGCGCGGCGCAGGGCAGAATGGGGCCGGGCTAGCGAAGGAGAATCACGTGGCGATCCGCGTCCTACTGGTCGACGACCAGCCGCTGTTGCGCACCGGGTTCCGGATGATTCTGGAGGCCGAGCAGGACATCGCGGTCGTCGGCGAGGCCGGGGACGGCCTGCAGGCGCTCGACCAGGTCCGTGCTCTGCAGCCCGATGTGGTCCTGATGGACATCCGTATGCCGCGTATGGACGGTGTCGAGGCGACCCGGCAGATCACCGGGCCCGGCCGGGACGGGCCGGCGAAGGTCCTCGTCCTCACCACCTTCGACCTCGACGAGTATGTGGTGGAGGCACTGCGGGCGGGCGCCAGCGGCTTCCTGCTCAAGGACGCCCCGGCGAACGAGCTGGTCCAGGCGATCCGGGTGGTCGCGGCGGGTGAGGCGATGCTCGCGCCGAGCATCACGCGCCGGCTGCTCGACAAGTACGCCGGGCATCTCCCGTCGGGTGACGAGCCGGTGCCGGACACGCTGCACACGCTGACCGAGCGCGAGGTCGAGGTGCTGAAGCTGGTGGCCCGGGGCCTTTCCAACGCCGAGATCGCCGCGGAGCTGTTCGTGAGCGAGACCACGGTCAAGACGCACGTAGGGCATGTGCTCACCAAGCTGGGCCTGCGCGACCGCGTCCAGGCCGCGGTGTACGCGTACGAGAGCGGTCTGGTCCGGCCCGGCGCCCAGTAGGCTCCCGGGCTCACCGGGCCCCAGCCACCCGAGACACCGAGGGCCGCCCTTTCGAGAGCGGCCCTCGCTGTACAGCACCCACTGCGTACCGGCACAGCCCTTGCCGATCAGCCCTTGCTGATCTCCCAGAACCGGAAGACCGTCGACGCGTCGAGGCAGTTCTCCAGGCCGTACACGCGGTCGTGGACGACGGCGTACTGCTTGGCCTGCCACACGGGGATGACCGGCAGCTGGTTGGCCACGATGTCCTGGAGCTGGGCGTACTGCCTGTCGGTCGCGGTGCGGTTGCTCTGCGCGGCCGTGCGGGGAATGATCTTCCCGGTGATCGTGCTGTTCTCGTAGCGGTTGTCGAGGACGTTGCCGTCGCCGAAGAAGGGCTGCGTGAAGTTGTCCGGGTCGGGGTAGTCCGGCACCCAGCCCTTCACATAGACGCCGTACTTGCCGGCCGCGATGTCCTTCTCGTACGTGTCGTACTCGACCGATTTGACGTCGGCGTCGAACAGTCCGCTGGCGTTGAGCTGCTTGGCGATCGCCTTGAACTCCTGCACGGTGGCCGGGCCGTAGCGCGAGGGGGTCGCCCACAGCGTCAGCTTCACCTTGCCCGTGATGCCCTCGGCGCGCAGCGCCTCCTTGGCCTTCTCGGGCTGCGGCCGGGCGCCATAGGTGTCGAAGAAGGCGGTGTTGTGGCCGCCGATGCCGGCCGGAATGATCGAGTAGAGCGGTGCTGCGGTGTCCTCGTACACCTCGTTGACCAGCGCTTCCCGGTCGAGGAGGTAGGCGATGGCCTTGCGGACGCCGAGCTTGCCGACGACAGGGTCGTCCATGTTGAAGACCAGGTGCTGCACTTCGGCGCTGGAGCCTTCGACGACCTCGATGCCGTCGCTCTTGCCGGAGGTGTTCGTCTGGATGTCGGCGATGTCCTGCGCGGCGAGTCCACGGTAGGCAAGGTCGATCTTGTTGTTCAGCAGCGCCTTCTTCAGGGCGGTCTGGTCTCCGTGGAAGAACTTGATGGTCATCCCGGAGTTCTTGACCTCGGCGGTGCCCTTGTACTCCGGGTTGACGGAGAAGACCGCCTCGGTCTTGTTGAACGAGTCGAGCTTGTAGGGGCCCGAGCCGACCGCCTTGCCGTCGGTGCGCAGGCTGCTCCCCTTGTACTCGCGGTGGTCCACGATCGAGCCGGCGCCGGAGGCGATCTTGCTCGGGAAGGTGGCGTCGGCGTACTTGAGCTTGAAGACGACGGTCTTGGCGTCCGGTGTCTCGACCTTGTCGAGCATGGGGAACATGATCGCCGGGCCGGCGTCGTCGTCGATCTTCATCATGCGGTCGAAGGAGAACTTGACGTCCTCCGAGGTGAGCGCGTTGCCGTTGCTGAACGTCAGGCCGTCACGCAGGGTGCACTTGTAGACCTTGGTGGCGGTGTCGCTGAAGCCGCACTCCTTTGCGGCCTCGGGAGAGGGCTCCGTGGCGCCCTTGGGGAAGCTCAGCAGCGACTGGAAGACGTTGTTGAACAGCAGCCACGAGCCCGGGTCGTAGCCGGACGCCGGGTCGGTGGCGAGGACGTCGTCCGACATTCCCATCACGACGGCCTCGCCTTCGCCGGCCGAGGCGCCGTCCTGGGAGTTGCCGCAGCCGGTCAACAGGGCGGCGGCCAGCCCCGCGCTGAGGGGCGGGACCAGCCACTGGTTGCGCATTTTCACCTACGTGTGCCTTGTCGTCGTTCTCCGAAGGGAGCTTTGGCCTGCGTTACGGCCGGGTCAGTCGCTCATGCCGCGGCTGAGCTCCCACAGCTGAAGGGTCGAAGAGGAGTTGAGGGCCCACTCCGTGCCCTGAATGTCGTCGCGGGCCGCGATGTACTGCTTGCCCTGCCACAGCGGCAGCACCGGGACGTCGTCGGCGACGATGTTCTGGATCTCCTCAAGGCTGTCGCTCGCGGCGAGGCGGTCGGCCTCCCGGCGCGAGGCCGGGATCAGCTGCTTGCGGATCGTGGAGTTGGCGTACGGGGAGCCGAGGAAGTTGTCCTTGTCGAGGAACGGCGCAAGGAAGTTGTCGGCGTCCGGGAAGTCCGGGAACCAGCCCATGCCGTAGACCGCGTACGTGCCCTTCGACTCGTTCGGGCGGAAGGTCGTCCACTTCTCGCCCTTGATGCCGACGTCGAACAGGCCGCTGTCGTTCAGCTGCTTCTGCAGCAGCTCGAACTCCTTCTTGGTGGCCGGGCCGTAGTGGTCGGTCGTGTAGTTCAGGGTCAGCTTCACCGGCGTTGTGATGTTCGCCTTGGCCAGAATCGTGCGGGCCTTTGCGGGGCTCGGGTCGCCGTACTTGTTGAAGAACGAGTTGGCGTGGCCGGTGATGGTGGCCGGTACGAGCGAGTACAGCGGCTCGGCGGACGTGCCGTAGACCTCCGAGGCGATCTCACCGCGGTCGATGATCTGTGCCATCGCCTGCCGGACGGCCTTGTTCCGGACCTGCGGGGCGTCGGTGTTGAAGCCCAGGTAGCGGATCTCCAGGCCCGGCATCTCGACGAGCTTGATGTCGCTGTCCCCGCCGCCGCCCGAGTACTGCTTGATCTGCTCGGGCGACATGGTGTGGGTCATGATGTCGATGTCGCCCTTCTTCAGCGCCGCGCCCATGGCGTCGGCGCTGTCGAACGACTGCATCTCGACCTTCTCGCTCTGCGGCGTCAACTCGCCCTTGTACTCGGGGTTCTTGGTGAACACCGCCTTGACGAGCTCGTTGTTCCTGGTCTCGACCTCGACGGTGTAGGGACCGGAGCCGTCGACCTGGAACCCGTCGCGCAGCTTGGTCCTGGAGTAGTCCTTCGGGTTGACGATGCCCGCGGCCGGGGTGGCCAGTTTGTACGGGAAGGTGGCGTCTGCGGTGTTGAGGTGGAAGATGACCTCGCGGTCGCCCTTGGTCTCGACGGTGTCGATGCTGGACAGCAGACCGGAGACGCCGCTGTCGCTCTTGATGGCGCGTACGCGGTCGATGGAGTACTTCACGTCCGCGGCGGTGACCGGGGTGCCGTCGGCGAACTTCAGGCCCTTGCGCAGGGTGCAGGCGTAGCGCTCGTTGCCGTTGTCGCTGAATCCGCACTGCTCGGCGGCCTCGGGCTCCGGCTCGCCGTCGCCGCGCGGCAGGGCCATCAGGGTCTGCAGCGTCTGCCGCAGGATGTTCCAGCTGCCGACGTCGTAGGCGTAGGCCGGGTCGAGGGGCGCAGGCGCCGCGTCCGAAGCGCTGAACCGGTCGGTGGTGCCGACGACGATCGCCTTGCCGTCGCCGCCTCCGCTGCCGGAGCCGCCGCAGGCGGCGAGTGCGGGGGCGAGCAGGCCGGTGACGGCCGCCAGAACCAGGATCTTGCGGTTCATGCTCGAAGTTCTCCAGAGCTTTCAATGTCCTTGCCGCCGCCGGCAACGGGGGTGGGTGCTGACGCGGCAGGAACCTGTACGGCGATGTTCTCGCGTCGACATTAGTGCGCGGCACAGCGCGGCCCGCCGGAGCCGGAGTTGAGGGCTCATCACGCAGCGGCACCGGGTGTGGACACACCGAAAACCCGCCACAGGGAGCTTTCATCCGGTGCCGAACAAATAGGACACAACACTACTCGCGTGCTCACTTCGATCAGCGCTTCGGCATAACCGCAGAGGCCTGTCGACCCCTGCATCGCGTGGCAAACGTCACAACCTCAAGAGCACTGGTGAGAGTCTGTTTTCGGCCACCCGGCATCACGGTTCGGCTTCATCGGCCGCCATCCGCTTGCTCCTGGCGAGCCGTGCGGTCAGTTGAGCGACATCAGACCCTGGAGAAAAGGCAGGTCGACCTCTTCGAGCGAGGTGACCACCGTGCGTCCCGCGACCGGGGCGATCGGGGCCACCGAGGGGACGGCCACCACCCGGCAGCCCGCGGCCTCGGCGGCGGCGACGCCGGTAGCGGTGTCCTCCACGACGGCGCATCGGGCCGGGTCCGCACGCAGGCCGGCGGCGGCGAGCAGATAGGGGTCCGGGTACGGCTTGGTGCGCTCCACCTCGTCCCCGGCGATGGTCAGTGCGAAGTTCTCCCGCCCGAGCGAGTCCAGGACGTGGTCGATGATGCGCCGGTGGGACGCGGAGACCAGGGCTGTGGGCACCTCGTGCGCGGCGAGTTCGGCGAGTAGCCGGGCGGCGCCCGGCATCAGCGGCAGTCTGCCGTTCAGGCGCTCCTCGAACCCGTCGTTGAGCAGCACGGTGAGCTCCGGGAGCGTGATGTCGGCACCGGTGGCCTCGATGAGGAATCCGGCACTGCGCGTCATGGGCCCGCCGACGACCACGTGGCGCCATGACTCGTCCAGCACATGGCCCAGGCTCGCGAAGACCTTGACCTCGGCGTCCCACCAGAAGCCCTCGGTGTCCACCAGGGTTCCGTCCATGTCCAGGAGTACGGCCTGCAGGGCGGAGCCATCGGCCGAACGGGTACCGACTACGGGGACCGTACTCGTCATCCGCGCACACCTCCATGAGGGACGAGAAGGCCGGTTCCCAGGGGGGAACCGGCCTGCACTGGATCGACCAGTGTACGACTCGTCCGCGGTGGGCGCTCTGTGAGGTTCTTCGCGCGCGTCACCGCATGCCCTGCGGGTACTCGCAGCAGGTAGCCGGTCACTCACAGGGCGCGCGTGGTCGCGATCGTCCGCAGAGGACCGCAGGGCGTGCGCGAGCACCGCAGCGGTGGCTGCGCGGGTGGCTGTGCGTGCTACCGCGCGTTGAAGTACTTCGCCTCCGGGTGGTGGATGACGATGGCGTCGGTGGACTGCTCGGGGTGGAGCTGGAACTCCTCCGACAGCTGCACACCGATCCGCTCGGGCTCGAGGAGCTGGGCGATCTTGGCGCGGTCCTCGAGGTCGGGGCAGGCTCCGTAGCCGAGCGAGAAACGGGCGCCGCGGTACTTCAGCGCGAACATGTCCTCCATGTCGGCGGGGTCCTCACCGGCGAAGCCCAGCTCCGAACGCACGCGCGCGTGCCAGTACTCGGCCAGAGCCTCCGCCAACTGGACGGACAGGCCGTGCAGTTCGAGGTAGTCGCGGTAGGAGTCCGACGCGAACAGCTTCGCCGTCTCCTCCCCGATCCGCGAGCCGACGGTGACGACCTGCAGGCCGACCACGTCGGTCTCGCCGGACTCCTCCGGGCGGAAGAAGTCCGCCAGGCACAGCCGCCGGCCGCGGCGCTGACGCGGGAAGGTGAAGCGGGTGCGCTCGTTGCCCTGCTCGTCGAGGATGATCAGGTCCTCGTCCTTGGACACGCACGGGAAGTAGCCGTAGACCACGGCCGCTTCGAGGAGGTTCTTGGTCTGGAGCTCGTCCAGCCAGCCCCGCAGCCGCGGCCGTCCCTCAGTCTCCACCAGTTCGTCGTAGGTCGGTCCGTCACCGGTGCGGGCCTGCTTCAGGCCCCACTGGCCCTTGAACAGGGCGCCTTCGTCGAGCCAGGAGGCGTACTCCTTGAGCTGGATGCCCTTGATGACCCGGGTGCCCCAGAACGGCGGCGTGGGGACGGGGTTGTCGACCGCCACATCCGAGCGGACGGCACCCTGTTCCGGACGCTCCTCGACCTGGACGGTGGCCGCCCGCACGCGGCGCTGCTTCAGCTCCGGCAGGGCCGCTCCGGGCACGCCCCGCTTGACCGCGATCAGGGCGTCCATCAGCCGCAGGCCCTCGAAGGCGTCGCGCGCGTAGCGGACCTCGCCCTCGTAGATCTCGTGCAGGTCCTGCTCCACGTAGGCGCGGGTGAGCGCAGCACCGCCGAGGATGACCGGGTACTGGGCGGCCAGCTTGCGCTGGTTGAGCTCCTCCAGGTTCTCCTTCATGATCACCGTGGACTTCACGAGAAGACCGGACATGCCGATGACGTCGGCCTTGTGCTCCTCGGCGGCCTCCAGGATCGCGGAGACGGGCTGCTTGATGCCCAGGTTCACGACGTTGTAGCCGTTGTTGGACAGGATGATGTCGACCAGGTTCTTGCCGATGTCGTGGACGTCGCCGCGCACGGTGGCCAGAACGATGGTGCCCTTGCCCTCCGCGTCCGACTTCTCCATGTACGGCTCGAGGTAGGCCACCGCGGTCTTCATGACCTCGGCGGACTGCAGCACGAACGGCAGCTGCATCTGGCCGGAACCGAACAGTTCGCCGACGACCTTCATGCCGTCGAGCAGGGTCTCGTTGACGATGTCGAGGGCCGGGCGCTCCTGGAGCGCCTCGTCGAGGTCGGCCTCCAGGCCGTTGCGCTCGCCGTCGATGATCCGCCGCTTCAGGCGCTCCTCCAGCGGCAGGGCCGCCAGCTCCTCGGCCTTGCCGGCCTTCAGCGACTTCGCCGTGGCGCCCTCGAACAGCTGCATGAGCTTCTGCAGCGGGTCGTAGCCCTCCGAGCGGCGGTCGTAGATCAGGTCGAGGGCGGTGGTGACCTGCTCCTCGTCGAACCGGGCGATCGGCAGGATCTTCGACGCGTGCACGATCGCCGAGTCGAGGCCCGCCTTGACGCACTCGTCCAGGAAGACGGAGTTCAGCAGGATGCGGGCGGCCGGGTTCAAGCCGAAGGAGATGTTGGACAGACCCAGGGTGGTCTGCACGTCCGGGTGGCGGCGCTTGAGCTCGCGGATCGCCTCGATCGTGGCGATGCCGTCCTTGCGGGACTCCTCCTGACCGGTGCAGATGGTGAAGGTCAGGGTGTCGATGAGGATGTCCGACTCGTGGATGCCCCAGTTCGTCGTCAGGTCGTCGATCAGCCGTTCGGCGATCTCGACCTTCTTCTCCGGGGTGCGGGCCTGCCCCTCCTCGTCGATGGTCAGCGCGATCAGCGCCGCGCCGTGCTCCTGCGCCAGCGCCGTGACCTTGGCGAACCGGGACTCGGGACCGTCGCCGTCCTCGTAGTTGACGGAGTTGATCACCGCGCGGCCGCCGAGCTTCTCCAGGCCCGCCCGGATCACGTCGACCTCGGTGGAGTCGAGGACGATGGGCAGGGTGGAGGCGGTCGCGAAGCGTGCGGCGAGCTCCTCCATGTCGGCGACGCCGTCGCGGCCCACGTAGTCGACGCACAGGTCGAGCATGTGCGCGCCCTCGCGGATCTGGTCGCGGGCCATCTCGACGCAGTCGTCCCAGCGACCCTCCAGCATCGCCTCGCGGAACTTCTTCGAGCCGTTGGCGTTCGTACGCTCGCCGATCGCCATGTACGAGGTGTCCTGGCGGAACGGCACGGTCTGGTAGAGCGAGGCGGCGCCCGGCTCGGGCTGCGGCTGCCGCTCGGTGGGCGTGAGCTCGCGGACGCGCTCGACGACCTGGCGCAGGTGCTCGGGGGTGGTGCCGCAGCAGCCGCCGACGAGGGAGAGGCCGTAGTCGCGTACGAAGGTCTCCTGCGCGTCGGCCAGCTCCGGCGCGCTCAGCGGATAGTGGGCGCCGTCCTTGGTCAGCACCGGCAGGCCGGCGTTGGGCATGCAGGACAGCCGGCTGCGGGAGTGCCGGGAGAGGTAGCGCAGGTGCTCGCTCATCTCGGCGGGCCCGGTCGCACAGTTGAGGCCGATCATGTCGATGCCCAGGGGCTCCAGGGCCGTCAGCGCGGCGCCGATCTCAGAGCCGAGCAGCATCGTGCCGGTGGTCTCCACCGTCACCGACACGATCAGCGGGACGTCGTACCCTGCCGTCTGCATCGCCCGGCGGGCGGCGAGGACGGAGGCCTTGGTCTGCAGCAGGTCCTGGGTGGTCTCCACCAGCAGCGCGTCGGCGCCGCCGGCCAGCAGGCCCTCGGCGTTCTGCTGGTAGGCGTCACGGATGGCGGCGAAGGTGGTGTGGCCGAGGGTGGGCAGCTTGGTGCCGGGACCCATCGAGCCGAGCACCCAGCGCTGCCGGCCGTCGCGCGCGGCGAACTCGTCCGCCGTCTCGCGGGCGATGCGGGCACCGGCCTCGGACAGTTCCGTGATGCGCTCGGCGATGTCGTACTCGCCCAGGGCCGTGAGGTTCGCACCGAACGTGTTCGTCTCCACGCAGTCGACGCCCACGGCGAAGTACGCCTCGTGGACGGAGCGGACGATGTCCGGGCGGGTCGCGTTGAGGACCTCGTTGCAGCCCTCGAGGTTCTGGAAGTCCTCAAGGGTCGGGTCCTGGGCCTGGAGCATCGTGCCCATCGCACCGTCGGCCACCACGACACGGGTGGCGAGGGCTTCGCGCAGGGCTTCGGCCCGGGCGCGGCTGTCGGCGGGGACGGCGGAAGGGGTCGGCAACGAGGCCATGTAGTGCTCCCTGGAGTGCGACGGCTGTCGGCTTTGCGCCCTTCTTGTGGAAGGCGCACTCCGCCAGGGTAGCCGGGAGGGCCCTCCGCCCGTACGAGCGTCCAATGGCCGGACGGGCCGCCTGATCAGGCAGGCTTCCGCATTACTCTCCCGGACCGGCGTGCCGAGGGACGCGGGGTTGCTCGCGGAGTTCGGCATCGACCGATAATGTTCAGCATTGCCGAACGCTGTTGATCGAGGGGATGGGAGGGAGCGCTGCGATGGCGAAGAACATCCAGTCGTTGGAGAGGGCGGCCGCGATGCTGCGTCTGCTCGCGGGTGGCGAGCGCCGGCTGGGCCTCTCCGACATCGCCTCCTCCCTGGGTCTCGCCAAGGGTACGGCGCACGGCATCCTGCGCACCCTGCAGCAGGAGGGTTTCGTCGAACAGGAAGCCGCTTCGGGCCGCTACCAGCTGGGTGCCGAGCTGCTCCGGCTCGGCACCACGTATCTGGACGTCCACGAGCTGCGGGCGCGTGCCCTGGTGTGGACGGACGACCTGGCCCGGTCCAGCGGCGAAAGCGTCTACCTGGGCGTTCTGCACCAGCAGGGCGTGCTGATCGTGCACCACGTGTTCCGCCCCGACGACAGCCGGCAGGTACTGGAGATAGGCGCCATGCAGCCGCTGCACTCCACGGCCCTCGGCAAGGTCCTCGCCGCGTACGACCCGGTGGCGCACAGCGAGGCGCTGGAGGCCGAGCGCAAGGAGTTCACGTCGCGGACCATCAGCGACGCGGACGGCTTCGAGAACGTGCTCGACCTGACCCGCGCGCGCGGGTACGCCGCCGACGTCGAGGAGACGTGGGAGGGCGTCGCGTCGATCGCCGCGCCGATCCACGACCGGCGGCGCATGCCCGTCGGCGCGGTGGGGATCACCGGGGCTGTGGAGCGGGTCTGCCTGGACGGGCAGCTGCGTCAGGAGCTCATCGCGGCGGTGCGGGACTGCGCGCGTGCCGTCTCCAGGGATCTGGGCGCGAGCCGGTTCTGACGGGTTCGGCGCCGTTCCGTACGTAGTACGCCGTACGCCGTACGCCGACAGCCCGAGGCCCGCTTCGGGGACACGAGGGCCCGCGCGGCATGTGCGCGGGCCCTCTCCGTACGCGCCACCCGCACCAGTTGCCTGGTGAACGCACTCTCGTGGTCGCCGCTCCGGCGATCAAGGTCCTGGTGGTGATCGGACTTTTCGGCGGCAGAACCCTTGACGTTCCCGGCGCCCCAGGACAAGACTCCCGTCCATCGGTCGGCATTGTCGAACACCTACCGACAAAAGCGTTAGAGTGTGACGACGCCAGGGCCGCCCCCAACGCCCTCACATGAGGGCGCGAACCACCGGACGGACCCGGGGTTCGCCTTCCCCTGGACGAAGGACAAAGGAGTCGCGGGTGTCCAGCTCCGACATCTTCATCGGCGAGACGATAGGTACCGCCGTACTCATCCTGCTCGGCGGTGGCGTGTGCGCCGCCGTCACGCTGAAGGCCTCCAAGGCGCGCAACGCCGGCTGGCTCGCCATCACCTTCGGGTGGGGCTTCGCGGTCCTCACCGCGGTGTACATCTCGGCCCCGCTCTCCGGCGCCCACCTCAACCCGGCCGTCACCCTCGCCCTCGCGATCAAGGACAACGACTGGAGCAACGTCCCCGTCTACTGGGCGGGGCAGCTGTTCGGGGCCATGATCGGTGCCGCTCTGGTCTGGGTCGCGTACTACGGACAGTTCCTCGCCCACCTCACCGATCACGAGATCGTCGGCGGCCCGGGCGCGCAGGACACCAAGGCCGTCGAGGCACAGGAGGCCCAGGCCGGCCCCGTGCTCGGCATCTTCTCCACCGGTCCGGAGATCCGGAACGTCGCCCAGAACCTGGCCACCGAGATCATCGGCACGGTGGTGCTGGTCCTCGCCGTCCTCACTCAGGGCCTCAACGACAGCGGCAAGGGCCTCGGCACCCTGGGCGCGCTGATCACCGCCCTGGTCGTCGTCAGCATCGGCCTCTCGCTGGGCGGCCCGACCGGCTACGCGATCAACCCGGCCCGCGACCTCGGCCCGCGTATCGCCCACGCGCTTCTGCCCCTGCCCAACAAGGGCGGCTCCGACTGGGGCTACGCCTGGATCCCGGTCGTCGGCCCCCTGGTCGGCGGCGCGATCGCCGCAGGCATCTACAACGTCGCTTTCGCCTAGAGACGTCGGCTTCGCTCAGAGACGTCACCTTCGCTTAGAGCCGCAGCCCCGACAGATACCGACTTCCAGGAGCACACCGTGACCGACGCACACACCGCCGGCCCCCTCTCCCACGGCACCGGGCCGTTCATCGCAGCCATCGACCAGGGCACCACGTCCAGCCGCTGCATCGTCTTCGACCGGGACGGCCGGATCGTCTCCGTCGACCAGAAGGAGCACGAGCAGATCTTCCCCAAGCCGGGCTGGGTCGAGCACGACGCCGCCGAGATCTGGACGAACGTCCAGGAGGTCGTCGCCGGGGCCATCGAGAAGGCCGGGATCACCCGCGACGACATCAAGGCGATCGGCATCACCAACCAGCGTGAGACCACGCTGCTGTGGGACAAGAACACCGGCGAGCCCGTCCACAACGCCATCGTCTGGCAGGACACCCGCACCGACGCCCTGTGCAAGGAGCTCGGCCGCAACGTCGGCCAGGACCGCTTCCGCCGCGAGACCGGCCTCCCGCTCGCCTCCTACTTCGCCGGCCCGAAGGCCCGCTGGCTGCTCGACAACGTCGAGGGCCTGCGCGAGCGCGCCGAAGCCGGCGACATCCTCTTCGGCACGATGGACACCTGGGTCATCTGGAACCTGACCGGCGGTGTCAACGGCGGCAAGCACGTCACCGACGTCACCAACGCCTCCCGCACCCTCCTCATGAACCTGCACACGATGCAGTGGGACGAGAAGATCTGCGAGTCCATCGGCGTGCCGACGCAGATGCTGCCCGAGATCCGCTCCTCCGCCGAGGTGTACGGCGAGATCACCGGCGGCAAGCTCGGCGACCTCCTCGGCGGCATCCCCGTCGCCTCCGCGCTCGGCGACCAGCAGGCGGCCCTGTTCGGCCAGACCTGTTTCGGCGAGGGCGAGGCCAAGTCGACGTACGGCACCGGCACCTTCATGCTGATGAACACCGGCGACAAGATCATCAACTCGTACAGCGGGCTGCTGACGACCGTCGGCTACCGGATCGGCGACGAGGCCCCGGTATACGCGCTCGAGGGCTCGATCGCGGTCACCGGCTCCCTGGTGCAGTGGATGCGCGACCAGATGGGCCTGATCAGCACCGCGGCCGAGATCGAGACCCTGGCCCTGTCCGTCGAGGACAACGGCGGCGCCTACTTCGTGCCGGCCTTCTCCGGCCTGTTCGCCCCGTACTGGCGCTCCGACGCCCGCGGTGTGCTGGCCGGTCTGACCCGGTACGTCACCAAGGCGCACCTCGCGCGCGCCGTCCTCGAGGCCACCGCCTGGCAGACCCGTGAGATCACCGACGCCATGACCAAGGACTCCGGTGTCGAGCTCTCGGCGCTCAAGGTCGACGGCGGCATGACCTCCAACAACCTGCTGATGCAGACGCTCTCGGACTTCCTGGACGCACCGGTCGTGCGCCCGATGGTCGCCGAGACCACCTGCCTCGGCGCCGCCTACGCCGCCGGCCTGGCCGTCGGCTTCTGGCCGGACACCGACGCGCTGCGCGCCAACTGGCGCCGGGCCGCCGAGTGGACCCCCCGTATGGACGCGGACAAGCGGGACCGCGAGTACAAGAACTGGCTCAAGGCCGTCGAGCGGACCATGGGCTGGCTCGAAGACGAGAACTGACGAGGAGCAAGAAACCCCATGAGCAGCCAGCCCACCCTGCAGACCGTGCCTGCCCTCGGTACGCACCCGGTGTCCGGCTCCCTCCCCAGCCGTGCCGAGACCCGGGAGCAGCTTTCCAAGGCGACGTACGACCTCCTCGTCATCGGTGGCGGAATCCTGGGCATCTCCACCGCCTGGCATGCCGCGCAGTCAGGTCTGCGGGTGGCGCTGGTGGACGCCGGCGACTTCGCCGGCGCCACCTCCTCCGCCTCCTCCAAGCTCCTCCACGGCGGTCTGCGCTATCTGCAGACCGGCGCGGTGAAGCTGGTGGCGGAGAACCACTTCGAGCGGCGTGCGGTGTCCCGCCAGGTGGCACCGCACCTGTCCAACCCCCTCACCTTCTATCTGCCGGTGTACAAGGGCGGTCCGCACGGCGCGGCCAAGCTGGGCGCGGGCGTCTTCGCCTACTCGGCGCTGTCCGCGTTCGGTGACGGCGTCGGCCATGTGATCAGCCCGGCGAAGGCCCAGCGTGACGTTCCGGAGCTGCGCACCGAGAACCTCAGGGCCGTGGCCGTGTACGGCGACGACCAGATGAACGACGCGCGTATGGCGCTGATGACGGTGCGCGCGGCGGTGGAGGCGGGTGCGGCCGTCCTCAACCACGCCGAGGTCACCGGCCTGCGCTTCACCAAGGGCCGGGTCAGCGGCGCCGACCTCAAGGACAGCGTGGACGGCACCGAGTTCGGCGTCACCGCGCGTCTCGTACTGAACGCGACCGGCCCGTGGGTCGACCACCTGCGCAGGATGGAGGACCCGAACGCGGCCCCGTCGATCCGCCTGTCGAAGGGCGCGCACCTGGTCCTCAAGCGCACCTCGCCGTGGAAGGCCGCCCTCGCGACACCGATCGACAAGTACCGCATCACCTTCGCCCTCCCCTGGGAGGACATGCTGCTGCTCGGCACGACCGACGAGGAGTACGAGGGTGACCCGGCGGACGTCGCGGTCAACGAGAAGGACATCGCCCAGATACTCGACGAGGCCGCCTTCTCCGTCCGTGACCAGCAGCTGAAGCGGGAACTGATCACGTACGCCTTCGCGGGCCTGCGGGTGCTGCCGGGCGGTCCCGGCGACACGTCGAAGGCCAAGCGCGAGACGGTGGTGACCGAGGGCAGGGGCGGCATGCTGTCCGTCGCGGGCGGCAAGTGGACCACGTTCCGCCACATCGGCCGTACGGTCATGAACAAGCTGGCGGCCCTGCCCGGGCACCCGCTCGGCGAGGACATGGAGCCCATGTCGCAGCTCCCGAAGAAGCTGCCGCTGCCGGGCATCGCCAACCCGCAGGCGGTCGCGCACCGGCTACTGGTCGACGGCGGCACCCCGGGCCCGCGCATGGCCGCGGACACGGCGAAGCACCTCGCCACGCACTACGGCTCGCTGTCCTTCGACATCGCACGCCTGGCGAACGAGAACCCGGAGCTGGGCGAGCGCGTCCACCCCGACGCCCCGGAGATCTGGGCCCAGGTCGTGTACGCCCGCGACCACGAGTGGGCCGAGACGGCGGACGACGTGCTGCGTCGGCGGACGACGCTGACGATCCGTGGGCTGGACACTGAGGACGTACGGGCCAGGGTGAAGGAACTGCTGAACGGCAGGACCGGCAGGTAAGCAACGGGAGGGCAGCGCGGACCGAGGGGTGGCTTCCACGGGGGAGTCACCCCTTGGTCCTGCCCATGGTCGGCCGTGCCACCGTCCGTCGGGCCTGTTGCCGGACCGTGGCATCCCCTCGCACTCCGGACCCGCATAATGGGCGCAGACATCGGATGTCTGAACGGAGGCGGGGCCATGGCAGTCACGGACGAGGCCATCGAGAAGATCAAGGACATGATCGTCTCCGGCGCTCTGCGCCCCGGCGACCGGCTTCCCAAGGAGAACGAGCTCGCGGCCGAGCTGGGCCTGTCCCGGAACTCGCTGCGTGAGGCGGTGCGCGCGCTGTCGCTGATCCGCATCCTCGACGTTCGCCAGGGCGACGGCACCTACGTCACGAGTCTCGATCCGCAACTCCTGCTGGAGGCGCTGAGCTTCGTCGTGGACTTCCATCGCGACGACACGGTGCTGGAGTTCCTGGCCGTCCGCCGCATCCTGGAACCGGCCGCGACGGCGATGGCGAGCACCCGCATCAGCGAGGCGGAACTGGATGCGCTGACGGCCCAGTTGGACGCGCTCGGGACATCCCCGTCCGTGGAGGAACTCGTCGCGTGCGACCTGGAGTTCCACCGCGGCATCGTGCAGAGCTCGGGGAACTCGGTGCTGTGCTCACTGCTCGACGGGCTGTCGGGCCCCACCACGCGGGCCCGGATATGGCGCGGCCTGACCCAGGAGGACGCGGTCAGCCGCACGCTCCACGAGCACCGGGCGATCCTCACCGCCCTGCGCGACCGTGACCCGGAGGCGGCGAGGTCCTGGGCGACGGTACACATCGCGAGCGTGGAGCAGTGGCTGCGGTCGACGCTGTAGAGGCCGACGATGCAGAGCCGTTGTGAAGGGACCAGGTCCGAAGCGTCCGCCGGGGCCTCGGGTCCAGTGGTGGCCCCCTTGCGTCGCCACGGCGGTGCACATCGGACCTCTCACGATCCTCCGACGCATAGCGCGCTCCAAGCGCAACGTCCAGGAATCCGGAGGGAGTTGGCCGGATACAGCTCGGATGACTGGAGGGTGTTCGAAGGTCGCTACCGGGGCAGTGATCCGTTCACTCCCCCGTGCAAGGGGGCTGCGGAGGGCCCCCGCGGACGCCGTAAGGTTGGTCCGTAAGCGAGGGCACGTCGGAAGGAGGCGCTGGGTGATCGAGCTCGAGGGGGTTCCCGAGCTGGTCGACCCGGTCATGGTGGCCGCGTTCGAGGGCTGGAACGACGCCGGCGACGCCGCCTCCACCGCGGTCGCGCATCTCGACAAGGTGTGGAAGGGCGAGGTCTTCGCGGCGCTCGACGCGGAGGACTACTACGACTTCCAGGTGAACCGCCCGACCGTGTGGCTGGACGGCGGCGTCCGCAAGATCACATGGCCGACGACCAGGCTCTCGGTGATCCGTGTCGGCGGCGAGAAGCCGCGTGACCTGGTGCTGATCCGCGGCATCGAGCCGTCCATGCGCTGGCGGTCGTTCTGCAACGAGCTCCTCGGCTTCGCGCACGAGCTCGGTGTGGAACTCGTGGTCATCCTGGGCGCGCTGCTCGGCGACACCCCGCACACGCGTCCCGTCCCGATCAGCGGGACCACGTCCGACCCGGACCTGGCCCGCAGGATGGACCTGGAGGAGACCAAGTACGAGGGCCCGACGGGCATCGTCGGCATCCTCCAGGAGGCCTGCACGCACGCGGGCGTGCCCGCGGTGTCGCTGTGGGCGGCCGTCCCGCACTACGTGTCGCAGCCGCCGAACCCGAAGGCCACGCTCGCCCTGCTGAACCGGCTGGAGGACCTCATCGACCTGCGCATCCCGCTGGGCGAGCTGCCCGAGGACGCGCGTGCGTGGCAGCTGGGCGTGGACCAGCTGGCGGCCGAAGACAGCGAGGTCGCCGAGTACGTGCAGTCGCTGGAGGAGGCGCGGGACACCGCCGAGCTGCCTGAGGCGTCGGGCGAGGCGATCGCCCGTGAGTTCGAGCGCTATCTGCGCAGGCGGGACGGTGTCGGCCAGGCCGGTGGCCATGCCACGGAGAGCGGCGACGGTCCCCCGTATCTGCGCGAGGGTCCGGGCGACCGCACCCGGCCGCCCAAGCCGCAGCGGCCGGGGACCGACGACGAGGGTGGTACCACGGCCGGAGACTCCGAGGACTCGCCGGAGGAGTGAGCCGGCCGGTGCCGGGGAGCGCGCCGGTCCGGGCAGCGACGGCGGCTCGACGGACGTGACGGTCCCAGAACCGAAGAGGGGCGGTGCGCCACAGCGCACCGCCCCTCTCCCGTCAGTGGGCTCGCCGGCCTCCGGCTAGAGGGCGACGCCGAGGAGCGCGTCGACGGCGCGCGACACAACGCCGGGCGCGCCCTCGTCCGTACCGCCCTGCTCCTGCTGGAGCGCCGCCCAGCGGTCGACCGCGGCGAGCGCGGCCGGCGCGTCCAGGTCGTTCGCGAGGGCGTCGCGGATCTCCTCGACCAGGGCCTCGGCGGACGGGCCGTCGGGGCGCGAGACGGCGGACCTCCACCGTCCGAGCCTGGCGACGGCTTCCTCGAGGACCTCGTCGGTCCACTCCCAGTCGGAGCGGTAGTGGTGGGCGAGCAGCGCGAGCCGTATGGCGGCGGGGTCGACCCCGTCGCGCCTGAGCTTCGAGACGAAGACGAGGTTGCCCTTGGACTTCGACATCTTCTCGCCGTCCAGCGCGACCATGCCCGCGTGGACGTACGCCTTGGCGAACGGGTACTCGCCGGTCAGCGCCTGCGCGTGCGACGCGCCCATCTCGTGGTGCGGGAAGGCGAGGTCGGAGCCGCCGCCCTGCACGTCGAAGCCCATGCCGAGGTGGTCCAGGGCGATGGCCACGCACTCGATGTGCCAGCCGGGCCGGCCACGGCCGAGCGAACCGCCGTCCCAGCTCGGCTCGCCCTCGCGGGCGGCCATCCAGAGCATCGGGTCGAGCGGGTTCTTCTTGCCCGGACGGTCGGGGTCGCCGCCGCGCTCGGCGGACAGCAGCCGCATGGCGGCGGCGTCGAGGTTGGAGACCTCGCCGAAGTGCGGGTCGGCCTCGACGGAGAAGTACACGTCCCCTTCGAGTTCGTACGCGGCACCGGCGTCCCGCAGCCGCTCGACCAGCGGGACGATGCCCGGTATGGCCTCGACGGCACCGATGTAGTGCTGCGGCGGGAGCATCCGCAGCGCGGTCATGTCCTCGCGGAAGAGAGTGGTCTCCCGCTCGGCGAGCCCGACCCAGTCGACTCCGTCGCGCTCGGCGCGCTCGAGCAGCGGGTCGTCGACGTCGGTCACGTTCTGGACGTAGTGAACCTGCCGCTTGGTGTCGAGCCACACGCGCTGCACGAGGTCGAACGCGTTGTAGGTCGCCGCGTGACCCATGTGGGTCGCGTCGTACGGGGTGATCCCGCAGACGTAGATACGGGCGACGGGACCGGGGTCGAGAGCGACGAGGCCGCCGGTCGCGGTGTCGTGGATCCGGAGGTCGCGGCCCTTGCCAGGCAGGGCGGGGACCTCAGAAGCGGGCCAGGCATGCATGACCTGAGCCTAACCGGACGGATGTTCCGCATACGAACCGGACCGGCGCCGACGACCGGAAAGGCCCTCTTGCAAGGCGGCGCAGCCTGTGTAACAGCGAGTCGCCTAGACGGGTGGCCACGGAATGGCCGGCCACTCCCCCGACGGCTCCGGATGCCGCCCGGACGCCAGCAGCGCCTCGACACGCGCGCGTAGCGCCCCGAACTCGTCCGTGGTGATCAGCTCACGGAGCCGCACCGCGAGCCCCCCGCCGTCCAGGAGCGCATCCCGCAGGGACCCGAGCACCGCCACCGCCTCGGCGGTCAGCGCCTCCCCCGCCCACCCCCACAGGAGCGTCCGGAGCTTGTCCTCGGCATGAAAGGTGACCCCGTGGTCGATCCCGTACAGCCGTCCCTCGGCGGCCGGCAGCAGATGGCTCCCCTTGCGGTCGGCGTTGTTGATCACCGCGTCGAGCACCGCGAGCCGCCGCAGCCGCTCGTCGTCCGCGTGCACGAGAAGCGCCGTGCGCCCGCCGCCGATCTCCGCGAAGCCGATGGCCTTCCAGCCGTCGTCCGGCTCGTCGCCCTCCACGAGGGCCAGCAGCTGCGCGCCGTCCTCGACCGACGCCTCGATCCACAGCTGGCACATGCCCTCGCCGTACGGGCCGTCCCGCAGCACGGTCGGCGGCACGAGCCCCCATCCGGTGGCCTCGGACACCTCGTACGCGGCGACCTCGCGCTGCGCCAGGTTGCCGTCGGGGAAGTCCCACAGGGGCCGCTCCCCGGCCACGGGCTTGTAGATGCAGGAGGCCTCCTGTCCCTCGTACGACACCGTGCAGAAGAGCGCCGCGTTGGAGGCGTCGCGGATGCGGCCGCGCACCGTCAGCTCACCTTTGGCGAGCAGCTCGGCAGGCGTCACGCCGCTCCGCGGCGGTATCCGTTCTGGCGCGGACATACATGTCCTTCCGGGTCGAGCGGGAGGCTGCACAGCGGGCACGGCGGGCGGCCCGCGTTGACGACGTCCAGGGCCCGCTTGGCGAAGGCTCTGGCCTGGGAACCGGTGAGCAGGACGCGGAGCATCGGCGGGCCGTTCTCCTCGTCCTGCAGCAGCCGCTCCTCGGCGGCCGCGAGGTCTTCTTCGGACTCGACGTCGATCTCCACCAGCGCCTGGGCTTCGACGATCATGCGCTGCTCTTCACCGTCCCAGGCCAGCGCCATGGTGCCGACCCGGAACTCCTCCTCGATGGGGGTCTCGAGCGGTGCGCTGTCCGAGACCTCGGTGGGGGCGACGGCCGGTACGGCTGCGCTTCCCCCGCTGCGCCGTACGACCTCGTCGAGAAGCTCGTCCATGCGCTCGGCGAGCGCGGCCACCTGGGTCTTCTCCAGGGCGACGCTGGTCACACGGGTTCCGGAGGAGGCCTGGAGGAAGAAGGTGCGGCGCCCTGGGAGCCCGACCGTTCCGGCCACGAAGCGGTCCGGCGGGTCGTAGAGGAACACCTGACGGGACACGTCCTGTCTCCATTGGATCGACTTGGGGCGTTACTTCGATCGCTTCACCCTACTGCGGGCGACGATCACGGTGCTCCCGCACCGCCTCCCACCGGGGCATCGCCGCCGTTCTCCGGCACCGCTCGCGGCGCCAGGGAGGCGAAGTCCCCGGTGTCGCCGAGGCGCAGCAGGAAGGGACGCAGCCGTGTGTAGCGGATCGCGGTGACAGAACAGGGTTCCACGCTGATGCGCTGGAAGAGGTCCAGGTGAAGGCCGAGTGCGTCCGCGACGAGCGACTTGATGATGTCGCCGTGCGAGCACATGAGGTAGACCGCGTCGGCGCCGTGTTCGCGCTCCACGCGCGCGTTCCACTCGCGTACGGCTTCGGCGGCCCGGGTCGCCATCTCGCGCATGGACTCGCCGCCGGGGAAGGCGGCCGCCGTCGGGTGCTGCTGGACCACCTCCATCAGCGGCTCGTCCTTGAGCTCGGCGAGTTTGCGGCCGGACCAGTCTCCGTAGCGGCACTCGCCGATGCGTTCGTCGGTGTGCAGGGTGAGCTCGGGCCGGGCGGCGAGCAGCGGCTCCAGCGTCTCCCGGCAGCGCTGCAGGGGGCTCGTGACGGCCGTGGCGAGCGGCAGACCGGCCAGCCGGGCGGGCAGGCCCGCCGCCTGGGCCGCGCCTCGCTCGTCGAGGGCGACTCCGGGAGTCCACCCGGCGAGCAGACCCGCGGTGTTGGCGGTGGAACGTCCGTGCCGGACGAGGATCAGCGTGGGCATGCCGCAAGCCTAGGCCGACCGAGGAGTGTGCCTTCGGCTGCCCCAGGGGGTGTGCTCGAGGCTGCCTGCGGGAAGGAGACGCTGCGTGATCGTGGACTGCGCCATCTACCGCGAAGGGCGCCGGACCGAGGGTCCCGCCGACTTCTCCGACGCGCTGGACCAGGCGCGGGCCAGCGGGGACGCGTTCGTCTGGATCGGACTGCACGAGCCCACTGAACGCGAATTCGACCACGTCACGAAGGAGTTCGGGTTGCACCCACTGGCGGTCGAGGACGCCCTCAAGGCGCATCAGCGCCCGAAGCTCGAGGTGTACGACGACTCGCTGTTCCTCGTCCTCAAGCCGGTGGTGTACGAGCCGCAGGGTGACACCGTGTCCTCGGACGAGGTGATGCTGTTCCTCGGCGAGTCGTTCGTGGTGACCGTCCGGCACGGCGGAGGCGCCCCTCTGAAGGCGGTGCGGCAGCGGCTGGAGTCGGAGCCGGACCTGCTCAGACAGGGCCCGACGGCAGTGATGTACGCGATCGCCGACGCGATCGTGGACCGCTATCTGGAGGTCGCAGTGGAGCTCCAGACCGACCTCGAGGAGTTGGAGACGGAGGTGTTCTCGCCGGACCAGACCACGTCCCGGCACACCGCGTCCCGGATCTACGCGTTCAAACGGCAGGTGCTGGAGTTCCGCCGGGCCACGGGTCCGCTGACCCTGCCGATGGCCCGGCTCGCCGGTGCGGGCCTCTACGCGGCGGCCATCCCTTTCGTCAGCGACGCCGCGCAGCCGTTCTTCCGTGACGTCAGCGACCATCTGACACGCGTGAACGAGTCCGTGGAGGGGCTCGACCGGTTGGTCTCGGACATCCTCTCGGCGCATCTGGCGCAGATGAGCGTCCGGCAGAACGACGACATGCGGAAGATCTCGGGGTGGGCGGCCATGGCCGCGGTCCCCACGATGATCGCGGGGATCTACGGCATGAACTTCCAGTACATGCCCGAGCTGACGTGGACGTGGGGGTATCCGGCGGTGATCCTGCTGATGGCTGTGCTCGAGATCGGCCTGTACAGGCTGTTCAAGAGCCGCGGCTGGCTCTAGCCACACGGCCCGGCACGCGCGCGTGCCGTACCCGGACGCGGATGCGTTACGCGAACTCGGGTGCCGAGGTCGCGGGGCCGCCCAGCGCGTTGCGCCGTTCGGGCATCTTCAGGGACACCATCCGGCGCCAGCCGCCGAGCCGCTCGTACACGTACATGGCGTGGATTCCCGCGGCGAGCAGCGCCGCCCTGGCCCTGGACCAGCCCAGGATGCGGCCCATGTGGTCCATCACGGCCAGACTCACGTCGCGGTAGATGCGGATCTCGGCGAGGGCGCTCTCACGCAGGATGCGCTGGATGGTGCGGCCGTGTCCGGCGCGCGCGAAGCGGAGCAGCTCCTCGTGGCAGTACGCCAGGTGGTTGTCCTCGTCGCTGGAGATCATCCGGACCGCGCGGCCGATGTCGGGGTGGTCGGCGAAGTACCTGCGCAGCAGTTCCATCTGCTCGGAGGCGCGCTGCTCGGTGACCCGGCTGTGGGCGAGGTAGGTGACGATGTCCTGGACGGTGAGCGGCTGGTCGCGCTTGAGCTGTTCGTGGGCGAGCCCGATGCCGTGCCGCTCGAGGAGCATCGTGTAGTCCGTCTTGTGCGGGACCTCGACCGGTGCCAGGCCGCGCTTCTTCAGCAGGGCGTTGAAGATCCGCCCGTGCTTGTCCTCGTCGGCACCGTGGCGCGCGACCTTGGGCGCCAGTTCCCGCTCGCTCTCGGGGACGAGCGCGGCGATGCGGCCGTTCTCCCAGCCGCCCTGGGCCTCCCCGCTGGCAGCGATGGAACAGAACAGCCGGAAGGACTCGTCGTTGTCGAGGATCTCCTGGAAAAGGCTCTTCGCTGAAAGCATCACTGCCACCTCCGTGGGGTCCGCAAAGAACGAGTCAAATGCGGTGGCAGGCCCGGGGCAACAGGTATGTCGGACAACTCCGCCGAAAGGGGTATGTTGACGCCGGAAGGGGTACGCCGGTGCCGAAAGGGGCGCGCGGGGACCGAGGCGCCGCGTAACCGCGGGGGCCTTGACGCGTTGTTCCTGGAGACGGCCGTGGCGGGGAAGACCCCCGAGCCCCCACCACGGCCGCAGAAATCTTTCTCCAGTGAGCGTGCGGCCTCGACTGCCCGGCTACCCGGCCTTACGCCAGTCCGGCCCGCTCCAGCGCGTCGATGCCGGCCCGCAGGGACGCGAGCCGCTCGTCCAGCGTGAAGCCCGCGGGGGCCAGCGTGAGGGTGGTGACCCCGGCCTCGGCGTAGGCCCGCATCCGCTCGGCGATGCGGTCCACGGAGCCGAGCAGCGTGGTCTGGTCGATCAGCTGCTGCGGGACGGCGGCGGCCGCGCCCTCCTTGTCGCCGGACAGGTACTTGTCCTGGATCTCGGCAGCCTCCTTCTCGTACCCCATGCGCTGCGCGAGCTGGTTGTAGAAGTTCTGCTTGCGGCTGCCCATGCCGCCGACGTAGAGCGCGGTGTACGGGCGGAACATGTCGGCCAGCGCGGAGACGTCGTCGCCCGACCCGGCCGGGCTCACGGCGATCGGCAGGGTCGGGGCGACGTCGAAGCCCTCCATCGTCAGGCCCGCCTTCTCGCGGCCCGCCCGCAGGTGACGGATCGCCGTCTCCTCCAGGTGCTCGGCCGACGGGAAGATCAGCAGCGCGCCGTCGGCGATCTCGCCGGTCTGCTCCAGGTTCTTCGGGCCGATCGCCGCGATGTACAGCGGGATGTGCTCGCGCTGCGGGTGAACGGTGAGCTTGATCGGCTTGCCCGGGCCGTCCGGCAGCGGCAGCGTCCAGTGCTCGCCCTCGTACGACAGGCGTTCGCGCGTCATGGCCTTGCGCACGATCTCGACGTACTCACGCGTGCGTGCCAGCGGCTTGTCGAACTTCACGCCGTACCAGCCCTCGGAGACCTGCGGTCCCGAGACGCCGAGGCCGAGCCGGAACCGGCCGCCGGAGAGCGAGTCCAGAGTCGCCGCCGTCATGGCGGTCATGGCGGGCTGACGGGCCGGGATCTGGAAGATCGCGGATCCGACGTCGATGCGCTCGGTGTGGGCGGCGACCCAGGTCAGCACGGTGGCCGCGTCGGAGCCGTAGGCCTCGGCCGCCCAGCAGACGGCGTAGCCCAGCCGGTCGGCCTCCTGAGCGACGGCCAGATTGTCCGCGTCCATCCCGGCGCCCCAGTAGCCGAGGTTGATACCGAGCTTCATCGGCCGATCCCCTTACTCGTCGGTAACGTCCCTTGTGCCGCAGACCCTAGCGCGCTGGTGCGGGCCGCGTCAGCGACGGGTGTGGGCGACGCATCCGCGGGGTCGTCCGCGGGCGATGTGCACAGGACACCGTCCGCGGTCCCGGTTGTCCACAGGCGGTTGTCCACAGGGCCCCACACGGCGACGTCCGGCCAGTAGTGTCAGCGCCCATGGAGCAGAGGCATCTCGGCCGTACCGGCCTGCGTGTGTCCCGCATCGGACTCGGCACCCTGACCTGGGGGCGGGACACCGACGAGCGCGATGCCGCAGAGCTGTTGAAGGTCTTCTGGGAGGCGGGCGGCACGCTCGTCGACACCGCCGATGTGTACGGCGACGGGGAGGTCGAGTATCTGCTCGGGCAGCTCATGGAAGGACTGGTTCCGCGGCGCGATCTGGTGATCGCGACCAAGGCGGGCAGCGTGCCGGACCCGGACCGGCGCTTCGACGGTTCGCGCGGCCATCTGCTGGCGGCGCTCGACGCCTCGCTCGGCCGCCTCGGGACCGACTACGTCGACCTGTGGCAGGTGCACGCGTTCGACCCGGAGACACCCCTGGAGGAAACGCTGCAGGCCCTGGACATCGCCGTCAGAAGCGGCCGCGCGCGCTATGCCGGGGTGTCCAACTTCAGCGGCTGGCAGCTCGCCAAGGCGGCGACATGGCAGCTTGCGGCACCCGGCGACCGGACGCGGCTGGCCAGCACACAGATGGAGTACTCGCTGCTGCAGCGCGGTGTCGAGCGGGAGGTGCTGCCCGCCGCGCTCGACCTCGGCGTCGGACTACTGCCGTCGTCGCCCCTCGGCCGGGGCGTGCTCACCGGCAAGTACCGGCACTCGACCCCGGCCGACTCCCGCGGAGCCTCCGAACACCTCGCCCCGTTCGTCGCCCCCTACCTCGACGACGCCGCGAGCCGCATCGTCGACGCGGTGGCCACCGCCGCCGACGGGCTCGCCGCGACACCGCTGCAGGTGGCCCTCGCCTGGGTGCGGGACCGCCCCGGAGTCGTCGCACCGATCGTCGGCACCCGCACCGCGCAGCAGCTCACGGCGGCATTGTCAGTGGAGGCGCTTAGTCTTCCAGACGAGATCTGCCAGGCGCTCGACGACGTGTCGGCGCCGGTGCACCGCTATCCCGATCAGGACTGGAGCACGCTGTGAGTACGGAGCGGGAGTCCGCTGCCGCGGTCGGAGCCGAGCCGGGGGGTTCCCCGGAAGACCCGGGGAGCCCCGAGGGCGCAGGGGACCCGGGAGCCGGAGGGCAGGTGGCCGCCGGGGCCGATGCCCGGCCCGACGGGCCCGGCGGGACCGCCGACTCCAGCGCCGGTACCGGCGCCGCCGCCGGGACGGGCGAGGACGGCGAGCGCGACGCGGCTCCTGGTGGAGATGAGGGCGCGGGCGCCGGCGCCGCGGGGGAGGTGTCCGAGGCCGAGGCCGAGTTGGCGGCGCAGCGGGCCCTTCGGGAGCGGATCGAGCAGCGGAAGGCCGAGAAGCAGGGGCCCGTCGCCGGTGGGGCGAAGCTGACCGGCAAGGCAGCTGATCTGCTGGCCGCGGTGCGGGCGGTGGAGAGCGGTGAGCATCCCGTCGCCCATGTCTTCGTCGAGCCGGAGCCGGCGCCGCGCAAGCCGGCCCGGGAGCCGGTGCGCCGGCCCGAGCCCGCCGCCGCGGCACCCGCAGCCGGTGCGGCTCCCGAGACCGTCGCAGCGGTACGCGAGGTGCTGGCCGGCGGCGGCGCCCCCGCAACCCTCGCCGTGCCGGCCGCCGCCGCCCTGGGTGAGGGCGCAGCCGGTCAACTCCGGGACGACCCCTGGCAGTTGCTCCGGGTCGCCGGTGTGCGGCCCGAGCAGGCCGACGGTTTCGCCCGGGCCCTGCTCGGTGCCGAGTGTGGCCCGGACGACGAGCGCAGGGGCCGCGCGATCACCGTGTGGCTGCTGGAGCAGGCGGCCCTGGCCGGGCACACGGCCCTCGACGCCGACGAACTCCGCGCCGCGCTCGCGCAGCGCTCGGTGCCCGATCCGGATGCCGCCGTGCACAACGCCATCACGGACGGAGACGTGCTCGTCTTCCAGGACGCGCTCGATGCGCCCCCGTCCGCACCCGCGCCCTCGGGTGCCGACGACGAGGCCGCCGAAGGCGAGCGGCCGGTCCGGGTCCTCATCGGCCTCGAGCGCTGCGCGCTGGCCGAGGAGAGCCTGGCGGACGGGCTCGCACGGGTGGTCAATTCCCTGGTGAAGGGCGACGAGCCGGGCCTCGCCGCCTGGGAGAGCGCCGCCGGTGCCACATCGGGCTCCGCAGCGGAGCTGATCCGCGCGGTGGCCGGGCACGGTCTGGTGCTGCACTCGGGAGGCGAGGCGGCGCGGGCCGAACCGGCCGCGCTGGTCGCCGCCGCACGGGCCCTGGGCCTGCGCGTGTGCGCCGCCACCCACACCCCGGACGGGCAGCGCCGCTTCGCCGCTCTCCTCGCCGCCGCGGAGGGCGCTGCGGTGCCCGGGGCAGGGACGGCGCGCGAGGCAGCGGACCAGGCCGAGGCCGTCGCCACTGTGCCCGGTCTGCTGTCCGGTGCGGAAGGGCCCGGGCGGGACGCCGACGGAGCGCTGGCGGTCGATCTGCTGGTGGTGCTGGACGCGGCTCAGCTGGACGTCGAGACCGCGGCCATGCTGGCCGAGTCGCTGCCGGACGGTGCGCGGCTGGTGCTGAGCGGTGACCCGAGTGAGCTGTGGTCGGCCGGGCCGGGCCGCGTCTTCGGGGATCTGCTGGCCGCCCGCGTCTGCCCGCAGGTCGCCTCGCGTACGCCCGATCCGGGCCCGATCGGAGAGCTGGTCTCCGGAATCGGCATCGGGGAGCTCAACCAGGTCGCGGCCCCCGGCAAGGAGGTCGTGATCGTGCCGGTGCGGGACGCCGGCGAGGCGGTGCACCGCGCGGTGCAGCTGGTCGCCGACTCCGTGCCCAGGGCGATCGGGGTGCCCTCCGAGCACACCCAGGTCATCACGCCGGTGCACGGCGGTGCAGCGGGGACGCGCGCGTTGAACGCGGCGCTGAAGGAGCGGCTGAACCCCGGCCCCGGCCGGTTCGGCGGGTTCGACCCCGGCGACCGGGTGGCCTACGCGCCGGCCCTCGGCCGTACGGTGCCGGGGCGCGTGGTGAAGGCCGACGCGGAGGGCCTGCATCTGGACTGCGACGGCACGCCCGTGGTCGTACCGAGGGAGGAGGTCGAGCGAGTCGTGCGGCACGGGTGGGCGATGACCGCGCACCAGGCGGTGGCACAGCGGTGGCCCGCGGCGGTGGTGGTGCTCCCCGGCGATGCGGCGGGCGCCCTGACCCGGGCCTGGGTGTACACCGCCTTCGGGCGCGCCGAGCGGCATCTGTCCGTGGTGCACGGAGCGGATCAGGCTCTGCCACGGGCGGTGGCCGAGATCCCGGCGAAGCCGCGGACGACACGGCTGCAGACGTTGGTGCGCACACAGGTCCCAGCCGGGGAGGCCCCGTCCGGGACGGCGTAGGCCGGTCCGCGGCGGCCACCGCGCCGGACCACAGCCGCCCCCACAACCACACGCACCACGGCGGCCGCCCAGACATGGCGGCCCCCAGTCCGGCATGGGCCCGGTCCTCCGGGCCCACGCCGGGCATCAGCGTTCGGCCCGGAGATCCTCCTCCTCGAAGTCGTCCCCAGAGCCCAGCGGCTCCAAGTCGTCGTCCTCGTCGTGCTCCGGGTCGTCAAGCTCGTCGTCGAAGACCGCGCTGACGTCGAAGCGGCACACGACCCGCTGCGGGTCGATCTGGTCGAAGGGGGCGTCCAGCCACTCCCCCGGCTCCGGTGTCTCGTCGGAGACGGTCACCCACAGTGTGGAGTCGCCCTCCTCGAGACCGAACTCCTTGTGCCGTGATGCGATCTCGTCCGGTTCGTACTCGCCGAAGATGATGCCCAGCGCACCATGGGCGGTGCCGTTCGCCCTGGCTGCTTCGGCTTCCGCGGCCGTCACCCGCTGGGCCTGGGCCAGCAGTCGCTGCGGCTCCACCACGGCGTAGTCCCGGCGGATCAGCACGCTGAGCGCGTTCGGCTCCTCGGGACCCGTGTACGGCGGCAGTGTGCCCTCCGTGCCGGGGATCTCGAAGGGGGTGACTTCGTCGTAGCGGTCGTAGAGCAGCTCGTCGTACTCCTCGGCCGCCGCGGCCAGCTCGTTGAACGCCTCATAGACGGCCGGGTCGTCCTCTCCCGACCTGCGCTCGACCGCGGCCAGGTGGCGGTCGAGCGCAGCCTTGACCGCCTCCGCGGCGGCGCGTACCTCGGCAGCGGTGGGCTGCGCAGCATCAGACATAGTGCAGACGCTATCCGTACGGGGGCTCTGCCCGCACAATAGATGCGATGCCGGAATACGAATTTGTCGACGTGTACGTACCGCGCGGGGTGTCCCGCAAGGAGACCACACGTCTGCTGACCGACCATGCCGAGTACGGACACTGGGAGCTGGACCGTCTCAGACTCCACCCGGACGGCAGCCGCAGGGTGCGGTTGCGCCGGCGGATCATCCGTCAGGTGCGTGCCACGTGGTGACCCGAGACGGGGAAACGGAGCGGGCCCCGCGGCTGCGGGGCCCGCTCCGTTCCGTTCCGTGCGCCACCTCGGTGACATAAATCACCTTGGTGATCTTCGGAGTTCAGCGGCAGATGCGTGCGAACTCTCCGTGATGCGTTCGCTTCACGCTGTTAGGCGGCCGATCGGGCCTTGCGGTAGAGCACGGCACCGGCGAGCAGCGCGCCCGCGGCGACCGGAACGACCATGCCCACCGGCAGCGAGCTGCCGGTCTCGGCCAGCTGCTCGGTGCCTTCGGGCACCGCCACGGTGTTCGTTGCCGGGTGGTTCGACCTGGTGGAGCCCGGGTCGTTCCCGACCGGCGCCTGCGGCTCGTCGGGGTGCAGCGGGTCGCAGGGCGTGTGGCCGCGCGGTGTCGTCGCGTCGTTGCCGCCCGAGGAGTTGCCGCAGTCGTTGCCCCCCGCTCCGGTGCCGAGGCCGCCGATGGTGACGCTGTTGCCGCAGACGTCGACCGGGACGTCGACCGGCACCTGAACGTGGTTGCCGGAGCCGACGCCGGGCGAGTGGCTCGTGTGCCCGCCGGCCTCGGAACCGCCGCCGGACGGCTGGTCGTCGCCGTTGCCGCCGTCGTCGTCGGAGTCGTTGCTGCAGTCGTTGTCCGCCGCGGGGTTGAGGGCCCCGATGACGTTCACCGTGTTCCCGCACACGTTCACCGGGATGTCGACGGGAACTTGGACGCTGTTGCCCGAGAGAACTCCGGGCGAGTCGGAAGCGGTTCCGCTCGCTCCCGAGTCGGCGTGTGCGTAGCCGCCGGTCATGGCGAGTACGCCGGTCGCGGCCGCCAAGGTGAGGCGTTTGCGCGTGACCTGTCGCATAGGTTTTCCCTGCCTTGTACCTTCCGGAATGCGCACGGCCTGCTTGCACGTGCGCGGAAGATCCGTCGGCCCCGGAGCTCGTCCCGCGAACTCCGAGGCCGAGGACTCAGACCCTCATGGGGTGGTGCTCAACGTCAGTCGTTGATGCAGGTGTTGCCGAAGGCGGGGTTCAGCAGCCCGATCACATTGACGGTGTTGCCGCAGACGTTCACCGGCACGTGGATCGGCGCCTGAATGACGTTGCCCGAGAGCACGCCGGGCGAGTGCACAGCGGCGCCCTGAGCACCGGCGTCGGCAGCGGCAATACCCGCACCAGCGAGTACGAGACCACCCGTGGCAGCCGCGGCAGCGACGACCTTCTTGATCATTCTTCCTCCTCATTGGCAATGCGGCCCCGGTCTCGGACCGCATCATCAGTAACGAGGAGCCGGTAATCGGGCTACGTCCTTATCGTTCCATTCACTCTTTCTGATAACTACGCACGTCTGGACGAATGTTGGAGTGACGTCTCGGCGGTGACATCTGACCGAGTGGGCTGAAATGCCCACGGACGATCGCGAGTTGCCCCGTCGGCGTCAGGATGCGTCGATGAACCTGTCCAGCACGCGCACGCCGAACTTGAGTCCGTCGACCGGCACACGCTCGTCGACGCCGTGGAACATGCCGGCGAAGTCCAGCTCGGGCGGCAGCTGCAGCGGCGCGAAGCCGAAGCAGCGGATGCCGAGATCGTCGAAGGACTTGGCGTCGGTGCCGCCGGAGAGCATGTACGGCACGGCCCGTGCGATCGGGTCTTCGGCCCGCAGCGCCGACTGCATGGCGTCGACCAGCGAACCGTCGAAGTCGGTCTCGAGGGCCTTGTCGCCGTGCACGTCCTCGCGCCGGACGCGGGGCCCGAGGATCCGGTCGAGGTCGGCCAGGAACTCCTCCTCGTAACCCGGCAGGAAGCGCCCGTCGACGTGGGCGGTGGCCTGGCCGGGGATCACGTTGACCTTGTAGCCGGCGCCGAGCATCGTCGGGGCCGCCGAGTTGCGCAGCGTGGCGCCGACCATCTTCGCGATGCCGCCGAGCTTGGCGAGCGTCGCGTCCATGTCCTCGGGGTCGAGCTCGGTGCCGAGCGCGTCGGAGAGTTCGTCGAGGAAGGACCGTACGGTCTTGGTGACGCGCACCGGCCACTTGTGCCGGCCGAGACGGCCGACCGCCTCGCAGAGCTCCGTGATGGCGTTGTCGTCGTTGGTCATCGAGCCGTGCCCGGCCGTGCCGTCCACCGTGAGCCGCATCCAGTGCATGCCCTTCTGGGCGGTCTCGACGAGGTAGAGCCGCAACTGCTCGTTGACGGTGAACGAGAAGCCGCCGACCTCGCCGATCGCCTCGGTGACGCCCTCGAAGAGGTCGGGGTGCTTGTCCACGAGGTGGCGCGCTCCGTACACACCGCCCGCCTCCTCGTCGGCGAGGAAGGCCAGCACGATGTCCCGCGGGGGCTTGCGGCCGCTGCGCAGCCGGTCGCGTACGACCGCGAGGGTCATCGCGTCCATGTCCTTCATGTCGACGGCGCCGCGGCCCCACACGCAGCCGTCGGCGATCTCGCCGGAGAACGGGTGATGGGTCCAGTCGAGGGCGTTGGCCGGTACGACGTCGGTATGGCCGTGGATGAGGAGTGCGGGCCGCGAGGGGTCCTCGCCCTCGATACGGGCCACCGTGGAGGCGCGGCCGGGATGGGACTCGAAGATCTTCGGCTCGAGCCCGACCTCGGCCAGCTTCTCCGCCACGTACTCGGCGGCCTTGCGCTCGCCCGGCCCTGAGTGGTCTCCGTAGTTGCTGGTGTCGATCCGGATGAGGTCGCGGCAGAGGTCGACGACCTCGTCCTCGCCGGAGACGGACCCGGTCCTGCTGGCGCCGCTCGACTCGCTCACGCTGCTTCCTCCCGCTGTCGCTGCTGG
The DNA here is from genome assembly GCF_053594815.1 of Streptomyces sp. NPDC002577. Lineage (NCBI taxonomy): Bacteria > Bacillati > Actinomycetota > Actinomycetes > Kitasatosporales > Streptomycetaceae > Streptomyces > Streptomyces sp. NPDC002577. The sequence goes on along the minus strand of NZ_JBSFWK010000003.1, from coordinate 130,430 downwards.
TGGTCCCCGTCCTTGGTGGCCCCCATCCTCCCCCTCGGGGCGGCTGCGGCCCAAGGCCGGGCCCGGCCTGGTCATACAGCGTTAACAGCGGGACGGCGCCACCACGTGCCCTTGGGCGGCGGTGTGCTTCCCGGTCCCCCCGCTCGGTCCGCGGGTGGATCGGCCGCGGATCAGCCGCGTGCCCGGTCGGGTGATCAGGCACCTCCGAATGTTTGCTATGGTTTTCCACGTCGCCGCGGGAAACCGCGAGAGACCACCTGGTCCGGGTGGCGGAATGGCAGACGCGCTAGCTTGAGGTGCTAGTGCCCTTTATCGGGCGTGGGGGTTCAAGTCCCCCCTCGGACACATCGGCGAACTGCCGGTCACTTCGGTGACCGGCAGTTTTCGTGTGGTCGGCTGTCCGGCGCCAGGGCACCGGCGGGCACAATGGCCGCATGGCCCGACGCAAGCCCCGTCCCTCCGTTCCCCCGGCAGCCCCCGCCGTGTGCCCCTGCGGTTCCGGCGCCGCGTACCCCGAGTGCTGCGGCCGCCGTCACTCAGGGGCCGTCGCCGCGCCGACGGCAGAGGCACTGATGCGGTCGCGGTACAGCGCGTTCGCGGTGCGGGACGAGGCGTATCTGTTGCGGACCTGGCATCCGCAGACGCGGCCGCCGCGGGTGGAGTTCGATCCGGGGATGCGCTGGACGGGCCTGGAGATCCTCGGGACGACCGAAGGGTCGGCCTTCCACACCACGGGCACGGTGACCTTCCGGGCGCACTACACGGACGGTGGCAGGCCTGACGTGCTGCATGAGCGCAGCCGCTTCACACGGGTGGCCGGGGCATGGGTCTACGTGGACGGGGACTTCGTCGAGTAGCGGGGCACGGCTGTTCCACGAGCCGTGCCCGGCGTCAGGGCGCCAGGATGTCCAGTTCCTGGAGGGCGCCCACCGCGATCTCTCGGGTGAGCTGCTCCGCGCGCTCCGCGTCGCCTTCCCGTACCGCCTCCGCGACCTGCACATGCAGCCGGACGGCCGGTGGATCGGGGTCCTTGAACATGACCTGGTGGTGGGTGCGGCCGGACAGGACCTCGGCCACGAGGTCGCCGAGGTGCGCGAACATCTCGTTGCCGGAGGCGTTGAGAATCACCCGGTGGAAGGCGATGTCGTGCACCAGATACGCCTCCAGCTGGTGGCCGCGTGAGGTGGCGACCATGCCGAGGGCGCACTCGGTGAGCTCCGCGCACTGCTCGGGGGTGGCGTTGCGTGCCGCCAGTCCCGCGGCGACGGGTTCGACGGCCGAGCGCAGCACGGTCAGGGAGCGCAGCTGGCGGGGGCGGTCGGCGCCGGCCAGCCGCCAGCGGATGACCTGGGGGTCGTAGACGTTCCACTCCGCGACGGGGCGCACGGTCACGCCCACGCGGCGGCGGGACTCCACCAGGTGCATCGACTCGAGGACGCGCACCGCCTCGCGCATCACGGAGCGCGACACGTCGAGGCGCTCGGCCAGCTCGTCGGTGCGCAGCACGCTGCCAGACGGATAATCCCCGGCGGTGATGGCGGGCCCAAGGGTCTCCAGTACGCGTGCGTGCAGCCCCTGGGCCTGTGTCGTCATGCGGTTCAGCGTACGAGGCGACGCCCGCCACTCAAAAGTCAGACTTTTAGATCACACTCCCTTGAATTAATCAGACCTTTGGGTTTCAGTGAGCTGACACAGCGATGTCGACGAAGACAGCGAGGCAGTTGATGAGCACCCCCCACGTCGTCGTGGTCATGGGCGTCGCAGGAACCGGCAAGACCACGATCGGTCCCCTGCTCGCCGCCCGGCTCGGCGTTCCCTACGCCGAGGGCGACGACTTCCACCCCGAGGCGAACATCGCGAAGATGTCCGCCGGTACCCCGCTGACCGACGAGGACCGATGGCCGTGGCTCGACTCCATCGGCGCCTGGGCGCACAGCAGGGAGGGGCTCGGGGGTGTGGTCAGCAGCTCGGCGCTGAAGCGGAGTTACCGCGACCGGCTGCGGGCTGCCGCTCCCGGACTCGTCTTCGTCCATCTCGCCGGTGATCGCAAGCTCATCGAGGACCGGATGTCGCATCGCGAGGGCCATTTCATGCCGACCGCGCTCCTTGACTCCCAGTTCGCCACGCTCCAGCCGCTGGAGCCTGACGAGCCGGGCGTCGCCGTCGATGTGGCGGGCAGCCCGGACGAGATCACCGACCGGGCGGTCGAGGCGCTCCGCGGCTTCGCGCGGCAGCAGCCGGCCCAGTAGCAGCAACCAACCCCCGTACCCGTACCGGATCCGTGCGCGGGCGGGCCCTGTCCGCCTGCCCACACACTCACCCCAGACACGAGGAATAGACCGTGACCAGTCTCAGCGTCGAGACGCTGGCAGCGGACGCCGTGGAGCCGATCACCTCGGCAGGCCATGCCCAGCTCGGGATAGCCGTTCTCGCGGGCATCGCCGTCATCGTCCTGCTCATCACGAAGTTCAAGCTCCATGCGTTCCTGGCGCTGACCATCGGGTCGCTCGCGCTCGGTGCCTTCGCGGGCGCCCCGCTCGACAAGGCGATCACCAGTTTCACCAGCGGTCTCGGCTCCACGGTGTCGGGCGTGGGTGTGCTGATCGCGCTCGGCGCGATCCTCGGCAAGCTGCTGGCCGACTCCGGCGGCGCCGACCAGATCGTCGACACGATCCTCGCCAAGGCGGGCGGGCGCGCCATGCCGTGGGCGATGGTGCTGATCGCCTCCGTGATCGGGCTTCCGCTCTTCTTCGAGGTCGGCATCGTGCTGCTGATCCCCGTGGTGCTGATGGTCGCCAAGCGCGGCAACTACTCCCTGATGCGTATCGGCGTCCCGGCGCTCGCGGGCCTGTCCGTGATGCACGGCCTGATCCCGCCGCACCCCGGCCCGCTCGTCGCGATCGACTCGGTCAAGGCCAACCTCGGTGTGACGCTGGCGCTCGGCATCCTCGTCGCCATCCCGACGGTGATCATCGCGGGTCCGGTGTTCTCCCGGTACGCGGCCCGCTGGGTCGACGTCCCCGCGCCCGAGAAGATGATCCCGCAGCGGGCCTCCGACGACCTGGAGAAGCGCCCGGGCTTCGGCATCACCCTCGCCACGGTGCTGCTGCCCGTCGTCCTGATGCTGGCCAAGGCGCTGGTGGACATCGTCGTCGACGACCCCGAGGCCACCGTGCAGCGTGTCTTCGACGTCATCGGCTCGCCGCTGATCGCACTGCTCGCCGCCGTGATCGTCGCCATGTTCACGCTCGGCCGTGCCGCCGGCTTCAGCAAGGGACGCATCTCCTCCACCGTCGAGAAGTCCCTCGCGCCCATCGCCGGCATCCTGCTCATCGTCGGTGCCGGCGGCGGCTTCAAGCAGACGCTGATCGACTCCGGCGTGGGCCAGATGATCCTGGACATCTCCAAGGACTGGTCGATCCCGGCGCTGCTGCTCGCCTGGCTGATCGCGGTGGCGATCCGCCTCGCGACCGGCTCGGCGACCGTGGCGACGATCTCCGCGGCCGGACTGGCGGCGCCGCTGGCCGCCGACATGTCGACCACGCACACGGCCCTGCTGGTGCTGGCCATCGGCGCGGGTTCGCTCTTCTTCAGCCACGTGAACGACGCCGGTTTCTGGCTCGTCAAGGAGTACTTCGGGCTGAGCGTCGGGCAGACGGTCAAGACCTGGTCCGTGATGGAGACGATCATCTCGGTGGTCGCGGGCGCACTGGTCCTGCTGCTGTCCTTGATCATCTAGGGCATCCCGGCAGTACGCCCACGGCGGCGTTCACGGCGACGGTGAGACCACACGAGCAGAGGTCCCACCGTCGCCGTCCGCATAACGGGAAGTGCGGACTTACGGCGGACGGACGTGACTTACGGCCGCCACAGCGGATGTTCGCGTTTCGCCCACTCCCGGTCCACGGAGCCCGTACGCAGGCCGCGACGGGCCTCCGGGTCGGCGAGGGCCATGCCGATGTGGCCGGCCAGCACGATGCCGATCGTCAGGGCCAGCCAGTCGTGGACGAAGGTCGCCCCCGTGCGCCACACCAGTGGGGCCAGGTGCGTGAACCACATCAGCAGCCCGGTGCCGAGCATCACGAGCACGGCTCCGGCGATCCACGCGGCGAAGGTCTTCTGCCCGGCGTTGAACTTGCCGGCCGGCCGCGACTGCGGGCGCCTGTCACGGCGTACGGCCGCACGCAGCCACCGCCGGTCGTGCGGGCCGAAGCGGTTCAGGAGCCGAAGGTCCGCGCGGAAGGCGCGGGAGGCGAGGCCCACCAGCAGCGGGACCGGCAGCAGCAGCCCCGACCACTCGTGGACGGTGACCACGAGGGCGCGGCGGCCGACGAGTTCGGCGAACCGGGGCACGTAGAGACAGGCGGCCGTCACCACGCACAGGCCCATCAGGGCCGCCGTGGTGCGGTGCACCCAGCGCTCGGCACGGGTGAAGCGGCGGACCCTCGACGCGGCGTCGGAGGCGGGGGCGGGGGTCGCGGGTGCGGAGCCGGGGGCGTGTGCGCCCCCGTGTTCAGGTCGTAGGCGCATCGTCCCGTCCGTTCGAGCGGCCCACCCACGCGTCCACGTCATAGCCGCGCTCTTCCCAGTACCCGGGCCGGACGTCCTCGGTGACGGTGATGCCGGAGAGCCACTTCGCGGACTTGTAGAAGTACATCGGTGCCACATAGAGGCGGACGGGACCGCCGTGCGAGTGGCTCACGGGCTTGTCCTGCATACGCAGGGCCACCAGGACGTCGTCCCTGCGGGCCTGCCGCAGGGTGAGGCTCTCGGTGTACGTGCCGTCGAAGCACGTGAAGCGGACCGCCCCCGCCGTGGGCTGAACTCCGGCGGAGTCGAGCAGCTTGGACAGCAGTACGCCCTCGAAGGGGGTGTCCGGCACCCGCCATCCGGTGACGCACTGGACATCGTGGACGAGCCGCGTCTGCGGCATGGCGCGCAGCTCGGCGAGCGTGTACGCGGCGGGGCGGTCGACCAGTCCGCCGACGGTCAGGCGGTAGTCGTCGGCGCTCTTCTGCGGTACGGAGGAGGCGACCGAGTAGTAGCGGAAGCCGCCGCCGTTGGGGAGCAGGCCGGTCAGGCCGGTCGGGTCCTTGTCGGCCGCGCTGCCGAGGAAGGACTCGAGCCCGCGCTGGAGGCCGGGGGCGGCGGCCACGCCCAGCGCGCCGAGGCCGAGCATGCCGAGCACGAGACGGCGGCCCACCGGTGTTCCCTGGCCCTCTTCCCTCGGCTCCGCGGGCTCAGCGGGTTGTTCTGAGGTCACCCGTCGATTCGAACACCTGCGGCCTCTGGAAACCAGGGGCCGCAGGTGTTCGACAGGCTTCTGTCATCTCAAGACTTCGTAATCCGCTGTCATCTCACGACTTCGTAGTCCGCTGTCGTCTCGAGACTTCGTGCTCCGCTGTCACGCTGTCACCTTGAGACTTCGTGCTCCGCCGCCTTGTCGAGCTGGAACGCCTCGTTGCCCAGGCCGATGCGCGCATGCGCCTCCGGGCGCCGGGCACGGAGCACCGCGCCCTGGACGAGGCCGGTCACGGCCGCCAGCGCGATGATGCCCGGGAGCACCCAGCTGAGCGCCGAATCCGGTCCCGAGCCGACGAGGACGTCGAAGTCCTTCACGGTGTAGACGGCGATGACGAGCAGGGCGGTCCCGGCGACCGCTGAGGCGGCCAGGCGCCAGGCCTGGGCGCGGGCGGCGCCGCGGCGGGCGAAGAACACGATGACGGCCAGCGATGCGACGGCCATCAGCAAGATGACGCCGAGCGCACCGATGTTGCCCATCCAGGTGAAAAGGTGCAGCACGGGCGCCGTCGGATCGCCGGTCGCGCCCTCGTCGGTCACCGCGAAGGCCACGACGACGACCGCGGAGATCACGGTCTGCAACAGCGATCCGGTGCCGGGCGCGCCGCTGGTGTTGTTGGTGCGGCCGAAGGCGGCGGGCAGCAGGCCCTCGCGGCCCATGGCGAAGGCGTACCGGGCGACGACGTTGTGGAAGCTGAGCAGCGCGGCGAACATGCCGGTGACGAACAGGACATGCAGCACGTCGGTGAAGGTGGTGCCCAGGCTGTTCTCGGTGAGGAAGAACAACAGCCCGGCGCTCTGCTTCTGCGCGGCCGCGACGATGCCGGACGGGCCCGCGGCGACCGTGAGCGCCCAGCAGCTGAGGGCGAAGAAGACGGCGACGAAGCCGACGGCGAGGAACATCACGCGCGCCACCACGACCTGGGGCCGGCTGGTCTCCTCGGCGTAGACGGGCGCCTGTTCGAAGCCGAGGAAGGCCGCCACGCAGAAGCACAGCGCCGTACCGAGGCCCGCGCCGGTCAGCGTTCCGGGGTCGAAAGCCTGGAGGGACAGGCCCTCGGCGGCGGGGTGGGCGACGGCCGAGATGTCGAAGACGACGACGAGCGCGACCTCGACGATCAGCAGCACGCCCAGCACGCGCGCGTTGAGGTCGATCTTCAGCCAGCCGAGGGCTCCGACGACGAGCACGGCCGCGAGGGCCGGGATCCACCAGGCGACCTCGGTGTCGAGATAGGTGGCGAAGAGCCCCGAGACCTCGAAGCCGAAGATGCCGTAGACGCCGACCTGCAGCGCGCTGTACGCGACGAGGGCGACCAGCGCCGCGCCCGCCCCGGCCGTACCGCCCAGGCCGCGCGATATGTACGCGTAGAAGGCACCGGCGTTGTGGACGTGGCGGCTCATCTCGGCGTACCCGACGCTGAACAGCGCCAGCACCACGCCCAGGATGACGAAGAGCAGGGGCTGCCCGACGATGCCCATCACGCCGAATGTGGTGGGCATGACACCCGCGACGACCATGAGGGGTGCCGTGGCGGCGAGCACGGACAGCAGCAGCCCTGCCGCGCCGAGGCGGTCGGCGCGCAGGGCGCGCTCCTGCCCCTTGTAGGTTCTGATCTCGCTCGTGCTCGAACTGCCCGTGGTCATGACGGGGTTGTCCTTTCGCAGCGGATGAGGTGCGGGGCGGGTGGGACACAGGGCTGGCGGGCCAGGCCCACCGAACGGCCCTAGGCGGTGCCGAGTGCGATGTTGCGTGCGGTGCGGAAGGCGTCGTACGGGTCCCGGTCCGGGTACGACCAGGGGGCCGGGGTCGCATGCGGTCCGATGCGGTGGAACAGCGCGGCCGCCTCGGCGGGACGGCCCTCGCAGTACTTCGCATGGGCGAGGAAGTTCAGGTCGATGCGGTTGCGGGGGTGGTCGTCGCGCCCCCACTCCAGCCACCAGTCGAAGGCCGCCTTCATGACCTGGCGGGCGCGGCGTCCCGTCCAGTGCCGGGAGGACGCCGCGTCGCGGGGTTCGCTGCCGGCGGTGGCCAGGACGCGGTAGCGCTCGGCGTGCGCGACGACGGGGAGGATGGCCAGGGGCGAGTCGGCGGGGGCCTGCTCGGCGGCCCAGGACGCGAAGTCGTACACCTCGTGCATCGGGTCCTGGCCGACTTCGGCGTACCGCTCCGCGAGCCGGGCCACCATCAGATGGTGGGCGTGGTGGTGGCCCGGGTGGCGGTGGCGGACCTCGTCGAACAGCCGCACGACGTCCTCGTCGCGGCCCGTCGCGCACTCGAGGATCAGCAGGGACAGCCAGGGGGTCGGGTCGTCCGGGAGGAGTACGGCCGCGGCGTGGCAGGCCCCCCGCGCGTGGTCGGAGCGCTCCTTGCCCTTCAGGGCGCGGAAGACCATGGCGCAGGCCTGCAGTACGGCCGCGTCGGCCGACTCGGGCTCGGCGAGCCGCCATTCACGGGACCAGGGGGCGGTGCCGGGTTCCCGGGCGAGCACGGTGATCCGGTGGCCGCGGCGGTCCCAGTCGTCGCCGGTGTCCGCGAGCAGCGAGCGGACGGCGGTCCAGCGGCCCTGGGCCAGCGCGGTACGGGCGGAGGCGAGCTCCGTGTCGTCCAGAGCCGCGTCGAAGGCGTGGTCCGCCCGTTTGCGGGCGCGGCCGAAGGGGGGCGGGGGTGGGGGCACCGCGGGTTCCTTTATGACACGGCTACGGCACGATTACTGGCACGGTGTGCCATCGGGTGATCACGGACAGCAAAGCGGAGGGGGTTCTCTCCGTCAAGGCCGTCTTCGTGCGTACTCGTGTCAGCTGAGCGGTTTGCCCGCCCAGCTGATTGCCCACAGCGGACAGCGGGGCGGGCGGCCCCCTACGCCACCGCCTTCGCCGTCGCGCGGCCCGCCGTGCGGCCCGAGAAGAGGCAGCCGCCGAGGAAGGTGCCCTCGAGGGAGCGGTAGCCGTGGACTCCGCCGCCGCCGAAGCCGGCGGCCTCCCCCGCCGCGTACATGCCGGGCAGCGGGTCGCCGCCCTCGGCGAGAACCCGCGAGGACAGGTCCGTCTCCAGGCCGCCGAGCGTCTTGCGGGTGAGGATGTTCAGACGTACGGCGATCAGCGGGCCCGCCTTGGGGTCGAGGATGCGGTGCGGGGCCGCCGTGCGGATGAGCTTGTCGCCCAGGTAGTTGCGGGCGCCGCGGATCGCGGTCACCTGGAGGTCCTTGGTGAAGGGGTTGGTGATCTCGCGGTCGCGTGCGGTGAGGGTGCGGCGCAGGTGTGCCTCGTCGATCAGCGGTTCGTCGGTCAGGGCGTTCATGCCGCGCACCAGCGCGCCGAGGTCCTTCTCGACGACGAAGTCGACGCCGTGGTCCATGAACGCCTTGACGGGACCGGGGACGTCGGCGCGGGCCCGCCCGATGACGTCGCGGACGGACTTGCCGGTCAGATCCGGGTTCTGCTCGGAGCCGGAGAGCGCGAACTCCTTGCCGATGATCTTCTGGTCGAGGACGAACCACGTGTGGTCGTACCCGGTGTGCATGATGTGTTCGAGCGTGCCGAGCGTGTCGAAGCCGGGGAAGAGCGGTACGGGCAGCCGGTTGCCGCGCGCGTCGAGCCAGAGGGACGAAGGACCGGGCAGGATGCGAATGCCGTGCTTGTCCCAGATGGGGTTCCAGTTCTCGATGCCCTCGGTGTAGTGCCACATGCGGTCGCGGTTGATGAGGCGGGCACCCGCCTTCTCCGCGATGCCGAGCATCAGGCCGTCGACGTGCGCGGGCACACCGGAGAGCATCTTCGCGGGCGGGTCGCCGAGGCGCTTGGGCCAGTTCGCACGTACGAGATCGTGGTTGCCGCCGATGCCCCCGGAGGTGACGATCACCGCCTGGGCGCGGAACTCGAAGGAGCCGGTGACGGTGCGGCTGCTCGCCTGGCCGCGTTCGATGCCTGACGGCTCCAGGATCTCACCGCTGACCGTGTCCACCGCGCCCGCGCTGCGCGTCAGACCCGTGACGCGATGGCGGAACTTCAGCTGTACCAGCCCGCGCGCGACACCTTCGCGCACCCGGCGCTCGAACGGCGCGACGATGCCGGGACCCGTGCCCCAGGTGATGTGGAAGCGCGGTACGGAGTTGCCGTGGCCGTTCGCGTCGTAGCCGCCGCGCTCCGCCCAGCCCACCACCGGGAAGAAGCGCACGCCCTGCGCGTGCAGCCAGGCACGCTTCTCGCCGGCCGCGAAGTCGACGTACGCCTCGGCCCACTGCCGCGGCCAATGGTCCTCCTCGCGGTCGAAGGCGGCCGTCCCCATCCAGTCCTGGAGGGCGAGCTCATGGCTGTCCTTGATGCGCATGCGGCGCTGCTCGGGCGAGTCGACGAAGAACAGGCCGCCGAAGGACCAGTGCGCCTGGCCGCCGATCGACTGCTCCGGTTCCTGGTCGAGGAGGATGACCTTGCGTCCCGCGTCGACGAGCTCGGCCGTCGCCGCGAGCCCGGCGAGACCCGCACCGATCACGATCACATCTGCGTCGTAGGCCATGAGCCCCGTTCCCTCCTCGAATGTCAGTGGGCGACATTCTTACCGGTCGGTCGGATCTTCGGGAACGGGCCTGACCGAGTCTTGGGACTCGGCGTACCGCCCTCCTGGCTCCGGCCGTCTGCTTCCCGGTATCTGCAGGTCCCGGGACTGGAGTGGCCCGAGCAGGGCACTCGACGTGACGGAGCCGACTGCGGGGTGCGGGCAGGGGCGCTATCGTCAGGCTGGTACCCCGGCCGTCGCGCGCCCGTGGCCGGACACAAGTCTTGAGGTGCTCTGCGTGTCGGTTCTGGTTCTCGTTCTCGCCGTGTCCGCTGCCTGCTGCCTGGGCCTTGGATACGTCCTGCAGCAGAACGCGGCGCAGCACGCCCCGCTGAGCGACTTCCTCTCGCCCCGCCTCCTGCTCGACCTGATGCGGATGCCGCGTTGGCTGGCCGGGATCGGGCTCATGGTGTGCGGCATGGCGCTGGGCGCCGTCGCCCTGGGCAACGGCGAGCTGTCCCTCGTCGAGCCGCTGCTGGCGACGAACCTCCTCTTCGCGATGGCCCTGTCCCGCCGGCAGACCAGACAGCCCCTGGGCCGCCAGGGCTGGATGGGGCTCGCGCTGCTCGCGGGTGGCGTGACCGCGTTCATCCTGGCGGGGCAGCCGACGGGCGGTGGCCACGTCGCCGGTCCGCTGCGGCACTGGCTGATCATCGGGCTGGTGCTCGGCGGGGCGCTGGCGCTGACGACGGTCGCGAAGCGGTCGCGGCTCAGTTCGGGGCCGGCGCTGCTGGCGGTGGCGGCCGGTCTTCTGTACGGCGTGCAGGACGCGCTGACCCGGGTGAGCGGGCAGCGGTTCACGGAGGGCGGCTGGCTCGTGCTCTTCACGGGCTGGCAGCCGTACGCGGTGCTGGTGCTGGGTGTCGTGGGGCTCATCATCGTCCAGAGCGCCTTCGAGACGGCATCGCTGCGGATGTCCCTGCCCGCGCTGACAGCCGCGCAGCCGCTGGCCGGCATCATCTGCGGCGTCGGCTTCCTCGGCGACCGGCTGCGTACGGACGCCGGCGCGCTGGCCTGGGAGTCGGCGGGCCTCGCGGCGATCGTCGCCGGCATCGTGCTGCTCGGCATCCATCCGGCCATGCCGCGGGGCGGGGCGCCGGTGGAGCGCGTACCGGACGTACAGCCCAGCTGAGTGACGATCCCTGGAGAAAAGCCCCTGTGAGTGACGCCATGAGTGCCGCGGACGAGCTGCTGGACATCGTCGACGAGGACGACCGGGTCGTGGGGCAGGCTCCGCGCGGCGAGGCGTACGCCCGCGGCCTGCGGCACCGCTGTGTGTTCATCCAGGCCCGGGACGCCGACGGACGGATCTTCGTGCACCGCCGTACACCGACGAAGCTGGTCTTCCCGTCGATGTACGACATGTTCGTCGGCGGGGTCGTGGGCGCGGGCGAGTCGTACGACGCCGCGGCGTTGCGCGAGGCCGAGGAGGAGCTCGGCGTAGCGGGGCTGCCGCGCCCCGTGCCGCTGTTCACGTTCCTCTACGACGGCGGCGCCGGGCAGAGCTGGTGGTCGTCCGTGTACGAGGTCCGCTGCGAGCTGCCGGTCAGCCCGCAGGCCGAGGAGGTCGCCTGGCACGGCTTCCTGTCCGACGCCGAGGTGGAGCGGCGGCTCACCGAGTGGCCCTGGGTACCGGACGGCCTGGCGGCGTACGAGCGGCTGAAGGAGCATCGCGCGGGTCGCGCGGGCTGAACCGCCTGCCTGCGCCCGGCTCCCGGCCCCCTCCCGGTAGGGTCCTGCGCGTGATCGAGTTCGTACGGAACCTCCGGCTCTGGTTCGTGCCCCAGGCCATCCGGGAGGAGGGCCGGACGCCCGACTACCGGTTCTCGCTGGCCAACGAGCGCACGTTCCTGGCCTGGCTGCGCACCGCGCTCGCGCTCATCGGCGGCGGCTTCGCCGTGGACCAGTTCCTGCCGGACCTGCGCTGGGCATGGCGTGTGGGGCTCGCCCTCGCGCTGCTCGCCGCGGGTGTGCTGTGCTCGCTGCGGGCCGTGAACCACTGGGTCCGCTGCGAACGGGCCATGCGGCGCGGCGAGGACCTGCCGGTGTCGCGGTTCCCCGCACTGCTGAGCCTCGCCGTCGCGGTGGTCGCGATCGCGATGGTGGTGGTCGTGCTCGTCGGCTGGGCAGGATGACCGGCCCGGCCGCGGCCGTGGACCGGGACCCGGGCCTGCAGCCGGAGCGTACGAGGCTCGCGTGGCGGCGGACGACGCTGGCCTGCACGGTCGCCGCGGTGCTGGCGGCCCGGACGACCCTGCACGGCGGTCCCACCACGGTCGGCGTGGTGGCGTGCGCTCTCTGCCTGCTCGCCTGGCTGGGGTTCCTGGCCGTGGCCCATCGCCGGATCCGCGCGCTGTCCGGCGCCTCCCCGGCGCCGTTGACGCCCCGGCACGCGGTCGCGGCAGCGGCGTGCACACTGGCCCTGGCGGTGTTCGCAGCGGCCGTCGTCTACTGATGCCGCGGCTCTTACGGGTACTGATTCGGCGGCACTCACCGGAGCGAAACGGATCACGTTCCGCCCCACCCCTGGACTACATACCGACCGGTCGGCATCATTCTGTGGTGTCCTCGGGAACGTATCCCGGCAGCCTCGCACGGAGGAGCGAACGATGAGTTCAGACCACCCGCCAGGCCTCGACCTCGACCGGCTGCGCCAGCGGCTGGACAGGGAGCGGCCCGGCCTGGTGAGCGGTCCGCTGACCGGCCGGCTGATCGAGGGCGGACGGTCGAACCTCACGTACGCGGTCTCGGACGGGGCGGCGAAGTGGGTCGTACGCCGGCCGCCGCTCGGCCATGTGCTGGCCACCGCGCACGACATGAAGCGCGAGCACCGGGTGATCAGCGCGCTGCACCCCACCGCGGTGCCGGTGCCGCGGCCCGTGCTGCTGTGCGAGGACGAGGATGTGGTCGGCGCGCCCTTCTACGTCATGGAGTACGTGGACGGCACCCCGTACCGCACAGCCGAGCAGCTCGCCCCGCTCGGCCCCGACCGGACCCGGGCCGCCGTGCTCGGGCTCGTCGACACCCTCGTCGAGCTGCATGCTGTGGACCCGGCCGAGGTGGGCCTGGCGGACTTCGGGCGGCCCGAGGGCTTCCTGGACCGGCAGCTGCGCCGCTGGGGCAAGCAGCTGGACGCCTCCCGCAACCGCGAGCTGCCCGGCATCGAGGAGCTGCACGCCGCACTCGGCCGCGAGCTGCCCGCCTCCCCCGCCTCGGCGGTCGTCCACGGCGACTATCGGCTGGACAACGTGCTGATCGGCCCCGCGAGTGAGCCGATAAGAGGTGCCGACGAGATCAAGGCGATCCTCGACTGGGAGATGTCCACGCTCGGCGACCCGCTCACCGACCTGGGCCTGCTCGTGATGTACAGCGTCCCGCTCGAGATGCCCGACTCCCCCGTCAGCACCACCGCCACGGCGGCCGGCCACCCGGACCCAGCCGAGCTGATCGAGCGGTACGCCGCGCGCTCGGGGCGCGACGTGTCCGCCGTCTCCTGGTACACGGCCTTCGCGTGGTTCAAGCTCGCCGTGATCCTTGAGGGCATCCACTACCGCTACACGCTGGGCCAGACGGTCGGCGCCGGGTTCGACCGCATCGGCGACCTCGTCCCCGTCTTCATCGAGCACGGCCTGACCACCCTCCAGGAAGGCTGACCCAGAACCATGGACTTCGCATTCGACGCGCGCACGGAAGAGCTGCGCGGCAAGCTGCTGGCCTTCATGGACGAGTTCGTCTACCCGGCCGAGGCGATCGCACACGAGCAGCGCGCGCGGCTCGCCTCGCCGTGGGACACCCCGGCGGTCGTCGAGGACCTCAAGGCCGAGGCCCGCAGGCGCGGCCTGTGGAATCTTTTCTTTGTAGACCAGCACAGCCTGCCGGACGAGGAGTACGGCGCCGGGCTCACCAACCTCCAGTACGCGCCGCTCGCCGAGATCACCGGCCGCTCCCCGCAGCTGGCGCCGACCGCGCTGAACTGTGCGGCCCCCGACACGGGCAACATGGAGGTGCTCGCCCAGTTCGGCGACGAACGGCAGAGGAAGCAGTGGCTCGAGCCGCTGCTCGCGGGCGAGATCCGGTCCGCCTTCGCGATGACCGAGCCCGAGGTGGCCTCCTCCGACGCCACCAACATCACCACGCGTATCGAGCGGGACGGCGACGAGTACGTCATCACCGGCCGCAAGTGGTACATCTCCGGCGCGATGAACCCCGACTGCAAGATCTTCATCGTGATGGGCAAGACCGACCCGGACGGCGCGGACATCCGCCGCCAGCAGTCCATGGTGCTCGTGCCGCGCGACACCCCGGGCCTCGAGGTCCGGCGCGCGATGCAGGTGTACGGGTACGAGGACCACTACCACGGAGGCCACGCGGAGGTCGTGTTCGACCACGCGCGCGTGCCGGTGTCGAACCTCATCGGCGAGGAGGGCGGCGGCTTCGCGATCGCGCAGGCGCGGCTCGGCCCGGGCCGTATCCACCACTGCATGCGGCTGATCGGCATGGCCGAGCGGGCGATCGAGCTGATGTGCAAGCGGGCGGTAGCGCGTACGGCGTTCGGTAAGCCGCTCGCCCAGCAGGGTGTCGTCCAGCAGTGGATCGCGGACGCGCGGGTCACCGTGGAGCAGCTGCGGCTGCTCGTACTGAAGACGGCCTGGCTGATGGACACGGTCGGCAACAAGGGCGCCCACACCGAGATCCAGTCCATCAAGATCGCGACCCCGCGGGCGGTCGTGGACATCATCGACCAGGCGGTGCAGCTGCACGGCGCGGGCGGCGTGAGCCAGGACTTCCCGCTGGCCGAACTCTGGGCTGCCGCACGGACGTTGCGGCTCGCGGACGGGCCGGACGAGGTGCATCAGCGGTCGCTGGCCCGGCGTGAGCTGAAGCGGTATCTCTAGCCGCACATAATTCTGAGCCCCCAGCCGTCCGGCTGGGGGCTCATGAGTGCGTCGGGTATCTCAGGGCCGCAGCGCCCGCAGCAGCAGGTCCGCCAGATGGTCGGCGACCTCCTGCGGGGTGAGCGGGCCGTCCGGCCGGTACCACGTGGACAGGTGGTGCACGGACCCGAAGTGGTAGTCGACCACGAGGTCGGCCGGCGTCGCGGTGGAGAACACCCCGCTCTTCTGGCCCTCTTCGACCAGCGCCCGGAACCGCTCGTGGTAGCGGCGCCGCTCGGCCCTGACCTGCTTGTTCTTCTCGGGGCTGAGGTGATGCATGGAGCGGAAGAAGATCGCCGCGTCGTCGAGGTTGTCGATGGTCGTGACGACGACGTCGGCCGCAGCGTCCCGCAGCCGCTGCTCGACCGGTGCGTCGGTGTCCGCCACGGCGTCGAGGCGCTCCTGTTGGAGGCGGAGCACGCGCGCGTACACCTCGTGCAGCAGGTCCTCCTTGGAGCCGAAGTAGTGGTAGAGCGCACCCTTGGTGACCCCGGCCGCCTCGACGATCTCCTGCACCGACGTACGGTCGTAGCCGCGCTCGGCGAAGAGCCTGGTGGCGGCGGCGAGCAGCCGCTGGGGGACGGGCGTGCCGTCTCCGTCCGTCGTCCTGGGCACTGTCCGCCACCTGCCTTTCCGTGTCGTCACGTGTCGTCACGCCCGGTGCGTCACGCGTCCTGTGGCCGGGAACACACGTCCCCCGAGAGGATCTTCCCACTCACCGTCTCCGGCGTGTCGGGCAGGACCCGCCGCGCGCGGGGCCGACCGGCCCCTCCCGGACGGACGGTCACTGCCCGGTCGCCTCCCATTTCTGCTGGATGTGGTTCATGCCCGCCAGCCAGCGGTCGGGTTCGGCGGCCCGCACCTGGTAGTACTCGGCGACATCGGGGTGCGGCAGGATCAGGAAACGGTCCTCGGCCATGCCGGCGAAGAGCGCGTCCGCGACGTCCTCGGGCTCGATCGCCGTCGGCGCCAGCACGAGTTCACCGGCCGAGCCGGATGCGGTGAGCATGTCGGTGCGTACGCCCTGCGGACAGATCGCGTGGACCTTGATGCCGCGGTGACGGTAGGTGAGCGAGAGCCACTCGGCGAAGGCGTACGCGCCGTGCTTGGTGACGCTGTAGGGCGCGGCGCCGATCATGGTGAGCAGTCCGGCGGCGGAGACGGTGGAGACGAAGCGGCCGCTGCCGCGCTCCAGCCACTCGGGGAGCAGCTCGCGGGCGGCACGGACATGAGCCATGACGTTGACGTCCCAGGCGGCGGCCCATACCTCGTCCTCGGCGCTCTCCGTACCGCCGGATGCGAGCCCGGCGTTGGCGCAGTAGACGTCGACGGTGCCGCCCAGCGCGTCCCGCGCCTCGGCCACGACCGTGGAGGCGTCGCCCGGCAGCGCGATGCCCCCGAACTCGTCGGCCACGGCTCTCGCTTTCCCGGGATCCAGGTCGTTGACCACGACGCGTGCCCCGGACGCGGCGAACCTGCGTGCCAGCGCCGCCCCGATGCCGCCTCCGGCCCCGGTGACGACGACTCCCGTCCCCTGCAGGGTGTCCACCATCGGTCTCCCTCGACTCGACTGCACGTACAGACTAAGCAGTCGGTCAGGAGAAGGGGAAGGGGCAACGCCCGGTTCCCGCCGAGCGGCACGCGCGCTAGCGTGCGAGGCCATGCGATCTTCCGCGATCGACCAGAACACGGAGGTAGCACCATGAACCTGCCCGGACGCAACCTGTCCGGACGCACCCTGTCCAGACGCAATCTGCTCGCCGCCGGCTCGGCCATGGGAGCGGCGGCGGTCGCGGGACCGGTGTCCGCCGGACCGGCGGTCGCGGCGGAGGGCGGCCGCCGGCTGCGCACCGGCTTCGAACGGCTGGCCGCGGACGGTTACGCACTGCTCGACGGACAGCGCGTCGGCATCGTGACCAACCCGACCGGGGTCACCCGGGGCGGCGCCGGGAGCGGCGGCGTACGCCACATCGTCGATGTGATGCACGAGGACGAACGCGTCGGCCTGGCAGCCGTCTTCGGGCCCGAACACGGATTCCGCGGCACTGCGCAGGCAGGCGGCTCGGAGGGCCGGTACGACGACCCGGCGACCGGGCTCCCGGTGTACGACACGTATCTGAAGAGCGGTCAGCCGCTGGCCGACGTCTTCACCGCGTCCGGTGTGGACACGGTCGTCTTCGACATCCAGGACGTGGGCGCGCGCTTCTACACCTACATCTGGACCCTCTACGACTGCATGGAGGCCGCGCAGCTCGCGGGCAAGCGGTTCGTGGTCCTGGACCGTCCGAACCCGGTGACGGGCCGCAGCGCCGAAGGGCCGGTTCTGCACAGGGAGTTCGCGACGTTCGTCGGGCGGCAGCCGATCTCGCAGGCGCACGGGATGACCGTCACGGAGCTCGCGCGCCTGTTCAACGGCGAGTTCCTGGCGAGTCCGGTACCGCTGGAGACCGTACTGATGACCGGCTGGAAGCGCACGGAGTTCTACGACACCTCGGGGCTGCCCTGGGTCCCGCCGAGCCCCAACATGCCGACGCCCGACACCGCGCTCGTCTACTCGGGGACCTGCCTCTTCGAGGGCACGAACCTCTCCGAAGGACGGGGCACCACCCGCCCCTTCGAACTGCTCGGCGCCGAGGGCGTCGACCGCCGCTGGGCCGAGGCCGCGAACGCCCTCGAACTGCCGGGCGTCGACTTCCGCGAGGCGTACTTCGCACCCACCTTCTCCAAGTTCCAGGGCAAGACGGTCGGCGGCGTGCAGATCCATGTGCGGGACCGCGCGGCGTACGACCCGGTGCGTACCGGCATCGCGCTGCTGATCACCGCGAAGCAGGTGTGGAGCGGCTTCGCCTGGCGCTCCGACAACTGGATCGACAAGCTGACGGGCAGTACGCAGGTCCGGTCGATGATCGACGCGGGGGCGAGCGCGGACGAGGTGGTCGCGGCCTGGCAGGGCGAGCTGGAGGCGTTCCGCCGGGTGCGTGAGGAGTATCTGCTCTACCGCTGACCTGCGTCGACGCCCCGCTGAGCATGAGCATGAGCATGAGCGTCTCAAAGCCCGAGACCGGTGAGCCCATCGGTGCAGGAGAACGGGCGGCGGGTCGCCGATCGGGGACCCGCCGCCCTGCCGTCGTGCGCATCACCTGTGCGAGGGGAACTCCACGACCTGCTGGTACGTCGGCCGGTTCTGCCACTGGATCGCCCGGTGCTTGATGCCGCCGAGAGGCCGGTGGATGATCGCGTCCGAGCACCACTGGTCGCCCGCGTCGCAGGTGTCGTCGCCGGGATAGACCTCGGTGGCGGGCTCGGCGGCGGCCTGCGCGAGCGTGTCGGCCAGGACGTCCCGGCACGCGTCGAGTGAGCCGTCGCCGCAGTACGCGCGGCCGAGCGCCCCCTCCACGGGCTCCCCGAGGACCTTCCGCAGGTCCTTGTCGACGTTGCCCCACCAGCCGTACTGGAAGGAGGAGCCCGCGTGCCCGCCCGTGGGACCGTGGCCGGCCGACGGCGACTCGTCGACGGTGAGCTGCGCGGTCAGCGCGTCCCACAGGTCGTCGCCCAGCCCCGGCTTGAACTCGGCCTCCACCAGCAGCGGCCACCAGGCGTCCATGATCCTGACCGCGTCGGTGTGGGCGTACGTGTGCGAGCCCGCCGAGGTCTCCTTGCGCTGCGCTCCCGCGGCCTGCCAGGACTCCAGTTGCTGCACCGCCTTGGCCAGCGCGGGATCGCTGACCGGCTGGGAACGCAGCACCTTCAGCAGCTCGGGCAGCACCTGTTCGCCCCGCAGATCGGTGACCGCCGCGTCGGCCATCGCCCGGGTGAGCGAGGCCCGGGTGACGCCGCCCTTCTCGACGAGCTTCTGCACACGTCCGTCGAGGAGATCGCCGCGCTGTACGGCGCCCAGGCTGAAGTTGGCGGAGCTGTAGTCCTTGGCCTGCTTGTTGTTCCAGGAGATGTAGTAGTCCTGGTCGATGGAGCCCGGGTGCTGGTCGGGCGGCGTGTACGCGGCGGTGTTGTCCACCGGGTCGAAGTCCCGCCATTCGTACGCCTTCTCGGCCTTCACCGGGAACGACGGATCGACGTTCGCCGCGCGCACCGGGTTCGCGCCGCTGTTGTAGTACGCGATGTCACGCGAGTCGGCGTAGAACCAGTTGAAGGCGTAGCTGATGTGCTGCACCGCCTGCTGGAAGGTCTTGGCGTCCGTCACGAAGGACGGGTCGTTCAGCATCTGGAAGCCGATGATGGAGTCGGCTTCGTGGCGGTAGGTGGAGCGCAGCGAGGTGTAGGCGACGGGCTTGCCGTCCACCGTGGCGCGGTGCGTGACGATGCCGTAGTTCGTACGGAAGACCTGCATCCGGTACGAGCCGGCCGCCGTGGAGTCGGCCACGGTCGGCTTCCAGGAGTTGCGCTTCTCCAGCTTCTCCATGGGGGTGCAGGTGCCGCGGTAGAGGTAGTACGCGGACTGCTTGGTGGGGGTGGAGCCGTCCGGTTCGCAGAGCTCGACGGCGTAGGTGTCGGTGATGTCCTGCAACGCCGAGGTGGCCGACCATGCGTAGTCCTGGCCGCGGCCCAGCTGGACGTACATGCCGACGCCCGCGAACGAGACGCCGTGCGCACTGATGCCGGGTCCCTGGAGCTCTTGCATCATCAGCAGCTGCGGCGCGAAGTAGCCGGTCTGCGGGCCGAAGACGGCCACGGGGTGGCCGCTGGCTGTGTGCTCGCCGGAGACGAGGAGGGCGTTGGACATGCCGTTCCTGCTCGCTCCCCCGGAGAAGAGGCCGGCGGGCAGCACACCGTTGTCGAAGACGCCCTGGAGGGACTTGAGGCGGCCGCTCACCTTCACGGGGGCCTTCACAGGGGCCGTGACGCTCTGGGCGCTCTCGGTGCTCCGGACACCTGTGGCGCTCGTCGCCGCCGAGCCCTCGCGGTCGTACACCAGCTGCTCGGGCTCGACCGATCCGGGGTCGGGCAGGGCCGTGCCGCGCGGGTTGTCGGGCTTGGTGGCGTACGGGAAGCTGCTGCCGTCGTGGATGGTCAGCACCGTCTCCGGGTCGTTGCGCTGCCGGAAGGACTCCCAGACCTTGGTGCCCTCCTCGACGCCGTACTTCTGCTGTGCCGTGAGCAGGGAGAGCGCGGCCTCGACCTCGCCCCCGCCGCCGCCTCCGAAGAGGCCGCCGACGACCGAGGCGAGCGCGATCATGTCGGTGATCTTGAAGGGCTCGATCTCGCCGACGTTGGTGATCGCGTCGATCTTTCCGGTCAGGACGTACTCGCCGGGGAAGTACCGGCCGTTCTTCGCCTGTTCGCGATAGGCGTTGAGACCGTCGATGTAGGCCTGCGCGTCGGCCATGGCCTGTTCGCCGCGCGCCCCTGAGGCGTCACGCAGGTAGTCGACCTGCTTCTGCAGGTCCTCCTCGGTGTACGGCGCCTGCGGCCAGAACTCCTGCTCGAGGCCCTGGTTGGCGAGTGCGCCGCCCGCGAACGAGCTGAGCTCGCCGCGCCCGATGTGCCGGAACAGGTCGATGAGCCACAGCCGGTCCTGCCCGGCGGCATAGCCGGCGCCGAACTCGGTTCCGTAGCGGGTGGTTCCCTTGATGTGCGGGACACCGTACTTCTTGTCGCGGGTGATCGTCACGTCGTCGCGGGGACGGGTGACGGAGGCGACCTGATCGTCGGGGACGCCGAACGAGGCGTCGTTGAAGTACTGGTTGAGGGTGTCGTCGGTGAGAGTGGGGTACCCGGAGGAGAGCGCGTCGTAGGGGCCCAACTGGTCGTCGGCGTGCGCCGGCTGCGTGCCCAGCAGCTGGTTGGCGAGGATCTCGGCGAGCGTGGCACTGCCGTTCGCACCGGGCGGCAGGATGTCGGAGCACTGGCCCTCGCAGTAGTCGGCAGCGACCGCCTCCGCCGCGGACGCTGCCGAAACGGGGGCCAACAGGCCGCCGGTGAAGACGAATACGGCTGTGACGGCCAGTGAGCCCGCGGATCTGCGCAGGCATCTGACGCGGTTGCGATGGGGGATACGCCGTGGCATTCCTGCTCCTCCCGACGATGGTGAGCCGGAGGTTACCGCCGGTACAGCGACGATTGAAGATGAACATGCGTCAAGTTTTCCGAATCGCCACAGGGCCGGATCGCCGACGGCCCGGAGTGCGTACGGCCGGCCTGATGCGACCGGGGGGACCCCTCGTTGACGGTCTCTTGACGGCCTGTCCGGGACCCTCGAAGGCAACTGGTGAATGTCATCCGGATTCGGATGGAGCCGAATCGCGTGTCGATACGTCTATTCGGCGACGTCCGTACGACGACGCCGAATCAGCCGGAGTACATGTGACGGAGGTGCAGAGCGATGGCCGGATTCCGGAGTCTCGCGAGACAGGTGCGTGACCCTCGCAACGACCTGGCACTACGGCGGTACTCCCTGCGCAAGTGCCTTGAGCGGTTCGCCCCTTACGGCCACCGGGCCACCTGGGACCATCTCTGCTCCCGGGCGGGCTTCGGACAGGAGGACCGCTCACCCGATCCGGCGCGGCTGGTGGCCGCGCTCGACGAACTCGAGGAGGCACGGGCCGTCTGGCTCGCCTACGAGGCCCAGTTCGCCGATCGGCGCAGGAGGGAGAAGCACGACGGACTGCGCAGGCCGGGCAGCGTGGACGACTGGCACCGGCTCACCTGGGGCGGCTTCGGCGTCGCGTGGTGCGACGATCCCCGCGTCCATCCCGCCGGGCCGCTGGCCGACACGCTGCGCCGGCTGATAGCGGCCCTGGAGCGTGAGCCGGGAGACGCGTGCCCGGTGTGCTCGGACTCGCGTCTCGCCTGGAAACACGATCTGGCCCATGAGCCGTCGTCGGGTCCGGTCTGCACGGGCTGCGGGATAGTGGTGCCGCGGCCCGTTCTGACGTCCGCGGCCCTGGCGGAGGCGAGACGAGCGCGGATGCTGGTGTCGGTCTGAGCACGACGGGGGTGCGACATCCAGGCCGCACCCCCGTGCGCCACACGGCGGACCGTTTCTCCGAAGTGGCGGACCGTTTCTGCGCTACGGAGTGATCACATCCGTGTGGATGGCGAGCTTGAACTCGGCCAGGAGCAGCGGCGTGGCCACCTTCCTGTCCCCCGCGCCGCGCGCCGAGACCTTCAGCCCCAGCGGCGTGCCCTTGTGGACGAATATCTGCCACATGTAGGTGCGGTACTGGCCGCCCCGGGTGGCGGCACCGTCGTTCGTGGCGGTCGAGTCGTAGCCCGTCGACGCGCCGAGCGGATCGCGCACGAACCGCGCCCGGTACTCGGTGGGCCCGGCGGCCGCGTCCCAGAAGACCATCGCGGACAGCACGCCCCAGCCATCGTGGCTGGGCCATATCAGTCCGGAGCTGGGGTCGGGGAACGCGGACTTCTTGTCGCCCTTCTTGTCGCCCTTCTTGTCGCCGTCGTTGCTCGGGTCGTGCATCTTCCACGGGTCGTACGACTCGGCGTCCGTCGCGTAGGGGAAGCGCACCAGGTGGTAGCCGTCGCTGTCGTACGAGATCTTCTGCTGGCCACTGCGTTCTGCTTCCCACTTGAGTGAGCAGATGGCGAGGCTCATGGGTGACTCCTCCTCGGTGCCCGGTCCTCGGTGTCGGTGGGGACCGGGTTGTCAGTGGCGGCTGGCACCATCGGTGGCATGGACTTCGTGCTCCAGGTGTGTCTCAACGGCCCGCGCGGTGCGGGCGATGGTGCGGCCGTGCCGGTTTCTCCGGGGGCGATGGCCGAGTCCGCGGCGGAGGCCGTCGCGGTCGGCGCCCAGGATGTACACGTACATCCCAAGTCCCCCTGTGGTCAGGACACTCTGTCGCCGCGCGCGGTTGCGGCGACGCTGGAAGCGATACGTTCCGCCGTCCGCGTCCCGGTCGGCGTGACGACGGGCGCGTGGGCCGAGCCGGACCCTCGGGCACGGGCCGCGCGCATCCGCGAGTGGACGGTGCTGCCCGACCACGCCTCGGTCAACTGGCATGAGCCGGACGCCGAGGAGGTCGCGGCGGCCCTTCTGGAGCGGGGTGTGGGTGTGGAGGCCGGGCTGTGGTCGGGCACGGACGGCCCGGCGCGGTTCGTCGCGTCGCCCCTCGCGCCGCGGGTCCTGCGAGTCCTGGCCGAGGTCGTGGATCCGGATGCGGAGACCGCCGAGGACACCGCCCGGAAACTGCTCGACGCGATCGGCACGGCCCACGGCCGCCCGGTGCTGCTGCACGGTGAAGAGGGCGGCGCCTGGCCGGTGTTGCGGCTGGCCCGGCGGCTGGGGCTGGCCACCCGGATCGGCCTGGAGGACACGCTGGTCCTGCCGGACGGGCAGCGGGCCGGGTCCAACGCCGCGTTGGTCGCCGCGGCGCTGGGGGTGGAGGCGGGGCCGTGACAGCGAGTGGGTTCGGCCGGCGGCCCTCATCGACGGTCCCGGACGTGCCAGACGTAAATCGCTGGCTGTACGGATGCGCCGCCGGGACAGTAGGGGCTGCGAAACACGGCTGAGATCCCGGGGCTTGGCAACCGGGGCCATGGGAGGCGAGCCAGGAGTTCGCCAAGTGCTCCGCCCTGCCGCACAGGGGACGGCAGGGCGGGTTCTCGGGGGACGGGGGGTGGCGCGCGGAGGGGGCGCGCCACCCCCCCGACGCCGTCCTTGCCGCCCGCGGACGCACTCACCCCCGGCCTGGCCTTCGTGCCCTTCGTGTCATCGGCAGGTGGCTTCAGCGTCTTCGGACTCCGGCTCACCAGAACCCGGAGTCCCGCCCTGCTTCCCGGTACGGCCGCGTTCGGGAAGCAGGCGTGAGCCGGTCAGCCGCTCGCCGAAGACGTCGTCCGGGTTGGAGAGCACACACGTCTCCAGGGACAGGCAGCCGCAGCCGATGCAGTCGGTCAGGTGGTCGCGCAGGCGGCCGAGCTGCCTGATGCGCTCGTCGAGTACGGACCGCCAGGCCTCGGACAGGCGGGCCCAGTCCTCGCGGTTGGGCGTGCGCTCCTCGGGAAGTTCGGCGAGCGCCTCGCGGATCGTCGCGAGCGGGATGCCGACCCGCTGGGCGGCGCGGACGAACGCGACGCGGCGCAGCGCGTCGCGCTGGTAGCGGCGCTGGTTGCCCGCAGTGCGGCGACTGCTGATCAGGCCCTTGGACTCGTAGAAGTGCAGCGCCGAGACAGCGGCGCCGCTACGGGCCGACAGCTGGCCGACCGTGAGCTCGTGGATCTTCTCCGGAATCTGCGGCACCTTTCGAACCCTACCGGGCCCCGCTCCCCCCTCCTCGTTGACATATGCACCTATCCCAACCATGCTGAGCAAGCGCTTAGAAATCGATGCCCGGGAGGGTCAGGGACAATGGCAGAGCCGAGGATCTTCACGTCCGCCGACGAGCTGACGGCAGCTGTGGGCGAGCAGCTTGGCCACAGCGACTGGCTGGAGGTCGACCAGAAGCGGATCGACCTGTTCGCGGAGGCCACGGGCGACCACCAGTGGATCCATGTCGATCCCGAGAAGGCCGCCGCCGGCCCCTTCGGCACGACCATCGCCCACGGCTACCTCACCCTGTCGCTGCTGCCTGCGCTGGTCCCGCAGGTCATCCAGGTCGAGGGGATGAAGATGGGCATCAACTACGGCACGAACAAGGTGCGCTTCCCCGCCCCCGTGCCGGTCGGCTCGCGACTGCGCGCCACGGCCGTTCTCACGGAGGTCACCGAGGCGGGCGGCGGCGTGCAGGTGACCACGGCCGTCACCGTCGAGCGCGAGGGCGGCGACAAGCCGGTGTGCGTGGCGGAGTCGGTGTCTCGCTACTACTTCTGAAGCGCTATTCCTGAAGCGCTACTTCTGCACCACTTCTGAAGCGCTGCTTCTGAGCCGCGTCACACACACCGGGGAGCCGGGGGCACCGGCCACCGCCCCCGGCGGGGCTCACCGCTTCGCCCCCACCATCCGCAGTACGAGATCGGCGTAAAGCGCGCCGACCTCGTCGGGCGTCTGCCGCCCCGCCGCGTTGAACCAGCGTGCGACATCGATGCAGAGCGACAGCACCGCAACGGTGGTGCCCCGCACATCGGGCACGTCGAACTCCCCCGCCTGCACACCGTCGTTGATGATCGCGCGCACCACCTCGTCCGTCCTGCGGCGCAGGGCGACGATCTCCGCGCGCGCGTCGGGGCCGAGCGCGTCCAGTTCGTACTGGACCACACGCGCGGTGGTGTGCTGCGAGGCGTGCCAGCGGACGAAGGACCGCACGGCGTCGGAGAGCCGCTCCGCGGCGGTGGCCTCGTTGGCGGACGCCGTCTGCAGGATTTCCAGTGCCTTCTCGTGGCCGATCCTGCTGATGCGGTGCAGCAGCTCTTCCTTGGTCTTGTAGTGGATGTAGAGCGCGGCCGGGCTCATGCCGGCGCGGCCTGCGATGTCGCGGGTCGTCGTCGCGTGGTAGCCGCGCTCGGCGAACGCCTCGACGGCGGCGACGAGCAGCCGCCGGGCCGCATCCGGGGTGACCTCACCCCACGGCTCGTTCTCGGCCTCGTCCGTCTGCGCCGCCGCACCCATCGCTCGCCCCTTCCACCTGTCGCCTGCCACCATCCTCGACGAAAAGGGCCCTGCGGACCGCGTCCGAAGTGGCAGGACGCCCCACGATACCGGAATGCTGAGCGGGCGCTTAGAGCTTCTCGAAGGGGTCGTGCTCGGCGAGGAGCTTCTCGAGCCGGGCCTGGTCGACCCGGCTCACCAGCTGTCCGGCCTCCTGCCGGTCCCGGATCACCTTGGCCAGCGTGAACGCCGACGTGACCAGATAGAGGACGGCGATACCCAGGAAGCCGCGCACCCAAGCGTCGGCGTGCAGATTGAAGATCCCCACGGCCGTCGCCGCCAGGGCGACGGCGAAGGAGGCGACTGCCTGACCGTAGAACGCCGCGGTGCTCTGCTGCTTGACGGGTGTCTCACTCATGCGGTCAGGGTCGCGTCCCCCGGCCGGGGCCACATCCGCGCGGATACTCAGCCGCGTACTCACATGACAGGCGTACGCACCTGACGGTCAGAAAGCCGACACACCCGTCAGCGCGCGGCCGATCACCAGCTTCTGTATCCGGCTCGTGCCCTCGTAGAGCGTCATGACGCGCGCGTCGCGCAGCAGCTTCCCGACCGGGTACTCGTCGATGTAGCCATAGCCGCCGAAGACCTGGAGGGCGTTGTTGGCGGCGCGTACCGCGGCCTCCGAGGCGAACAGCTTGGCCTTGGAGGACTCGGTGGCGAAGGGCTGCCCGCGGTCGATCCCCACGGTGGTCTTCGCGACCAGGCCGAGCGAGACGGAGACGATGCCGCGCACCGAGGAGTCGCCGCGGCCGAGCTCCTCCGTCACCAGGCAGTACGCGAGGTGGTCGCCGCCGGAGCCGCCGTACTCCTCGTCGACGGTCAGGCCCAGGAAGCCGACCTCGCCGAGCGGTCGGATCCCACTTTAACTATCACTGCTAGTTTCTGTTCGGCAGCCCTACTATGTGCCGCATGGCCCGACCGCGCAAGCCCCTGCTGAGCACCGACCGCATCGTCGAGACGGCGCGTGCCCTGGTGGACGCCGAGGGCCTCGCGGCCGTGTCGACACGGCGCCTCGCCGCCGAGCTCGGGGTGAGCGGACCGTCGCTCTACAACCACTTCCGCACGAAGGACGAGATCCTCGAGGCGGTCGCCGACTCGGTCGGCGCACAGGTCGACCTGTCGATGTTCGACGACGGCCGGGACTGGCGTACGGCGCTGCACGACTGGGCCGTGTCCTACCGTGCGGCCATCACCGACCACCCGAACATCGTGCCGGTCCTCGCCCGGGGACCCGGCCGCCGCCCGGCGGGGCTGCGCCTCGCGGACGCGGTGTTCGGCGCGATGGTCGCCGCCGGCTGGCCACCGGCGCAGGCGACGTCGATCGGTGCCCTGATGCGGTACTTCGTCATGGGTTCCGCGCTGGGCTCCTTCGCCGGAGGCTTCGTCGGCGACGAGTCGGCGTACGACCCGTCCGACTATCCGCACCTCGGCCAGGCGCATCTGCTCGCCGATCGCCAGCAGAAGATCGACGAGCGCGCCTTCGAGACGGGGCTGCGGGCGCTGCTGGACGGCCTGGCGATCCAGTACGAGCAGCTGGCGTCCGCGACGCCGGCGTCGTGAGCCGCCGGCCGTCACCCACTGCGTCCGAGGGCCGCAGATGCTTCGGTCCGCGCCGAACATTCCCTGCCGCATGCTGGACCCATGACCCCCACAAGACCGTCGAGGGATTCCGCCGCACCGCAGCTCGCGGCGCTCGCCGGGCTGTTCGCCGACGAGACGCGCGCCGCCTGCCTGCTCGCCCTGCTCGACGGGCGGGCGTGGACCGCCGGTGAACTGGCACGCTGCGCGGGCGTGGCGGCGTCCACCGCGAGCGAGCACATCGGGAAGCTGGTCGCCGGCGGGCTGCTCGCCGAGGAGCGGCAGGGCCGGCACCGCTATGTGCGGCTGGCCGACGACCGGGTGGCGCAGCTGGTGGAGGACCTGGCGGCGCATGCCGCACCACGCGTCGAGCGGCCGCGGACACTGCGGCAGTCGAGCGCCGGCTCCGCGATGGCGCGCGGGCGCACCTGCTACGACCATCTCGCGGGGCGCCTCGGCATCGCGATCACGGACGCACTGACCGGGCGCGGCCTGCTGCGCCAGGACGCCGGGTTCGCCCTGACCGACGCGGGGCTGCGCTGGTTCGACGGCCTCGGGGTCCGCCTCGAACGCACGGGCCGCCGCCCGCTGGCCCGCGGCTGCCTGGACTGGACGGAACGCAGGCCGCACCTCGCGGGCGTCGCGGGCGCGGCGCTGTGCCGCCACGCGCTGGACACCGGCTGGTGCGTACGGATCGGCTCGGAGCGGGCGGTGAAGGTCACCGACAGCGGCGCACGAGCACTGACCGATCTGCTGGGCATCGACTCCGCTGCGTTGCAGTGACCGGCACCCGGAATATTGCGGTGACCGCCGAACTGTGCGGCCCCTAGCCTCGAGGCATGACGGACTCCGGCCCGACCGGACGCTCGCCGGAACGCGGCGGCAGCCAGGTGACAGGGGAGCGGAGACCACATCAGCACGGCGTCCGGAAACCGCGAGCCATCGCGCCCTGCCCGTCCCTAGCCTCAGGAGCATGATGTTTTCTCCCCCGACCGCACGGCGCCCTGAACTCCTCGCCGCAGGCGCGGCGACGGTGACCGTGGTGCTGTGGGCCTCCGCCTTCGTGTCGATCCGCAGCGCCGGGGCCGCGTACTCTCCGGGGGCGCTGGCCCTCGGGCGGCTGCTGGCCGGGGCGCTGACGCTGGGCGTCATCTGTCTCGTACGGAGAGAGGGGTGGCCGCCGCGGGCGGCCTGGCCGGGGATCGGCGCCTCGGGACTGCTGTGGTTCGGCCTGTACATGGTGGTACTCAACTGGGGCGAGCAGCTGGTCGACGCGGGTACGGCGGCCCTGCTGGTGAACATCGGCCCGATCCTCGTCGCGGTGCTCGGATGGCGGTTGCTGGGCGACCCGCTGCCGCCGCGCCTGCTCGCGGGGATGGCGGTGTCGTTCGCGGGTGCCGTCGCCGTCGGGCTCTCCATGTCGGGCGACGGCGATTCGTCCGTCCTCGGGGTCGCGCTGTGCGTGCTCGCGGCGATCGGCTATGCGAGCGGCGTCGTGGGCCAGAAGCCCGCTCTGGGAAGCGCCACCGCACTGCAGGTCACGACGTTCGGATGTCTGGTCGGTGCCGTCGTGTGTCTGCCGTTCGCGGGGCAACTGGTGCATGACGCGGCCCGGGCGCCCGCGTCGGCGACTCTCAACATGCTCTATCTGGGTGTGTTCCCGACCGCGCTGGCCTTCACGACTTGGGCGTACGCCCTGGCCCGTACAACCGCGAGCCGGATGGGCGCGACCACGTACGCCGTGCCCGCGCTGGTCGTCCTGATGTCCTGGATCGCGCTCGACGAGGTGCCGGGGCTGCTGACGCTGGGCGGCGGGGTGCTGTGCCTCGCGGGGGTCGCCGTGTCGCGCTCGCGCCCGCGGGTACGGCAGGCCACGGCTCACCCGGCTCCGGGCAAGGCCGCAGCAGCGGCCGAGCCGGCACCGGAACCGGAACCGGAACCGAAGCGGTCCTAGAAGACGACCAGCGCCCGGCCGCCCTTGCCCGCGAGCATGTTGTCGAACGCCGCCGGGATGCCGTCGAGGGCGATGTGCTCGGTCACAAGCGCACCGAGGTCGAGACGCCCGGACCGGACGTGCTCCGCGAGCACAGGCAGGTCGTCGGCCGGGTTGGAGTTGCCGTAGACGCAGCCGGACAGAGTGCGGCCCCAGTGGAAGATCTCCAGGGCGTTGAACGAGACCTGCTGGTCCTTGCCGCCGATGCCGACGACCGTGGTGCGGCCGCCGCGCCGCGTGGACTCCCATGCGGTACGGATCGTCACGGCCCGGCCGACGCACTCCACCGCGACGTCCACGCCCTGCTTGCCGGTGAGCGAGCGGATCTCGCGGGCGGTGTTCTCGGAGGCGACGACGAAGTCCGTGGCGCCCGCCCGGCGAGCCAGCTCCTCCTTCTCCGGCGACACATCCACGGCCACGATCTTCGAGGCACCCGCGATCCGGGCGGCCTGGAGCGTGGCCAGGCCCACCCCGCCGACGCCGAAGACCGCCACGGACTCGCCCTCGCGGACCCGCGCCGAGTGGTGGACGGCCCCGTACCCGGTGAGGACGGCGCAGCCGAGCAGGGCCGCGTCGGTGAGCGGCACTCCGTCCGGCGCGGGCAGCACGCAGCCGGCCGCGACGACGGTCTCCTCGGCGAACGCGGCGACGTTCAGGCCCGGGTAGAGGTCGGCGCCGTCGTGGGCCCTCTTCGCGTGCACGTCTCCCGCGCCGGTCAGCGCGTTGGCGCAGAGCCACACCTCGCCGAGCGAACATGCATGGCAACTGCCGCAGGACGGCGCCCAGTTGAGGACGACGCCGTCGCCGGGAGCGACGTGCGTGACGCCCTCGCCGACGGCGACGACCGTGCCCGCGCCCTCATGGCCGAGCACGGCGGGTACGGGCACCCGCAGGCGGCCGTTGGACAGCGACAGGTCGGAGTGGCAGACCCCGGCGGCGGCGAGGCGCACCCGCACCCGGCCGGGTCCGGGGTCGGGCAGCTCGATCTCGGTGATCTCCAAGGGAGAGCCGATGGCAGGCAGGACGGCGGCGCGGACCATGGTGAGCGGACGCTCCTTGGAACTCAGAACTGAAGGGACTTGGTCTGGAGGTACTCGGCCAGGCCGTGCGTACCGAACTCACGCCCGACGCCCGACTGCTTGTATCCCCCGAAGGGTGCAAGCGGGTTGAAGCGGCCGCCGTTGATGTCGACCTGCCCGGTGTCCATACGCCGGGCGAAGGCCACCGCCTCCGCGTCGTCGCCCGCCCAGACGGCGCCCGCGAGGCCGTACACGGTGCCGTTGGCGATACGCAGCGCGTCGTCCGCGTCCTCGTACTTCAGGATCGACAGGACCGGGCCGAAGATCTCCTCCTGCGCGATGGTCATGTCAGGGGTGACGTCGGCGAACACGGTCGGACGGACGAAGTAGCCCTGCTCGCGGGGGGCTTCGGAGCCGCCCGCGACGAGCCGCGCGCCCTCCGCGACGCCCTTGTCGATATAGCCGCGCACGCGGTCGTGCTGCTTGGCGTTGACCAAGGGGCCGATGCGGTCGCCGTACTTGGCGGCGGCCTCCGCGGCGAGCTGCACCGCCTCGTCGTACTGGTCGCGGTGGACGAGCATGCGGGTCCAGGCGCTGCAGGTCTGGCCGGAGTTGGACATGACGTTGGCGACGCCGACGCCGACCGCCTTGGCGAGGTCGGCGCTGGGCAGGATGACGTTGGCCGACTTGCCGCCGAGCTCCAGCGCGACACGTTTGACGGCCGCCCCGGCCACCGCGCCGATCTGCCTGCCGACGGCGGTGGACCCCGTGAAGGACACCAGGTCGACGCCCTCGTGCTCGGCGAGCGCCTGGCCCGCGACCGGACCGATCCCCGTGACCAGGTTGAACACGCCCGCGGGCACACCCGCTTCATCCACCGCCTCGGCGAAGAGCTGCGCGGTCAGCGGGGTGTCCTCGGCGGGCTTGAGAACGACGGTGCAGCCTGCCGCGAGGGCGGGTGCCACCTTGGCGACGATCTGGTGCAGCGGGTAGTTCCAGGGGGTGATCGCGCCGACGACTCCCACCGGTTCCAGGTAGACGGTGGAGTTGCCGGCCTTCTCCTCGAAGTCGTACGACGCGGCCAGCTCGGCGTACGACCCGGCGACCGTGATCGGCAGGGCCGTGTGGACCTTCTGCGAGAACGGCAGCGGCGAGCCGAGCTCGGCGGTGACGGTCTCGGCGATCTCGTCCTTGCGGGCCACGAGGGCGGCGCGCAGTGCGGCGATACGGGCGGCGCGTTCGGCGGGCGGGGTCGCGGCCCAGGCGGGGAGCGCGGCGCGAGCGGCGCGCACCGCGGCGTCCACGTCCTCGGCCGTGCCGGCCGGGACGTGGGCGATGACCTGCTCGTCGACGGGGTTCACGACCGGGATCGTGCCGGGGCCTGCGGCGGGCCGCCATGCTCCGTCGATGTACAGGGCGTCGTGGGCCTTCATCTGCGTTCCTCCCGGGCCGCCGTTCGTCGTCCGGCGCCTAAACTAGCGCCGTTAGTTTTTCGGCGCCAGGGGGCTCAGGCCGTACGCGATGACACTGTACGTCGTGGGTTGTGCCCACCCTCCCCCATTGCCTTGAGGGCATGGGAGGTACCCCCATCGCCTGGGGGCACCTCCCAGCGGTAGCTGGGGGAGGAACGCCTGCCCACAACGGTGGGGGCGGCGGACCCGCCACCGGCCGGAGGCGCCCCCGTCGCCCCCCCAGACAAAGCCGCGCAGCGCGCACCCCGTTCAGACATCCAGCCCCGGCAACACAGAAGGCGCCGGACAGATCCGCCGCCCCTCCACGTCGAAGACGTACAGATGCGCGAGATCGACGAGCAACGGCACCTGCGCCCCCCGGCGCAGCTGGACATCCGGACTCGTGCGCACGACCAGGTCACCCGTACCGGCGGGAGGTCCGCCGGCGGCCCCCTGCGGCTCGCGGGCAAAGGGCTCCGGCTCGTCCACGGCCACCACCGGCCCCATCACGCGGTCCGACGCAGAGCCGGTCGCCCGGGAAATCGCCGGCTCCATCCACCGGCTCAGCACCCCGACCCCGGGCGCCCTGCGCCGCCGCCGCGGGGCGGACGCGGGCCGGGGCGCCTCGAGGTCGGCCACCACGGCGGGCCGGGAACCGGTGTTGAAGTGGACCAGCGCCTCATGACCCTGGTACTCCATGTGCTCGACGAGCCCGCTGATGGGCACCTCACCGGGCCGCGCCTCGGCAGGGGTCGCGATCCGCACCGCCTCGGAGCGCAGACCGACGACGATCCGCCGCCCCTGCTGGATCCGCAGCAACTGGTGGTCGGCGCTGAGCGGTTCGGGCAGCGGCAGCCGCTGCCGCCGCAGGTCGATCGACATACGGCCGTCGAGCGGTGCGTGAACCGTGGCCTCGAGCAGATTGATGCGCGGAGTGCCGATGAACGCCGCCACGAAGATGTTCTCGGGGACGGCGTAGACGTCGCGCGGCGTGCTCACCTGCTGCAGGACACCGCCTCGCATGATCGCGACGCGGTCGCCGAGCGACATGGCTTCGGCCTGGTCGTGCGTCACATAGACCGTGGTGACGCCCAACTCCCTGGTGAGCCGGGCGATTTCGGCCCGCAGATGGTTGCGGAGCTTGGCGTCGAGGTTGGACAGGGGCTCGTCCATCAGGAAGCACGAGGGCCGCCGGCTGACGGCCCGGCCCATCGCGACCCGCTGCCGTTCGCCGCCGGAGAGCTGGCTGGGGTAGCGGTCGAGAATGTCTTCGATGCCCAGCATGCGCGCGGTCGCCTCGACGCGCGGACGGGGATCCGCGCTCGAGTTCTCCATGCGCAGCGGGAAGCCGATGTTGTCACGGTTCGTCATGCCCGGATACAGGGCGAAGTTCTGGAAGACCATGGCCATGTCACGTTCGCCGGGCGCCACGTCGTCGACGGGTTCGCCGTCCAGCAGCAGTTCGCCCTCGGTGATCTCCTCGAGGCCGGCGATCATGCGCAGTACGGTCGACTTTCCGCAGCCCGAGGGTCCGAGTAGGACCAGGAACTCCCCCGGCGAGATGTCGAGCGTGAAACGGTCGACGGCCCGTACGTTGCGGCCGTACGTCTTTGTAACGTTGCGAAGTGATATGGCGCGAGTCATCGGGTCCCGCCCAGGTATTCGAGATGCGGCTGCGACTTAAGTGCTTGGGTACCCCACGAGTGAACGTGTGGTGCCGGAACGTTAGCCGGTTACTCACCGAGAGGGAACGACTGCGGCACGAACAGGCCCATGAGCAGGCCGCAGTTGGGGACAGAACACCCAACACGAGCAACGCCGACCGCGAGCAAGGGCCGGGGGTCGCCCCTGGCGCCCCCTCGCCCGCGCGCCACTCACCACATGCGCACTCACCGAGTCCGGCTCGTGGCCCCCTCGGCCGGCTCACCGTGCGGCGCCGACCGGACGTCCGCAGGGGCCGGGCCTCCTTTCCGCAGCCCCAGCCCGGACGCCACCACCAGCAGCGCACCGAGCATCACGAACGGCGCCGCCGTCCCGGCGACTCCCGCGACAAGGCCGGCGGCCGCGGGCGCGGCGACCTGGCCGAGCCGGTTGCCGGTGAGCCGCAGGGCGAGGGCGGTCGAGCGGGCGTCATCGGGGGCGGCCTGGACAACCGTCGTCATGGACAGCGGCTGCCCGACGCCGAGGCAGAAGCCGAGCACGGCGAGCATGACGGCGAGCGCCCAGACCTGCACGGGCAACGCCATGCCCGCGCACATCAGGCCACCGACCAGACATGTCACGGCGAGCAGCATGGCCCGGCCGAGCAGCCGCAGCATGGGGGGCAGTACCAGACGGCACGCGATCGTCGCCGCGGCACGCAGGCTGAGCAGCAGGCCGATCACGGACGGCGCGATGCCCCGGTGTTCGCCGACGACGGGCAGATACGCGGTGAGGATGTCGGTCGCCGAGAGCACGGCGAGGCTGATGAAGATGCCTGCGGGCACACCGCGCGTGCGCAGGATGCGGTGCACGGGAACGCGCCGGCCCTCAGCCTTGCGCGAGCCCGGCGGCGTACGCCGCTCGATACGCCACAACGAGGTGAGCGACACCGCGGCCACCACGGCCGCGACGACCAGCGCGAGGGCGCTGGTGTGCGCCATCGCGCCCCCATGCCCGGAGGCCACGCCGCCGTGTCCGGAGGCCGCACCGTCCTGGCCGGACACCACATATCCGGCGGCGATGGGCCCGACGAGCTGGCCGAGCGAGGCGCCGATGGTGAAGTGCCCGAAATTGCGGTCCTGTTCGGCTGGGGCGGACTGCCTCGCGACGATCGACTGGGCGCCGATGACGAAGCAGAGATGGCCGAGACCCATCACGCCGCTCCAGGCCGCCATGGCGAGCAGCGAGCCCGCCGCACCGCTGAGCGCGCAGCCGCCGGCGATCAGGACGACACCGACGGGCAGCAGGGGCGCGCACCGGCCGTGGTCGGTCCTGCGCCCGAGCGGTACGGCGGCGAACAGCGGAAGGAGCGCGTACACACCGGCGATGACACCGATCGCGCGTTCGTCCGCGCCCAGCGCAAGGGCCCGGTAGGAGACGGCGGGCCGCGCCATCGACACCGCCCCCTGCGCGAAGGCGAAGGCGATGACGAGGCGGAGCAGCCAGCCGCGGTTCCCACCGGACCTGCGTATATCAGTGACGGGCATGGATCAGATGATGCCGAACAGGATTCCGGCGCCGAGCACCACCAGCGAGGTGAGAGCGGCCCACTTCACCACGAAGCGGGTGTGGTCGCCGAATTCGACCTTGGCCATGCCGACGAGGACGTACACGGCGGGCACCAGCGGGCTCGACATGTGCAGCGGCTGGCCGACGAGCGAGGCCCGCGCGATCTCCAGCGAGGTGACGCCGTGGGCGGCGCCGGCCTCCGCGAGGACGGGCAGCACACCGAAGTAGAAGCCGTCGTTGGACATGAAGTACGTGAGCGGCAGGCTCAGAATGCCGGTGACGAGCGCCATGTGCGGGCCCATCGCGTCCGGGATGACGCCGACGAGCCACTTGGCCATGTGGTCGACCATGCCGGTGCCCTGGAGGACGCCGGTGAAGACGGCGGCGGCGAATACCATGCCGGCGACGTTGAGGACGTTGTCGGCGTGGGCGGCGATCCGGGCCTTCTGGTCCTTCATGTGCGGGAAGTTGACGGTGAGGGCGAGGGCGGCGCCGAGCATGAACAGCACCGGGATCGGCAGCCACTCCATGATCATGGCGGTGAGCAGCACCACGGTCAGCGCCGCGTTGAACCAGTACAGCTTCGGGCGCAGCGTCGCACGGTCCGGGTCGAGGCCCTGGAACCCGTCGTCGTCGGCGTCTGCCGTAGCGTCCGCGTCGGTGCCCGAGCCCGCACCGCCGGTGGTCTTGCCGGCAGTCGCCTTCCCGTCGCCCGAGCCGCCCGCACCGGCGGCGACGAGCACCGTCTCCGACTGCTCCTCCTCCAGCA
This sequence comes from Streptomyces sp. NPDC002577, assembly GCF_053594815.1. Classification (NCBI taxonomy): domain Bacteria; kingdom Bacillati; phylum Actinomycetota; class Actinomycetes; order Kitasatosporales; family Streptomycetaceae; genus Streptomyces; species Streptomyces sp. NPDC002577. The sequence continues at coordinate 95,059 of NZ_JBSFWK010000003.1, read as the reverse complement.
CCTCGTCGAGCGTGAGAACGCCGAGCCGCTTGCGCTCGCGCAGACCGAGGACGTACGCGAGGACGAGCACGAAGAGCAGGCCGACCGCGAGCGCCGGGATCATCGGGACGAAGATGTCGCCCGCGTCGAGCTTGAGCGCGGTGGCGGCGCGGGCCGTCGGGCCACCCCACGGCAGGGTGTTCATGACGCCGTTGGCGGTGGCGGCGACACCGGTCATCACGACCAGGCTCATCTTCAGGCGCTTGTACAGCGGGTACATGGCCGAGACGGTGATCATGAAGGTGGTCGAGCCGTCGCCGTCGAGCGAGACGATCGCCGCGAGCACGGCCGTACCGATGACGATGCGCAGGGGGTCCGCCTTGCAGAAGCGGAGGATGCCCCGGACGATCGGGTCGAAGAGGCCGACGTCGATCATCACGCCGAAGTAGACGATGGCGAACATCAGCATCGCGGCGGTGGGCGCGAGGTTGCCCACCCCTTCGATGACGTAGTCGCCGAGCTTCGCTCCCTTTCCGACGAACACACAGAACAGTGCGGGGATCAGAACCAGCGCCGCTATCGGCGACGTCTTCTTCATCATGATCAGGACCAGGAAGGTCGCGATCATGGCGAAGCCGAGAATGGTCAGCATGAGTGGGACACCTAACGTTCGCCCTTGAACACCCCGCGGGGGGCCGGGGGTGGCACGACGTTAGGTCGGGCAACTTCGCATTAACAAGACTTTGACATGCGAGCAATAAGCGCAAAATTCCAGGTCAGGCGGTTGGTGTGACACCGACGGGGATTCCGTTGAGCACGGCGTTGCCGGACAGCGGGTCCAGTCGGGTGCCGTCGAGGAGCTGGTTGACGTTGACGCCGGGGTCGGTCGCGGCGGCCCGCAGCCGGGTGCCGGGGCGGTCGTGGCCCCAGCCGTGCGGAAGGCTGACGACGCCGGGGCGCACCGCGTCGGTGATCTCCACGGGAGCGGTCACCTCTCCCCCGGCGCCCTTGACGCGCGCGTGCGCACCATCGGCGAGGCCGAGCCGCGCCGCGTCGTCGGGGTGGACGTGCAGGGTGCAGCGGTTGGAACCGCCGGTGAGGGCAGGGACGTTGTGCAGCCAGCTGTTGTTGGAGCGCAGATGGCGCCGGCCGACGAGGACGAGCTCCGCGGGGCGCTCGGCGAGGCTCTTCCTCAGCCGGAGCAGGTCGTCGGCGATCGGCGCAGGCAGCAGTTCGATACGGCCGCTGCGGGTCTTGAGCGGCCCCGGGAGGCGCGGCTGGAGCGGCCCGAGGTCGATGCCGTGCGGATGGGCGAGCAGCCGGTCCAGCGTGAGTCCGCCGGGGTCGGCGCCGAACCCTTCGCCGTACGGGCCGAGGCGCAGCATCATGTCCAGCCGCCGCTCGGGGCCGTTCTCGCCGGTGAGCTGTGCGGCGAGTTCCTTCGGGTCGCGGCCGTGGACCGGCGAGTGCGGCTCGGTGACGGCCGTGCCGAGGGTCCGGTCGATGACCATGGTGTCGACGGCGCCCGGTTCCGCACCGTGCATGCCCCCGGCCGCGAGCACCAGCCGGGCGTGAATCTCCGTCTCGGCCATCCGGCCGGGTGCGAGCGGTACGGCGGGCCGGGTGTAGCGGACCTGGTTGTGCACGGCGAACGCGTTGAACGCGAAGTCGTGGTGCGCGCTCTGCGCGGGCGGCGGCGGGGGCAGTACGACGTGCGCGTGCCGGGAGGTCTCGTTCAGATACGGGTCGACGCTGACCATGAAGTCGAGGGATGCGAGGGCCTTGTCGAGGCGGTCGCCGTCGGGCGCGGAGAGGACGGGATTGGCGGCGATGGCGACGACGGCGCGGACCGGGCCGCCGTCCGCCTCTCCGGAACCGCCCGGCGTGTCGATCTCCTCCGCCAGTGCCGCGAGCGGCAGCTCTCCCTTGGCCTCGGGGTACCCGCTCACCCGGCTGCGCCAGCGGCCGAGCGCGAACCCCCTGCCGGGGCCGGCGGGGCGCGGTGCCCGGTCGGTGGCGGCGAGCGGGAAGAGGGCACCGCCGGGCCGGTCCAGGTTGCCGGTGAGGATGTTCAGGACGTCGACCAGCCAGCTGCCGAGGGTCCCGAAGGCGACGGTGCAGGTGCCGATGCGGCCGTAGACGGCGGCGGCCCTGGCGGCGGCGAGTTCGCGGGCCATGGCACGGATGTCCTCGGCGGGCACGTCGCAGGCGGCGGCGACGGCGTCGGGGGTGAACTCCCGTACGACATCGGCGACTTCCTCGACGCCCTGCACGTGGTCCGCAAGCGCGCCGAGATCGGCCAGGCGCTCCTCGAAGAGGACGTGCACCATGGCCGCCAGCAGCAGGGCGTCCGTGCCGGGCCGGATGGGGACGTGCCGGTCGGCGAGCCTCGCGGTGCGCGTGCGCCGCGGGTCGATCACCGTGAGCGTGCCGCCTCGCGCGCGCAGCGCCTTGAGCCTGCCCGGGAAGTCTGGTGCGGTGCACAGGCTGCCGTTGGACTCGAAGGGGTTGGCGCCGATGAGCAGCAGATGGTCGGTGCGATCCAGATCGGGCACGGGTATCGCGAGCGCGTCGCCGTACAGCAGTCCGCTGGAGACGTGCTTGGGCATCTGGTCGACGGTGCTGGCCGTGAAGATGTTGCGGGTGCCGATCGCGCCGATCAGCACCTGCGGGTAGAGGCCGCCGGCCATGGTGTGCACGTTGGGATTGCCGAGGACGACGGCCACGCTGTTCGGCCCGTGTGTCTCGATGAGCGGCCGCAGCCCGGCGGCGACGGCGTCGAACGCCTCCTCCCAGCTCGCCTCCTGAAGCCTGCCGTCCTTGCGTACGAGCGGCGTGCGCAGCCGGTCGGGGTCGCCGTCGACCGCCCCGAAGGAGGCGCCCTTGGGACAGACGAACCCCCGGCTGAAGACGTCGTCCCGGTCGCCGCGGGCCCCGGTCACCCGCTCGCCGTCGGGGGTCTCCTCGACGGTGAGGACGAGACCGCAGGTCGCTTCGCAGAGCGGGCAGATGCGCAGGGCGGTACGGGACACGAGTCCTCCCCGGGGCGGCGGCGGTGGCGCGCGGGATCGGTGGCACACGAGCGGCGATCTGCGGGGTGGGTGCGGACGCCGCGGGCAGAGGCGAGCATACCGACCGGTATGCACGGAAGGCGATGCCTGGCCGTGAACAAATCCGGAAACGGGGCGCGAACAGCGCCGCACCTGGGGCGGGGGCCGCCGGAGTCAGTCGAAGGTCCGCGCCAGATAGGCCCGCAGCAGTTCCCGCGTCTCCTCGATGACCCGTTCGTCGCCGCGTCCCGGCGGGCCCAGCCGGAAGGCGAGCTGGACCAGGGCGTCGGCCGACTCGACGGCCACCAGGAAGGTGCGACGCAGAGCCTCGTCCGGGGCGCGGCCCAGATGCGCGGCGAGCAGGTCCGCGAGGCGGTCGGCGACGAGGTGGTTGGGTTCGCCGCCCCGCGTGCCGACCGGGATCTGATTGCCGAAGTCGACGAGCGAGAAGCCAGGGGTGGTCCGCTTCATGGCGAGGTACTCGTCGAGTACGGCGTCCATGGCCGAGCGCCAGTCGCCTGCGGGGATGGCCGTCAGCCGCTCGGTGATCCGCTCCGCGTAGTGCTCCAGGTTCCGCTGGGCCAGCGCGTCGGCCATGGCGCGCTTGTTGGAGAAGAAGCGGTAGACGGAGCCGATGGGCACGCCCGCGCGTTCCGCCACCGCGCGCGTACTCAGGTCGTCGTAGCCGACCTCGTCGAGCAGCTCGGCGCAGGCGTCGAGGATCCGGGTCAGCCGCTCGGCACTGCGCCGCTGAACAGGTGCACGACGAAGCGAGGTGGGAAGAGACACGGGCTTCATGATGCCCTTTCCGTACGGGTTTTCGTGCCCCTACGACGAACTCTGCCCGCCCGAGGACACCTGCCCGCGCCACGCCGACGGCTCTTGCGCGGCACCTCGCCCAATCCTATGGTCAAGCATAGAAATCAACAGATCCTGACAGCGTACGCAGAACCAAGCCCACCGACCGCATGGGCGGGCGGGCCGAGGGAGCCGAGATGAGCGGGGACGACGCCAGGAAGACCGCCGAGGGCCTGACCTGTCTCTCGGGCTTCGGCAACGAGCACAGCTCGGAGGCCGTGCCGGGCGCGCTGCCGCTCGGCCGCAACGCACCGCAGCGCGCTCCGCTCGGGCTGTACGCGGAACAGCTGAGCGGCAGCGCGTTCACCGAGCCGCGGGCGCACAACCGCCGCTCATGGCTGTACCGCATCCGCCCGTCGGCCGCGCACCCCGCCTTCGTACGCGTCGGCAACGGCTCCATCCGCACGGCACCGTTCACGGAGACGGTCCCCGACCCCAACCGGCTGCGCTGGGACCCGCTGCCGGAGCCGCCCACCGGCACGGACTTCGTCGCGGGCCTGTGGACGCTCGGTGGCAACGGCGACGCCACCCAGCGCACGGGCATGGCCGTGCATCTCTACCGCGCCGACTCCTCCATGCGCCGGGTGTTCAGCGACGCCGACGGCGAGCTGCTGATCGTCCCGGAGCGCGGCGGGCTGCTGCTGCGCACCGAGTTCGGCCTGCTGGGCGCCGAGCCGGGCGAGGTGGCGCTGATCCCGCGCGGGGTGCGCTTCCGCGTGGAACTCCTCGACGACTCCGCCCGCGGTTATGTCTGCGAGAACTACGGAGCGCCCTTCCGCCTCCCCGACCTCGGCCCGATCGGCGCCAACGGTCTCGCGAACCCGAGGGACTTCCGCGCGCCGACCGCCGCGTACGAGGACGTCGAGGGCCCGGTGGAGGTGGTGAACAAGTTCTGCGGGAACCTCTGGTCGGCCACGTACGACCACTCGCCGCTGGATGTCGTCGCCTGGCACGGCAACCATGTGCCGTACATCTACGACCTGCGACTGTTTAATGTCCTCGGCACCATCAGCTACGACCACCCGGACCCGTCGATCTTCACGGTGCTCACATCGCCGTCGGACACCCCGGGCCTCGCCGGCGTCGACTTCGTGGTCTTCGCACCGCGCTGGCTGGTGGGCGAGGACACCTTCCGGCCGCCGTACTTCCACCGCAATGTGATGAGCGAGTACATGGGCCTGATCGAGGGCGCGTACGACGCCAAGACCTCAGGTCCGGGCGGCTTCGTGCCGGGCGGCGGCTCGCTGCACAACATGATGTCGGCGCACGGCCCCGACCGTGAGACGTTCGAGCGGGCGAGCGCGGCCGAGCTCGAGCCGCAGAAGATCGACGACGGTCTTGCGTTCATGTTCGAGACGCGCTGGCCGGTGACGCTCACCGCACAGGCGGCGGAGGCGGACCACCTGCAGCACCGTTACGACGACGTGTGGCAGGGTCTCGAGCGGCATTTCACCGAGGGCAGCCCACCAACCCTTTGAATCGCCGACGAAGGGTAGAGCTGGATAGAGCCCCTTACAGAGCCCTTCAGGAACCGATGTCGGAGATACCGTGACCGCTTTTGCCCCGGACTCGATCGTCCTGAACCGCAAACTTCCGTTGTGGTACCAGGTGTCGCAGTCGCTAAGGGCATCAATACTGGGCCGGACAGAGGACGCCCCGCTCCGCCTCCCCACCGAGGAGCAGCTCGCCGGTCACTACGGCGTGAGCGTGCTGACCATGCGCCAGGCGCTCAAGGAGCTCGAGGACGAGGGCCTGATCAGCAGGCACCGGCGGCGCGGCACCTTCATAGAGCCGACGGCGCAGCGCGCCGCGCCCGTACGGCTGCTGGGCTCCGTGGACGCGATCGTCGCCCAGCAGTCGGGCATGACCACCCGGCTCCTCGGCCACGGCGCCGCACCGGTCCCGCCTGACCTCGCCGAACACTTCCCGGGCGGCGCGGACGTGATGACGTACCACCGCCTGCGCAGCGACGAGCAGACGGGCGAGCCCACCAACCACGCGCGCAACTACGTACGTCCCGACATCGCCGCACGCGTCGACCCCGCCGATCTGGAGCGCTGGCCGATGACGAAGATCCTCCGCGACGTGGTGAGCGTCCGGATCAGCCGGATCACCGACACCGTGGAGGCCCGCCTGGCGGACCCGGAGACCGCCCGGCTGCTCCAGGTGCCGCTGCTCAGCCCGATCCTGCACTACACGGGCATCAGCTACGACGAGCACGGCCGCGCCCTGGACGTGGCCCGCATCCACTACCGGGGCGACCGGTTCTCCTTCACGGTCACCCTCGACGCCGACTGACCACGACGTACGATGCCGAGCGTGACGCACGACGACGCTCCGCTGCTCGCGGACCTCATGCCGTGGTCCGTCGCCCCCCTGCGGCTGGGCCGCGCCTGGCCCATGGCGCCGGACGCCCCGTCCCTGAAGGCCCGTTGGAACACCTTCGTACGGGCCGAGGGAGCCGCCCGCGAGGCGCTGCTGGAGCCGACGCGGGCCCGCACCCTGGGCACCGCCGTGGCGCAGCTGCCCGGACACCCGGGCGGCACCGGGCGGCTGGCCCGCGAGGAGGGGCCCTGCTCCGAGCCGGTACGCGTCCTGCACGGCCCGTTCGACGAGCAGTGGCTCATACCGGACCACAGGCTGATCGACTCGGCGCGCCCGGAGCTGTGGCGGGTCGCCGACGACCACCAGCTGTTCGCCGTCGAACAGGGGCATGTCCCGGACGCCTCCGGGCCCGCGCTGCTGGCCACGGCTCTGCTGCCCGACGGCCGCTCCCCCGCAGGCCGCCCCGGCCGCATCCGTCCGCTGTACCGCCGTCCCAGAGGGCTCGAACCGAACCTCGCGCCGGGCCTGCTCGACCATCTCGCGCGCCGCCTCGGCAACCGTCCCGAACCGGCCGACGTCCTGGCCTGGACGCTGGCCGTCGCACAACCGGCCCCTTCAGGATGCCGGGTCCCGCTGACCGCCGACCCCGGCGTCTGGGCGCACGGCACCGGCCTCGGCCACCGCATGCTGTGGCTGATGCTGCGCGGCGCCATCAAGGACGGCCGTGTCGCACACGGCACCGGCGAGCGGCCCAAACTCCCCGGCGGCCGCCGCCCCTACGTCCGCGCCCCGCTTCCCGCCCGACCCGCCGAGCTGCTCTACGACCGCGACGAGGAGGCCCTGCACATCGGCGAGGGCCGCATCGCCCCCGTACCTGCCGAGGCCTGGGACTTCCACGTCAGCGGCGCGCGCGTCCTGGAGCTGTGGTTCGGGCGGAGGGCCGCACAGCCCGAACCGGGCACGCTGGAGGCGATCCGGCCCACCGCATGGCCCCAGTCCTGGACGTCGGAGCTCCTCGAACTCATCACCGTGCTCGCGCTCCTCGCCGAACTCCGGCCCCAGCAGGCCGAACTGGCCGACGCGCTGGACTCGTCCATCACGTCGGCCGAGCTGCACCGCTCAGGCGTACTCCCCGTGCCCGCCACGGCCCGGCAGCCCGCATCGGTACTGGACCATCTCGAGGAGGGCCCGGAGGGGCAGTTCGCGCTGCTCTGACCCTTCCCGTGCCGCCCGCCGCCCGCCGCCATGCGCCGGGCGCGCCTCGCACGCCTCAAGCAGTGGGCGAGGGCGGTGGGCAGCCCCCTCGTACGGCCCTCTCGTACGGCTACTTCTGAGCGGCCAGCTCCGGGCCGAGCGAGGCGAACTTCTCCTGGGACACGACCCGCTTGGGCGGCCACGTGATGTTCTCCGGCGGCCACGACTGGCCGGTCTTGCTCAGGAACCACGCCGGCGGCTCGTACATCGGCGGTTCGTAGCCGTCGGGCAGGGCCGTCTTCCACTCGACGCCCTTGGTGCGCTCCGCGAACTCGTCCTTGATCGCCTTCAGCCGCTCCGGCTGGGTGATGAGGTCGACGGCGGTCGCGGCCAGGTACTGGGCGGCGGCGAGCACGGCGGCCTGGCCGGGCGCGGCGGCCGCGCATGCGGCGGTGGACCACGTGTGCATCTTGGTACCGATCGGGGCGAGGGCGGCGCCCATCGACACGGTCGGCACGTTCCAGCTGATGTCGGCGACGTCCGTCGAACCGCCACCCAGGAAGACGGGGTTGGGTGGTGTCAGGTCGGCGATCGTGTCGTGCATGCCCTTCGTCGCCAGGCCCAGCGACTCCTGCAGCTCCTTGGCCAGCTGGTGTGCCTCGTCGCTGAACTCCGGCGGTCCGATCTGGCGCATGTTCTCGTGGAGCAGCTCCGCGAAGGACTTGGACGGCAGCTGGTTCCAGCAGGAGGAGGTGATGCGGTGCTGCACCCTGGTCTGGCTCGCCTTGGCCGCCGCCTCGGAGACGGCGATCACCTTGTCGAGGAGCACCTGCACGCGGGCGGGGCTGCCTTCGCGCACGTAGTACGAGATCTCGGCTATCTCGGGGGTGACGTTCGGTATGTCGCCGCCGTTGTTGATCACCCAGTGGAGCCGGCCCGAGGGGGCGAGGTTCTCCTCGCGGAGGAACTCGGACATGGTCGCCATCATCACGGCCGCGTCGAGCGCGCTCTTGTTGCCGAGCGGGGTGCCGCCGTGGCCGGCCACACCGAGGAAGGTGAAGGTCACGGCGGTCATGGCGTTGCTGGTGCCCCAGCCGGTGGCGTTGGCGGTCGACGGGTGCCAGTCGAGGAAGGCGTCGAGGCCGTCGTACACGCCCTTGCTGACCGCGTACGTCTTGCCGATCAGCGCCTCCTCGGCGGTGGAGCCGAAGAACTTCACCGTCACGGGCAGCTTGTGCTTCGCGGCCGCCTGCGCGACCGCGGCCGCTGCGGCTGCCGCCGCGGTGCCCAGTGCGCTGTGGCCGCAGCCGTGGCCGGGTCCGTAGCTGGGCGCGAAGGGGTCGTGGATGTACTCGCGCGGATCGTGGTGTCCGACGCCCTTGTTCTGCGAGAGGCCGGGCAGCGCGTCGTACTCGCCGCTGAACCCGAGGACCGGGCCGCCCTTGCCGCCCGAGTACGTGGCGGTGAACGCGGTCGGGAAGCCCGCCGTGCCGAACTCGACATCGAATCCGGCCTTCTTCAGGAACTCGGCCTCGGCGATCGAGGACTTCCACTCGCGGAGGCTGAGCTCGGCGTTCTCCCAGATCTCGGCGTTCAGCCCGGTGATACGGGCGCTGTTGGCCTTGATCCAGTCGAGCGCAGCGGACTTGGCCGGGCTGTCCTCGGCGAGGCCTTCGGGCGCCTGGTACTCGGCGGGGCTGATGTCGTCCGCGGCGGCGGCCATCGCCGGGTCGGCCTCGGCGGCCATCACGGCCGTGGTCACTCCGGCAGCTCCGAGCATCTGCATGATGCGGCGCCGGCTCAGGGCCGGGCCGCCGACGGGCTGGGCCTCGTGCTCATGATGATCGTGCAGGTCACACACGCGCGCGCCTCCGGGTGAGGTGAGTGTAATGGCCAAACGATCAGCCACCCTGGCCTCACCACATTGCTGCGTCAACAGCGCCGCATGACAAAGGTGTTACGCGCGGGAGGTCGGGGACACGTCCCGGATGGTCACGGCACTGGGGACGGTGCCGTGGGAGAGCCCGTACTCGCGCGGGCGAACACACCGGGAGCGCTGCCGCATGCCGTGGGGATGACGGACGCGGAGATCGCAGCGGAGCGCCGGAAGGTGTGTCCGCCTGAAGCGCGGAACGTATCTGCGGCCGGAAGCTGCTGACGGCGTGCTGTCAGTGGCCGCCGAACAGCGAACGCCGCAGGCGTCGCAGCGGTGCGAACAGCGAGAGACGGCGGACGCGCGCCCCCCTGCCACTGCGGTCCTGCGCGGTATTCCGTGTGGTTATCTCGCGCATCAGCGACGTCGCCTCGGCCGTCTCGCGCTGCGGGACGGCGGGGCCGCCCAGCACCGAGAGATGGCGGTCGAGACGCGCACTGGTCGCGCTGCTCCCGCACGTGATCGCAGGGACACGCGCCCTGCTGCGCGCCACTGTTATCTGCTCCATGACACTCCCCACGCGTCAACCCACCCATACGGCGGGCACCCGGCCCGGGCAGGTTAACCCTATCGCCCCGCCGGGACACCCGTGTATCCCGGTCATTGGATTCACTTCCCCCATAAGGGGGTTGGAAGTCACTCTCCGAATCCAATTGATTCCAGGGCGAGTTGGACAAGGGGGGTGCTGGTGGGCCGGGGTGAGCCGCCCGCGGGCCCGGCGGTGACGGCAAGTGAAGTCGCCGCGATGTTCAAGCCGGCGACGACTTTCGGCGTGTCGCCGTCGAGCAGGCCCAGAGAGCGGGGCGAACCGGACTTCTCCGCGGCCCACAGCTGGTGGACCAGGTCGCCAGGCGGAGCGCCCAGGCCCGTGACGGTGACCACCGCCCGGTGTTGCGACGCGGAGGCGACGACATCGATGGCGCGGCCCTGCGCGTCCTGCTGTCCGGTGGACCACGCGTCCGGCGCTGCCAGAACGTGGGCGATCTCACTCGCGGCGGCCCGCTCCCGATCGGAGCCACGCGCACGTGGCTGCTGCCATGTCGCCTCCGCCCACGGCACCTCCTGAGGTGTCGTGTACGGCGCTCAGCACCCCCGTGGTCGCTGCCGGCTGCGGATTGGCGCTGAAGGGGGCGGCAACAGCGCTCGGTTGAGCTACTTTTGTGGAGAATCGCACCGCGCGAATGGGGGGCACCCGTGAGTGCAGAGCCGGGCATCGACGGGGTGGGCGGGCCGCGGCTGATCGCGGGCCGCTACCGCCTTCTCGCAACGCTGGGCGAGGGCGGCATGGGCACGGTGTGGCGGGCCCGTGACGAGGTCCTGGGCCGCGAGGTCGCGGTCAAGGAGGTGCGCGCCCCCGCGGGGCTCCCGGCGAGCGACGTGGAGCGGCTGTACGCCCGGCTCGAGCGCGAGGCCTGGGCTGCTGCCCGTATCCCGCACCGCAACGTCGTGACGGTCTACGACGTGGCGACCGAAGAGGGCCGCCCCTGGATCGTGATGGAACTCGTCCGCGGGCTCTCTTTCTCCGACGTACTGGAGGCGGAGGGCCCCATGTCCCCGCGGCGCGCCGCACAGGTGGGCGCCGAGGTGCTGGCCGCCCTGCGCGCCGCCCACGAGGCGGGAGTGCTGCACCGCGACGTGAAGCCCGGCAACGTACTGATCGCGAACGACGGGCGCGTCGTGCTGACCGACTTCGGCATCGCGACGGTGGAGGGCAGCTCGGCGCTCACGATGACCGGGGAGGTCATCGGGTCGCCCGAGTTCCTGGCCCCGGAGCGGGCGCTCGGGCGGCGGCCCGGGCCGGAGTCCGACCTGTGGTCGCTCGGCGTGCTGCTGTACGCGGCGGTGGAGGGCGTTTCGCCGTTCCGGCAGGACACCCCGCTGAGCACGCTGCGGGCGGTCGTGGACGAGGAGTTGCCGCCGCCGCGCCGCGCGGGGCCGCTGGCGCCCGTCATCGAGGGGCTGCTGCGCAAGGATCCGGCGGAGCGCACCTCCGCGGGCGACGCCGAGCGCGATCTGCGGACCGTGGGCGCGGGCGGCACCCCGCGCGCGGGGGCGACGCCGTCGTCCTCGCTGTCTTCCCTGCCGACGGCCACGGTGCTCCGGCAGCCCGGTCCGGCGCCCACTCCACCGCGCCCCGTCCCGGCTCCCACCGGGTCGTCCTCGTACGCCGCATCACCCGCGGGCCCCGCGGCGACGACCGCGACGGTGCCGGCGCACCCGCGGCGCACCGTCGCGGTGCTGGTCGCGGGCATGGTCACCCTCGCCCTGGCGCTCGCAGGGCTCACCTACGCACTGCTCGACCAGGGCGGCTTTGGGGGCGACTCGGGGAACGGCAGCACCACGGCCGGAGGCAGCACAGGAGGAAACGACGGCGGCACCGGGGGCAATGGCGGTGACAGCAGCACGGACAGCGGCGGCCCCACGGGGGGCAGCGACTCCGCCAGCCCGAGCAGCGGCTACCCGAACGGAGGCTCCACCGACGGCGGATCCACGACCGGCGGCCACGGTGGTACGACGACCCCGCCGACCCAGTCCGTGAAGGTCACCGTCGCAGCCGTCCGCGACAGCTACACCGGCACCTGCCCGCCGCCGGAGGCCGAGGCGCCCGCGTTCACGGCCACGTTCACGGTGGGTCAGGTCCCGGCGGAGGTCGGCTACCGCTGGGTCACCAAGAGCGGCGATTCGTCCGACCCGGGCTGGAAGACACTGTCGTTCCCCTCCGGCGGCGGAAGGACCAAGCAGGTCAACCACGTCGAGCTGACGTACGAATCGGACGGGACGTACCACAACGAGATCAGCGTGGAGGTCCGCAGTCCGGTGGAGACGCAGTCCAACTCCGTGGCGTTCTCGGTGACCTGCCAGACGGAGGCCCCGACGGACGGGGCCTCCTACACACCCGACGCCGCGATCAGGCCACGGCGCTGAACACGGGCAGGTAACCGCTGGACTGCCCGGTGGCCGTCGGGTGGTACGACTCGCCGATATTGACCCAGTTGACGCTGTGCAGCCACGAACTGCCCGAGCAGATCTCGTGGCCGGCGAACGTCGTGTTGGCGTCGCCGAAGGTGAATCCGTGATCGGCGGCCCGCTCGGCGATCACGCCGTTCAGATGGTCGGCGGCGTTGTTTATGGCGGACCGCTCGGTCTCGGAGAGGCCCGTCACGCAGGAGCCGCCCAGTTTGTAGAAGCGCGGATAGCCGAGCACCACGACGTGGGCGGCCGGGGCCCTGCCGCGGATGGCCGTGTAGACGTTGTCGAGGTTGCCGGGCAGCGTCGAGTCCATGTACGCCTCCGCTTGCGCGATGGCCGCGAGGCACGCGCTCTCGGACTGGAGCACACAGGTCGTCATGACGTCTGAGAACCCGGCGTCGTTGCCGCCGACGCTGATGCTGACGAGGCCGGTACCGGAGCCGAGCGGGCCGAGCTGGTTCGCCACGACATCACTCGTACGAGCTCCGGAGCAGGCGGTGAAGGAGAACGTGGAGGGTGAATGGGCGGCTGCCCAGAGGACGGGGTACGCGCGCGTGCTGCGTTTGCAGGAGCCGCTGGAGCTGTCGTAGCTGCCGGCTCCGACACCGGAGGAGTAGGAGTCGCCGAGGGCCACATAGCCGGTGGCCGCCGCCAGTTGGGACGCGTTCGCCGTCGCGGCCCCGGTGAGGGTGCAGACGACGGCGAGGAATAACGAGGCAACATATGCCGCGGATCGGGAACGTCTCATGAAACCTCCCTTAGCAGGATCTCTGCCTCAACCGTCATAGCACGCCCCATAATTGCTGGGTAGTGCTCATGACAAGAACTTTCGGCGCAGATCCCCGCGCAGCTGACGCTTTTTCAGTTTCACTCTCATGTCAGGGATATGACATTCGCTCAAGACCCTTGATCTACGCCCGTAGAGACGCCACGCTTGCTGATCGCCCGAGAACGGAAAGCCAAGTTCCCGGGCGCGTGTGCGATCCCGCACACCACCCCCACAGTTGCGCGTCGCCGGGCGCGCACCGCCTAGAGGAGGACTCCCTCGTTATGGCACAGCAGCGCAGCAAGAAGAGGATCCGGATCGCCGCCGCGATCTCCGTCGCCACCGCCGCCACCCTGGTCGGCGCAGTGACCGCTCTCCCCGCCCAGGCCGCCCCGGCCGAGGGCACCGTGCTCGCCGCCGGATCACCGGACGCGATCTCGGGCAGCTACATCGTCACGCTGAAGAAGAGCGCAGGCGTCAAGGCCGCCTCGGCCACGGGCAAGGGCCTGATATCGGAGTACGGCGGCACGGTGAAGAAGACCTTCCGCACCGCGCTCAACGGCTATGCGGCCAGCCTCTCGGAGACCGAGGCGAAGAGACTCGCCGCCGACCCGGCGGTGGCCTCGGTCGAGCAGAACCAGCGTGTGCACATCGACGCCACGCAGAGCAGCGCCCCCTGGGGCCTGGACCGCATCGACCAGGCGGCCCTCCCGCTGTCCGGCACGTACACCTACCCGGACACGGCGGGCGCGGGCGTCACGGCGTACGTCATCGACACCGGCGTACGGATCACGCACTCGCAGATCAGCGGCCGGGCCTCGTACGGATACGACGCCGTCGACGGCGACACCACCGCCTCCGACGGCAACGGCCACGGCACTCATGTGGCCACCACCATCGCGGGCTCCACGTACGGCGTGGCCAAGGCCGCGAAGATCGTGGCCGTCCGGGTGCTCGACGACTCCGGCTCCGGCACCACCGCGGGCGTCATCGCGGGCATCGACTGGGTGACCGCGAACCACAGCGGCCCCTCGGTCGCCAACATGTCGCTGGGCGGCGGCGCCAGCACGGCGCTGGACACGGCGGTGTCGAACTCCATCGCGAGCGGTGTGACCTATGCGGTGGCGGCCGGCAACAACGGCGCCAACGCCTCCTCCTACTCGCCCGCCCGTGTCGCCGCCGCCATCACCGTGGGCGCCACCAGCAGCACGGACGCCAAGGCCAGCTGGTCCAACTACGGCTCCCGGCTCGACCTCTTCGCTCCCGGCGTCTCCATCACGGCCGGCTGGAACACCAGCGACACGGCGACCAACACGATCTCGGGCACCTCGATGGCCACCCCGCACGTCGCGGGCGCAGCGGCCGTCTACCTGGCGGGACACCCCTCCGCCACGCCCGCGACGGTCGCCTCGGCCCTCGTGAACGGCGCCACCAGCGGTGTGGTCACCAGCGCGGGCAGCGGCTCGCCGAACAAGCTGCTCAGGATCGTCGAGTAACCCCAACTGAGGTCAGCTGTAGGTGAGTTACTCGTGTTCCCCGGAGACGCGCCATGGCCTCCGGGGAACATCTGCTCACAGTTACCGCGTCTTGACGCACCCGGGGGGACTGCGCGACATTGAAGCCCGGCATCCGGCGCTTCGGGGGGCAAAGTCGCCAATGCAGACCATCGGTAACAAGGCATCACCATCAGGCTCCACGGGGGTCCCCCCTGCTCGAGCAGAGTCGAGAGCATGGGGAAGGTCGCGGCAGCGCCGGGGGAGAGATGTGCTGCCGTTGCTCGCGGGCGCGGCGGTCGCCGTCGGAGGGGTCGGCGCGGCTCTCGCACTCATCGACGTGGACGCGCCACTGCGCGGCCCGTTCACGCTCTTCTTCCTTCTCGCGGCGCCCGCAGGCGCCATCGGGGCCGCTCTGCGCGGCCTGGAACCGGCGGGCCGCGTCCTCGCGTCGTCAGCAGGGGCCATCGCGGTCAACATGCTCGTGGCCCAGGCGATGCTCGCCCTGCACAGCTGGTCGGTCCGCGGCGGGATCGTGGCCGTCGCGGCGCTCAGCTCCCTGATCTTCCTGCTGGTGCTGGTACGGCTGCTGCGTGGCCGCCCGACGAGAAGGCCGGCTTCCTGACGTGCGCATCGGCGCATGCCATCTCAAACGGATCGGGAAATTCCACTCAAGAAACCGATCAAGAAGCCGATCAGGAAGCCGAGCAGTAACGGGAATTCGGAATTCCGGAATCCAGATGAATTTGCGAAAACTGGGGATGAAAACAACGAAAGCGTGAGACCTGGTTCCAGGTCTTGCCATACGGTGTCAATCGTCAATACCGTCATACATCCACCCGCATCGGCCCATCTACCAAGCGGCTCCAGGGGAGGGCTCAGGACCGCAGATGGTTCCCGGCGCGGGGCGCGGTAGGGGGGTGCCGTGTTCGGTGACCAGTGACCACCGGTCTGCCGGGACGCGGGCCGCGCGACCGACCTTGCCCGTCGGCCAGCTTCATCAGCTCACTCGGCCTGCACGAAGATCGATTTCGGCATGGCCGTAAGTGAGAACCCCCCTTTCGAACCGGGCACAGAGCCGGACCGCCCAGGGGCGGGCGGT
The DNA here is from genome assembly GCF_053594815.1 of Streptomyces sp. NPDC002577. Lineage (NCBI taxonomy): Bacteria > Bacillati > Actinomycetota > Actinomycetes > Kitasatosporales > Streptomycetaceae > Streptomyces > Streptomyces sp. NPDC002577. The sequence continues at coordinate 79,389 of NZ_JBSFWK010000003.1, read as the reverse complement.
CCACCGGACGAGAGGGAACAGACTCATGAGTGCTTTTCTGCGCCCGGTGATACCGGGCGAAGATCCTCTGACCAAGCCGTCCACGAACGGCAGTACTGCCGAAACGGCGACGGCGAGAATTCCGAGGCAGTACCGCCCGGTGTCCTCGCATCTCGCGATCGCACCGCCGGTGAGTGTGGTGATCCCCGCCATGAACGAGGCGGAGAATCTCCCGCACGTCTTCAAGACCCTTCCCGAATGGATCCACGAAGTCGTCCTGGTCGACGGCAATTCCACGGACGACACGGTCGAGGTCGCCCGTGAACTGTGGCCGGACGTCAAGGTCGTCAAGCAGCTCGGCAAGGGCAAGGGCGACGCCCTGATCAGCGGATTCGAGGCGTGCACCGGCGACATCATCGTGATGGTCGACGCGGACGGCTCGGCCGACGGCCAGGAGATCGTGAGCTACGTCTCCGCGCTGGTGTCCGGCGCCGACTTCGCCAAGGGCTCGCGGTTCGCCAACGGCGGCGGCACGGACGACATGACGCCGATCCGCAAGCTCGGCAACCGTGTGCTGTGCGCCGTGGTCAACGCCAAGTTCGGCGCCCGCTACACCGACCTGTGCTACGGCTACAACGCGTTCTGGCGGCACTGCCTCGACGAGATCGACCTCGACTGCACCGGCTTCGAGGTCGAGACCCTGATGAACATCCGGGTGGTCAAGGCCGGGCTCAAGGTGCAGGAGATCCCCAGCCACGAGTATCTGCGGATCCACGGCGCGAGCAATCTGCGTGCCGTACGGGACGGACTGCGCGTGCTCAAGGTGATCCTCAAGGAGCGTTCCAACCGGCGTGCGCTGCAGCGCCGTGCGCACGCGCTGCGGCTCAAGGCCAGGGTCGGCACCGCGGGCGGTACGGGGATCGACTCGGGGTTCAACTCCGTCCGGGGTGAGGCGTCTTGAGCGCACCTGACCTTCAGCAGGGCGGGGGCCGGGAGCACGGTGGCGCGGAGAGCCGCGCCGCCGTCCTCCCCACCGTCTCCGTCGTCATCTGCGTCTACACCGAGGACCGCTGGGAGGACATCCTCGCGGCGGTCGCCTCGGTACGGGCGCAGTCGCTGCCGGCGCTGGAGACGCTGCTGGTGGTGGACCACAACCAGCCGCTGCTCGAACGCCTGACGAAGGAGTACAAGGAGACCGACGGGGTCCGTGTTCTGGCGAACGCGGGCCCCCGCGGGCTGTCCGCCGGCCGCAACACCGGCATCGCGGCCTCCAGCGGCGAGATCATCGCGTTCCTCGACGACGACGCCGTCGCGGAGCGCGACTGGCTGCGCCACTTCGCGGCCGGATACGAGGACCCGCGCGTCATGGCGGTCGGCGGCCGCACCATGCCCGTCTGGGCGTCCGGCCGCCGGCCCGCGTGGTTCCCCGAGGAGTTCGACTGGGTCGTCGGCTGCACGTACAGGGGGCTGCCGCCGGGCCGGGTCCCGGTGCGCAACGTGCTGGGCGGGAACGCCTCGTTCCGGCGGACGGCGTTCGACGCGGCGGGCGGCTTCGCCACCGGCATCGGCCGCGACGGCGACAAGCGGCCGCTGGGCTGTGAGGAGACCGAGCTGTGCATCCGGCTCAGCCGCGCCAGGCCTGACGCGATCCTGCTGATCGACGACCGGGCGGTGATCCACCACCGAGTTCCGGCGGGCCGCGAGCAGTTCCGCTACTTCCGGACCCGTACGTACGCCGAGGGCCTGTCCAAGGCCCTGGTGGCCCGGAGTGTCGGCGCCGGCAAGGGACTCGAGTCGGAGCGCCGCTACAGCACGCGCGTCCTGCCCGCGGGGGTCGCCCGCGGTCTGCGCGACGCGCTGCTGGCCCGACCGGGTGGAGCGGGCCGCGCGGGCGCCATCGTGGCCGGAGTGGCGGCCGCGGCCGGTGGGTACGTACTCGGGAGCGTCCGTGCGCGCAGGGGTGGCGCCACATTCTCCGTGGCGGAGATCGGGGGGAGCACGGACGGCGAGGGGGCGGAGCTATGAGCAGGGGATCCGTGCCGGGCTGTGCGTACCAGGGGAGCGCATGGCAGGAGCGCGGGAGCGCATTGGGGGCGCATCGCGCCGTAGGGGGTGCGACTGCGTACGCCCTGAACACACGCGGCGCAGAACGGCACAGGCACGGGGGTGGTCCTGCATGAACACCCCCGTGCCCATCCTCATGTACCACTCCGTCGCGCACGCGCCCAACGACGCCACCCGGGCGCTGTCCGTGGCGCCCCAGGCGTTCGCCGAGCACATGGCGCTGATCGGGGACAGCGGGTTCACGCCGGTCACCACGGCGGAGCTGGCGGACGCCTGGCGGTCCGGGAAGGCGCTGCCGGAGCGCCCCGTGCTGATCACCTTCGACGACGGCTACGAAGGCGTGCACCGGCATGCGCTGCCCGTTCTCGCCGAACACGGCTTCGCGGCCACCGTGTTCGTCTCGACGGGCTGGCTGCGCGGGGCGCACGACACCGGAGGCGCTCTGGACACCATGCTCGACTGGGACCAGGTGCGCGAACTCGCCGAGAGCGGCGTGGAGATCGGCGGCCACAGCCACACGCATCCGCAGCTGGACCAGATCCCGGACGACGCGCTCCGGTCCGAGCTGCTGCGCTGCAAGGAGATCGTGGCCGAGGAGCTCGGCACCCGGCCCTCCTCGTTCGCGTATCCGTACGGCTATTCGAGCCGCCGTGTGCGCCGGGCGGTGCGCGAGGCCGGGTTCGCGCAGTCCCTCGCGGTCGGCAACACCCTGGCGCGGCGCCGCCAGGGTCCGTACGCACTGCAGCGCGTGACAGTGCGCCGCAGCACCGGAATCGACGAGTTCGCGCGGCTGGTCGAAGGCCGCGCCATCGCCCGCACGTTCGCCAGGGACCACGTCCTCACCAAGGGGTACGCCGTGGTCCGAAGAGCCCGACAGGCCAGCCGGAAGGCAGCACGTACCCGTGTCTGACACGACGACCACAGCCCAGGTCGACACCTCCGCGACTCCCCCGGCCGAGGCGCAGCCCACGGCCGGCCGCAGGCTGCGCCTGCCCGGACGGGGCAAGGGCTCCGGCGGCAACCCGCTGTTCCGCAACGCCTATGCGCTGATGCTCAACACCGGGATCAGCGCGGTCCTCGGCCTCGGCTTCTGGCTGGCCGCCGCGCGCTACTACTCGGAGGACGCGGTCGGCCAGGGCTCCGCGGCGATCGCCGCGATGAAGCTGCTGGCCGGGCTCACCGCGGTGACGCTCACGGGCGCTCTGGCCCGCTTCATCCCGGTGGCGGGCCACACCACGGGGCGCCTCATCTTCCGGACGTACGCGGGCAGTTCGGCGGTCGTGGCGGTCGCGGCCGTCGTCTTCCTGCTGACCCTCGACATGTGGGGGCCCTCGTACCGGTTCCTGCACGGCACCGTCAACGGCCTCGGGTTCATCGCGGCCGTCGTCGCCTGGTCGCTGCTGACGCTGCAGGACGGGGTGCTGACCGGGCTGCGCAGCGCGCTCTGGGTGCCCGTCGGGAACACGGTGTTCTCCGCCGTGAAGCTGGGGCTGCTGGTCGCGTTCGCCGTGGCCATCCCCACCACAGGCGTCTTCGTGTCGTGGGTGGCCGCGATCGCGGCGTCCGTGGTGCCGCTCGGCTGGCTGGTGTTCCGCCGTCTCGTGCCACGCCATGTGAAGGCGACCGAGGACCACGCCCGGCCGCCGTCGCTGCGCGAGCTGGGCCGGTTCCTGGCGGGCGACTACACGGGCTCACTGTTCTCGCTCGCCGTGGTCTATCTGGTCCCGGTGATCATCGCGTCGCAGGTCAGCTCGGCCGAGAACGCGTACTTCTACATCACCACCACGATCGGCGGCACCGTCAATCTGCTCGCCATCAACATGGGTGCGTCCCTGACCGTCGAGGGCTCCCACGACCCGGCGCAGCTCGCCGCGAACACTCGTGCGGCACTGCGCCGCATGGCGCGGATCATGCTGCCGGTGACCGGCGTGCTCTTCGTCGCCGCGCCGTTCGTGCTGCGGGTGTTCGGCCAGGGATACGCGGACGCGGCGACCCCGCTGCTGCGCTGGTTCGCCGTCGGTGCGGTGCTGCGGGTCGTCATGGAGACGTACTTCGCGGTGCTGCGCGCCCAGAGCCGTACGTCCGGACTCGCCTATCTGCAGGGCCTGCTGTGCGTCCTGGTGCTGGGGCTGACGCTGCTGCTGCTCCCGCGGATGGGCCTGACCGGTGCGGGTGTCGCGGAGATCTCCAGCCTTGCGGTGATCGTGGCGATCGCCGCGCCCAAGCTGTACCGGATCGTCAGGACCGCACCGGCCGGACCGCCCGCCGGCGCGTCCGGGGCCCCGGACGGCGACCTGGCGGATCTCGGCACGCCCGACGCGGCTGAGCTGCCGCACGACGAGAAGACGAGTCACGGGCCGGCCTGGGCGCTGCGCGACTCCCTCGAATCGGACACCCTGGCGCTCGGCGTCCAGCTCAACCTGGACCACCAGGAGCGCAGACCGGACGTGCGGCCGGGGCCGACGTGGGCTTCGGGACCGCCGCTGGCACTGCCCGGGCCGCGGACCGAGGCACATGCGAAGGCCGCTGCCGCGGGCGATCCGGGCGGCGGTCAGGACAGGGTCCCCACACCGGAGAGCACCGACTCCGCGGACGAGGGCCCTCAGGCGGAGAGTTCGGGGGGCTCTATGACGGCGAGTTCGGAGAGCTCGCGTACGGAGACGTCGCGCACCGCTGAGGCCTCGCAGGCGCCGCCGTCCCTGAAGGCCTCAGGGAATGGTCCCGCACAGGACGGGCCCCGGGCAGACGACCCGCGCAAGGAGGAGCCGGCTGAGCAGCCGGCCGCGCCAGATGCCTCGGGGGCTCCCACCCGAGGGGCCTCCGTGCAGGAGGCCGCCCCGCGAACAGCACGGCACGCGCGCGTGACGCCCGGTGTCGTCATCCTGGCCATGCTGCTGGTCAGCGCGCTCGGACTGTACTGGGTGCCCGCGGCGGCCCTGGACGACCGCGCTCTCGACCGCATGGGCGGGCTCGGGCTGATCTCCGTCCTGCCCCACACCACGCTCCTCGGCGCAGGGCTGCTGGTCGTCGTCTTCGCCTCGCTGCTGTGGGCCAACCGGCAGCACCGGGTGCTGCTGCTGGTCACGCTGCTCGCCACCGTGGTGTCGCTGCACGCGCTGCCCGCGGTCATCGAGACCGAGCCGCGCTTCGCGACGGCCTGGCAGCACCTCGGCTTCATGGACTACATCGACAGGACGGGCTCCGCCGTGCCCGACCTGGACGCACGCTGGAGCTGGCCCGGCTTCTTCGCTGCCGCCACCTTCATCGCCAAGGCGTGCGGCGTCACGGACATGACCGAGGTCATCCGCTGGTGGCCGCTCACCATGCAGCTGCTCTACCTCGCGCCGATCTTCCTGCTCATGCGGTCGATGCGGGCGGGCTGGCGCGCCAAGTGGGCCGGCGCCTGGATCTTCGTGCTGAGCGGCTGGGTCGGCCAGGACTACTTCTCCCCGCAGGGCTTCACCTACCTGCTCTACCTCGTCTTCGTCGCCGTACTGCTGGTGTGGTTCCGCGCCCCGCGCGTGCTGTGGACGAGGCGGCGTCCGGGCGAGCTGGAGGTCGAGCCGACCAACCGCCGCCAGCGTGCCGTGCTGCTGCTCATCCTGATCGGCCTGTTCGCGGCGACCGTCCCCGCCCACCAGCTCACGCCCTTCGTGATGCTGGGCGTCCTCGCGGTGCTGGTGCTGGTGGGCCGCAGCGAGCTGCGCGGGCTGCCGATGCTCTTCGCGGTGCTCGTCGCCGTATGGGTGGGCTTCTTCGCCGAACCGTACTGGTCGGGCCACTTCGACGAGCTGTTCGGCGGGGTCGGCGGCGTCGGCAGCAATGTGTCCTCGTCCGTGTCCGGCCGCATCCGGGGCGGCAGCTCCACCCACCAGTTGGTGCTGTACGCGCGCGTGGCGCTCGCCGGCGGTGTGATGGCGTTCGCGTGCTGGGGCTGGTGGCGCCGCCGCGACGCCAAGTACCGCGAGCGGTCGCTGCTCGTGCTCACCTTCGTGCCGTTCCTCGGCTTCGGCATGCAGTCGTACGGCGGCGAGATGGCTCTGCGCGTCTTCATGTTCGCCCTGCCCGGCGCGGCGCTGCTCGCCGGTCTCGCACTGTTCCCGCGTGCGGGTGTCACCGCGGAGGAACGGGACCGCGACCGCGTCAGCCTGGCTCCGCTGGCCTTCCTCATGGCGGGCCTGGTGCTGATGGGCGGCTTCCTCGTCGCCCGCTGGGGCAACGAGCCCTTCGAGCGCATCAGGACGGGCGAGGTCGCGGCCATGGAGTATGTGTACGCCCACGACGACCCGACGGTCCGCCTGCTGTGGCTGAGCAACGACACTGCGGAGAACGTCACGCCCGCCATGCCGTGGGGCGCCCGCGACATGGAGAAGGTGCAGTACGTCCCGACGCTCGCACCGTCCGATCCGGTGCTGGTGTCCGGCCTGGTGAAGTCGCTCAAGGACGCCGGCCCGAACTCGTATCTGATGGTCAACGAGAGCCAGGTCGTCTATCTCCAGATGGACGTGGGCTATTCAAACACCTGGGAGACGCGACTCATCCGGAATCTGGACCAGCGGCCGGAGCTCAAGAAGGTCTTCGCCAACGACGACGCGACCGTCTACACGTTGAGCAGGCAGCCGGACGGCAAGCCGGCGAAGGCCGATCCGGGCCCGATCGGTCCGCAGGTGACATGGACGCCCTGGTCGGTGGTGGGCGCGCTGGCGGCGCTGGCGCTGATACTGCTGCTGGCGACGCGCGAGGTGGTACGGGTCGCGGTGGCGCCGAGCGTGCGGCAGCTGCGCTGGCTGCAGAGCAGTTTCTGGTTCTCGCTGCCGCTGCTGGCGGTGCTGGTGGCCTCGCTGGTGCAGCGGTTCATGACGATGGCGTAGGACGCCTGGGGCAGCCGGGTGGGGGTACGCGAAGGGGTCCAGGAAGCGCGAGGCTTCCTGGACCCCTTGCCGTAATGGCCGATGCACTGTGGCTCAGCGCCCCAGCCACTTCACCTCGTAGGCCGCCATGTCGAACCGCTTGCCGTCGACCTTTGCGCTGATCTGCCGGTCCAGGGTGTTCACCACGAGGACCGCCTTGTCGTCGGCCAGCACCCGCACATTGGGCACGTCGTCGGCGGCGATGGACACCTTCTCGTACGTCGTGCCGGGCGGGAACTCCTTGGCGAACCGGGAGAGCAGGCCGAACATCGGCAGTGCGGTGCCGCCGTCGGACAGTTGGGTGTTGCGCCAGAGGCAGCCCGGGCAGGCGGCGCCGTTCTTCTTCTGCGGGTTCCAGTAGAAGGCGGAGGTGGCGCCGCCGCGGGCCATCGCGATCAGGCCCGCGGCGTGGACGGCGATCCGGTGCGGCTCGGACCAGCCGTCGCGTTCGTCATCGTCGTCGCCCGGCTCGACGTAGTACTCGGCCCACCACAGGGGCAGGTCGCCGGTCTGCTGCCGCACCCAGCGGCTGACGGCGGTCAGCTTGTCGGTGGCCTTGAACTCGTCCGGAAGCAGCTCGTCGTCGGCCGTGTAGCTGGAGCCGTCGACGACGACGAAGTCGGCGCCCGCCTTGTGCTTGTTCCAGTAGTCGAAGGCGTCGAGGATGCGCTGGTCCGCGGCGCCCCAGTCGCCCTTGAGCGCGGTCGACGCGTACTCCTTCTGGCGGGGGTCGACGCTGTCCATCACCAGGTAGGGGCCGCCGACCAGGATGTCCTTGTCGACCTTCTTGAGCGCCTTGTAGACGAGGTTGTAGAGCTCGGTGTACCCCTCGTAGTCCCAGCGCCGCTCCGAGTTGTTCCAGAAGCCCTTGAACTCGTTCCAGACGATGAAGTGCCGTACGTCCGGATAGCGCCTGGCGACGGTCGCGGCGAGATTCGCGAAGTCCTTGTAGTGGGCGCGGTCGGGTGCCGTCTCGAGGGCCTGCTGGCTCCAGTCCGTGTTGCCGGCGCCGGACTTGCCGCCCTTCATCCAGTCGGGGGCGCAGCAGAGCGTGACGACGGGGGTGCCGCCGGTGGCGCGGATGAAGTCGAGCCGCCGGTCCATCTCGTCGAAGTCGTAACGCCCCTTGGACGGCTCGGGACTGCCCGCGCCCCAGCCCATGATGTGCTGGATCTGCGGCATCGGCTGCTGGGAGAGCAGCTTCTCGGCTCGCTGGACGGCGGGTGCCTCGCCCTCGTCGGCGCTGTACTGGGTGTGGGTGAAGCCCCAGCCCACCTCCGGCTCCGCTTTCCCGGACGGGACTGCGGGGGTGCCGTGCACCTTGTCGCCGTCGGCGGTGGTTCCGGTGGTGCTGCCGCGGCCCTCTCCGGGCAGTGTGCTGATCAGAGTCAGCACCAGGGCCAGAGCGGCCGCACCGACGCCGAGCAGTGCGGTGAGTCGCCACCGCCGCGCCCCCGAATTCCACCCATGACGTCCCATCAGGGGCAAGAGTAATGGCGTGTGCCGGGCGGTGGCATCGATTCCGCTGCCACAGCTCGGTAACGGGGTGCACGGGACTCGCTACGGACCAGATGTGCACGCGCGCGGCGAGACGGGGTGCGCGGCTCGCTGCGGAAACCGGATGCATGGGGCGCCTGGGTGGCGGATCATGTTCGGCATGTCTGCGAACCCACACGACGCTCTGCCGATCCGGCTCAACGTCGACGACAGCGACTCCCCGTCGGACGTCGTCGACGCGCTGTTCCTCGGCCGCTTCGCGACGGGCGAGCAGCCTTTCTCGCACAGCGTGAACATCGACCGGGTGCGGTCGGGTGCCACGCTGCTGCCCGGCGGCGCCACGGTGCTGCGCGGCGCCCGCGACGACGACCGCAGCGCGACGCTCGCCGAGGGCGACGGCTGGACGCTGCTGATCTCGCGGTGGAACCGCGGCGCGGACGTCACCGTGACGGCGACCAGCGCGGACCTGGCGGAGAAGATCCTCAAGCAGGCCACGGACGGCGCGCACGACGAGCCGGAACCCCAGCCGGACAACGTCACGATGGGCTTCTGGTACGTGTCGCCGCGGCGCGGCCCGCACCGTACGACCCGGCAGATCACGGCCGGTACGTGGGAGGAGGTGCGGCCCAACTACACCGCGCCGGTCGCCGACGCCATGGACCGGCTGATGAAGACCACGCCGGAGGACATCGCGGGCCGGCTGCTCCTGCTGCACGGCCCGCCGGGCACCGGCAAGACGTCGGCGCTGCGCACGCTGGCGCGCTCGTGGCGCGACTGGTGCCAGGTGGACTGCGTCCTGGACCCCGAGCGTCTGTTCTCGGACGTCGGCTACCTGATGGACATCGCCATCGGTGAGGACGACGGCACGGCGAAGGGCCGCTGGCGGCTGCTCCTCCTCGAGGACTGCGACGAACTGATCCGCGGCGAGGCCAAGCACACGGCGGGGCAGGCGCTGTCGCGCCTGCTCAACCTCACGGACGGGCTGCTCGGCCAGGGCCGCAACGTCCTGGTCGGCGTCACCACCAACGAGGACCTGGAGCGGCTCCACCCGGCGGTCGTCCGCCCCGGCCGCTGCCTGGCCCGCATCGAGGTCGGCCCCCTGACCCGCCCCGAGGCGGTCAACTGGCTCGGCCCGGACGCCCCGGACCTGGAATCCGGCATCGGCCGCGACGGCGCGACGCTCGCGGAGCTCTACGCACTGCGGCGCGGCACGACACCGGCGTCGGTTCCGGATCAGCGTGCCGGCGCGGATGCCGGGCTTTACCTGTAGCGCCGGGGCGCCGAATTTCAGCCCGTCTGGGGGCACCTCCCGGACGAAGTCTGGGGGGAGTTCGAGGACGAGGCGGCGAAGCCGCCGATACGGGGGTCCAGGGGCGGAGCCCCCTGGAGGGTCACCCCGAGTCCCCGTAAGCCGCGCGCAGCGCATCCCGTGCCGCCTCGAGTGCCGCGGCCTCCGTGAGGCCGAGGCGCTGGACACGCTCGGCGTACGCCTGCGCCGCGGCGGCGGCGCCCTTCGACGCGGCGTCCCCCGCGGCGGCGACGAACGTGCCGTGGCGGCCGCGGGTCTCGATCACCCCGTCCGACTCCAGCGCGCGGTACGCCTTGGCCACCGTGTTGGCGGCGAGCCCCAGGTCCTCCGCGAGCCCTCGTACCGTCGGCAGCTTGTAGCCCACCGGCAGCGCCCCCGAGCGGGCCTGCTCCGAGATCTGTGCGCGCAGTTGCTCGTAGGGCGCGGTCGCGGCGCCCGGGTCGATGTCGATCTTCAAGGTCACGTGCCGATTGTCCCGCACGGCACGGTAATTCGGAGGCGAGCACGACGTCGTACGCGTACCGTGCGGCCCCATGACCGTGAGTGTCCGCGCCTTCCGCCCCGAAGACGCCGAAGGCTTTGCACGTGTGCGGCGCGCCGCCCTGCCGTTCATGCTGTCCTCGGCCGAGTCCGTCGCCTTCGACGTGGCGCATGCCCATCCCGACGCCCACTACCGGCCGCTGGTCGCCGAGGAGGACGGCGAGATCATCGGCACGGCGCAGCTGGGCGTCGCCTACGACAGCCCGGAGCCCGGGCAGGGTTACGCCAATGTGTACGTGCATCCGGAGCGGCTCCGCCGCGGCGCGGGTTCGCGGATCGTGCGCGGGGCGGAGGAGTTCCTGGCCGGGCACGGCGTCACGACGCTCTACAGCTGGGTCCTGGACGCGCCCGGCAACCGCGCCTTCGCCGAGAAGCACGGCTACCGCGCGAGCCGGTCGGCCCACTTCCTCCGCCTGGATCTCGCAGGGGGCACCCTGCCACCGCTCCAGCGGCCCCCGGCGGGTGTCGAACTCCGCACCGCCGCGGACTTCGCGGACGACCCGCACCCCCTGTTCGAGCTGGACGCGGAGACGGTAGAGGACGAGCCCAGCGACATCGACACGGAGTTCACGGACTACGAGCACTGGCTGACCGAGACCTGGGGCCATCCGCTGCTGGACCGCGAACTGACCACGGTGGCCGTGGTGGACGGCCGCCCCGCGGCGTTCAGCCTGGCCCGTACGGACGGCACCTCCAGGTACGCGACCGGCATGACGGGAACGGCCCGCTCCTACCGCGGCCGGGGCCTGGCCAAGCTCGCCAAGAACGACTCCCTGCACCGTGCCCGCGCCGCCGGCTGCACGGAGGCCTTCACCGGCAACGACACCGGGAACGGCCCCATGCTGGCCATCAACAAGTGGTTCGGCTACGAGGTCTGCGCAACGGAGGTCCGGTATGTCCGCGAACTGGGCTGACGTCTCGGACGGCATCGACAGCGTCGATGTGGTACTGGTCAAGTCCGGCCGCACGAAGATCCGTTACCCGGCCCGGCTCATCCACGACGACGGCACCCGCGTCACCGTCCGGGCCCCTTGGGCGGGCGCGGGCGTCCGCGACTTCGGCTTCGTGCGCTTCGAGCCGGGTGACATCTTCAGCGAGCACTACTGGCGCGACCGCTGGTACTCCGTGAAGGAGGTCCGGGCCGCGGACGGCACCCTGAAGGGCTGGTACTGCGACGTGGCCCGGCCCGCCGTCCTGTCGGGCCGCGAGCTGGTCGTGGAGGACCTGGACCTCGACCTGTGGGTGTCCGGCGACCGCGCGACGGTGCTGCGGCTGGACGAGGACGAGTTCGCCGCGAGCGGCCTGGCCGAGTCGGACCCGGCCGCCGCGGCCGCCGCCCGCCGGGCCCTGGACGAACTCGAGCGTCTGGCACGCGGGGAGGGTCTCGAGGGCCTGCTCAGGTCTCCCTGAGAACCTTCACGCGGCTCGCCCCTCCCGGCTCGTACGCAACGGCGTCACCGTCCTCGTGCCAGTGCAGAACGAAGCGCTGACCGGCGCGATACGCCTCGAGGCCCGCACGGCAGTACGCCACCATGTCGTCGGGGAGCGCGGACAGCGGGTGCCAGCCGATTCCGGAGCACTTGTCCGGCTCCCTGTTCACCGGCTCGCCGCCCGCTCCGTACTGCGCCTCGAAGAACCAGCCGATACGCGGCTGCCCGCCCGGCCCACGGTGCTGCATGACGAGCGCGACGCGCAGGTCGTCCGGCGCGAGGTCGAGGCCGATCTCCTCGCGGGCCTCGCGGATCATGGCGGCGCGGACGTCCTCGCCGTCCTCGACGTGGCCGGACGGTCCGTTCAGCAGGCCGTCCGCGTACCCCGTGCCTGCGCGGCGGGCGAGCAGCACCTCGTCGCCGCGGCGGAGGATCAGATGGACGTCGACGACCTCGGTGTGGCGGGCCCACGGCCGGGGAGCCGGGAACGTGGCCACCACCGCATACCGCTCGTCGTGCACCGCCCGGCCCCACAGGCGGGCGTCCCCCGACAGCCGCTCGGTGTGGAGGCGGGCGGTGAGCGGGGCGAGCAGCTCCACGAGGCGGCGGGCGGGGATGCCGACCGGGGACGTCTCGCCCCAGACGCCCTCGACCAGGACGAGCCGGCCTCCTGGCCTGAGCAGCCCGCGCCAGTGGCGCAGGACCGCCTCGGGGTCGGGCAGCGTCCACAGCACATGGCGCACCAGCACCACGTCGAACCTGCGGTCGCCCACCGGGGGCGCCGCCGCATCGCCGACCAGGATCTCCGCGTCGTGTCCCGCGAGCTTGGCCCGGGCGCGCTCGGCCATGCGAGGCGACAGGTCGACGCCCGTGACCTGGTGCCCCTGTTCGGCGGCGAGCAGCGAGAGGCTGCCTGTGCCGCACCCGAGGTCCAGGATGTGAGATCTCGCCGAGGGGAGCCACTCTTTCATCCGCGCCGCCCAGGCGTCCCGCACGGCGGGGTCCCGCAGGCCGTGATCCGGATAGTCGTCGAAGGTGGCGGCCTCGGCGTCCCAGTCGACGCCGTCCGATTCGATGCTCCCCTGGTGAACAGTCATGCCGCCCAGCGTGACACCCGCCACTGACAACCGGCCTCCGATGCGTCACTCTCCCTCAACCAGGTCTGCCTCACCTCCGCACCCCTGCGGAAACCGGCGGACCACAAGGAGGCAGCCATGCGCCGCGTGACCGTGCAGAAGCCCCTGGGAAAGACCACCATCGACCGCCGCCGCGCGCGGGAAGAGGCCGACGACCGGCCCCGCGAGCGCCCCGAGGTCCGCAAGGACATCCAGCAGACCTGGTGGCCCGAGGACTGACCGGAAGCCGGCCGCCCCTCACCCCAGCAGCGGGAACTCACCCCAGCAGCGGGAACCGCCCGGACTGCAGCAGTGCCAGTACGGCATCGGTTCTGGCCTGCGGAGCGGCGTAGTCGGGGTGTGCGCGCAGCACGGCGGCGGCGTCGTGCAGGCGGTGCATCTGCGCGGCGGCCGCGGTCACACCGCGGCCGCCCGGGGTGACGGGATGGGTGGCCAGCGCCGGCCGCCGCGGGTCGACGCGGCCGCTCGCGACCGCCGTTTCCACCCGCCGGGCGCAGCGGCAGAACGCCTTCGGGTCGACGATCCCGCACGTCGACCCCATGAACGCGCGGATCCGCTGCCGGGCGCGCTCGAGGCGCTTGCGGTACGCGGCCGGGGTGACGTCGAGGATCCACGCGGCGTCGGGCGACGGCAGCTCGAAGACCTCACCGAGCACGAAGGCGACCCGCTCCCCGCGCTCCAGGCACTGCAGCATCGCCTGCGAGCAGCTGAGCCGTACTTCGTGGACCAGCAGTTCGGCCTCGGGACCCGCGTAGTCGGCCGCCGCGAGCCCGTCGGCCAGGTTCTCGCGGAACTCCTCCAGGCTGAGCTGCTTCGCCTCCTGCGGGGTGCTGCGGCGCAGATTGAGCAGGTAGTTGACGCCGACCCGGTACGCCCATGTGAGGAGCCTCGCCTCGGCGCGCCAGGTGGCGAGCCGGGTGATGACCCGGATCAGGATCTCCTGGGTCGCGTCCTCCGCGTCCGCCGGCCGCCACACCATCCGCAGGGCCAGCCGGTAGAGCGGGTCCTGGAGGAGGTGGACCACCTCCTCCAGGGCCGCCTTGTCGCCGTCGACCGCACGCGCCACCAGCTTCTGTTCGCTGTCCAAGGCCGCTTCACGTTCGCTGTCCAGAGCCGCTTCGCGTTCGCTGCCGGCGGCCTCGGCGTCTTCACCGCCCACGGCTTCTTCGCTGCTCACAGCTTTCCCTTCGCTGCTCATGGCGCCTTCGTCCCTCACCGCTGCATCGTCACTGCGTCGTCAACTCGTGTCGCCGCAGCCAGCGGGCGACTGCGGATCCGATGGCGTCCGGCTGGTCCTCCGGGGCGTGGTGCCCGCCCGGTCCGACCGACTCGATCTCCACGCTCGCGAAGGTGTCCTTGACCCACGCGGCCATCTCGGGTGACCCCATTCCCACGCCGGACTCGACGGTCATCACGAGCTTCGGCACCTCGGGAGTGTCCGCCATCCAGCGGCCGTAGGCGAGCATGCGCTCGTGCACGTCGGCCGGTTCACCGTCGAAGGGGATCTCGCGCGGCCACGCCAGGAGCGGCTTGCGCGAGGCCGGGTCGGGATACGGCGCGCGGTAGACGTCGTGGTCCTCGGCCGCGAGCCCGCTGGTCACCCCGAAGGGAAGGTTGAACTCGATGAACATGTTGTTCTCGAGGATCTTCACCTCCCCCTCCGGGGAGCGGAACGACCGGAACAACTCGGCGCCCTGCGGCGGCATCTCCTCCCAGCGCAGCGGCCGCAGAAACGTCTCGATCACCGCCACACCCCGCACCCGCCCCGGATGCCGGGCGGCCCAGTCCATGCCCAGCGCCCCGCCCCAGTCATGACCGACGATCACGACCTCCTCCAGACCGAGCGCGTCGAACCAGGCGTCCAGATAACGGACATGGTCGACGAAACGGTAGCCGATGTCGGGCTTCCCGGACTCGCCCATCCCGATCAGATCCGGCGCCAGGCAGCGCGCCTGGCCGGCCACGTGCGGGATGACGTTCCGCCACAGGTACGACGACGTGGGGTTCCCGTGCAGAAACACCACGGGCACGTCCCCCGCGCCGGCCTCGAGGTAGGCCATGAACGAATCGCCGACCTCGGCACTCTTCTTGATCACTGTGCCCTCCCATGTGAACCGCGTCTGCTTTCACTTGGTTGGACACAGCCGCCCCGGCCCCTGTGACATCCGGCCGAAAGATTTTTCTCCGAAACCCTGGCACCGACGGCCGACCGAGGCGGCCGAGGCCCTCAGGCCAGCCTCTTGCGGTAGTGAATGCGGTCGTACGGCCCGTCGACACGCCGCTCGACGACCTCGTATCCGTACCGCGGGTAGATCTTCTGGTTCTCCCACATCATCGCGTTCGTGTAGAGCCTGACCTCGGACAGTCCCAGCGCACGCGCGCGTGCGTCGACGAAGGCCAGCAGGCGGCGGCCCACGCCCTGCCCGTGCGCGTCAGGATGCACCGCGATGCTGTCCAGGAACAGGTGGCCGGCCTCCGGGACGACGACCACGAGGCCCGTCACAGGATCGCCGGCGACGAACACCAGGCCCGCGGCGACATTCGCCGCATGGTCCGCCTCCATCGGCTGGGGTACGACGCCGATGCGTTCGATGTAGTGGTGGTACGCCGCGTCCGTGACCGCCTTCACGGCGGTCACGTCGGCGGCGGTGGCCGGGCGGATCCGCAGCACGCCCGGGTCGAGCCGGGTGTCGTCGTCCGTCATGCCGCCACAGTACGGCCCCGCGCCTCGATGAGCTGCTCGATGGTCCGGTACGGGGAGTCCTTGGCGACCACGACGACGTCCTGCTCCTCGGTGAGCCGGGCGATCGGTGTGGTGTCGGCGAGCGTCTTCGGCGCGTGGTTGGAGCGCGCGGCTCCTACGACGCCGAGGCCCATGGACGTGGCGAGCCGGCCGTTGCCGTGCTCGCCGACGAGCCGGGTGAGGCCGACGGTACCGCCGGCGCCGGGCAGGTTGAAGACCTCGATGTTGTGGGTGAGCCCGGCGTCCTCGGCGTTCTTGGCGGCGGTGCGGGCCGTGATGTCGTAGCCGCCGCCGGGCGTGTTGGGGACCATGAAGCGCAGGCCGGGGATCTGTGTGCCGGTCTCGGCGCCGCTGCCGGTCGTGAGCAGCGGCGGTCCGGCGAGCACGAGCACCGCGGCCCCGAGCAGGGCGAGCGGAGTGCGCAGCCGCATGTGCCACCACCTGTCGGTACGTCGGATCGGTACGGGAAGGCTTGCGGGGGGGTGTGAGGTGGCCCACATGTTGCCTGCGCGTTAACGAGCTGTCTCTCTTCCGCAAGCAAGGAACGTTGTGGTTCTTGTGGTCGGCCCCATAGCCTGCGGTGAGTGACGAAGGTGCTGGTGGTGGACGACGACTTCATGGTCGCCAAGCTGCACAGCCGGTATGTGTCCGCGACGGACGGGTTCACGGTCGTCGGCGTCGCGCACAGCGGCGCGGAGGCACTGCGTGCGGTGCGGCGGCTGAGCCCTGACCTCGTACTCCTGGACGTCTATCTGCCCGACATGGACGGGATCGGTGTGCTGCGCGAGCTGCGCGCCGCCGAGGAGCGCGATCCCGAACGGGCGGCGGTGGACGTCCTGTTCATCACGGCGGCGCGGGATGCGGAGATCGTGCGGGCCGCATTGCGCGCCGGGGCGCTGCACTATCTGCTCAAGCCGTTCGACCAGGCGGCGCTCCAGGAGCAGTTGCGGCACGTGGCGGCGTTGCGGGCCCGCCTGGACCGGCTCGACGAGGCGCGCCAGGAGGATGTCGACCAGATCTTCGGTGCCCGCCCGCCCGGCTCCCGCGAGCTGCCGAAGGGACTCGCGGCGCACACCGCCGAGCTCGTCGAACGCACGCTGCGCGCCCACCCGGACGGCCTCTCCGCCTCGGAGTGCGCCCGCGCGGGCAGCCTGTCCCGGGTCAGCGCCCGCCGCTATCTCGAGTACTTCGCGGACACGGGCCGGGCGCAGGTGACGCTCAAGTACGGAAGGACGGGGCGGCCCGAGCGGCGTTATCGGTGGGTGGGCTGAGGCCGTCGGGCACGCGTCCCGGCGATGGGGGTGTGCCCGACGGCAGTGGTGCGCCGCTCAGCTGAGGGCGGAGGCGCAGGTGGTCGGGGTGGCGTGCGCGGGGTCGAGCGCGTTCGCCACCTCGTGGAAGGCGACGCGGTCCAGGAGCCCGATCGCCAGATGCTCGGACAGATCGGCGGAACACAGGTCCTGCACGACGACGTTGCGCACGTCCGGCCCGTCCAGGAACTGCGCGCGGTACGGCGTCGCCACCTCGTCGTACTTGGTGGCGATGACGGTGTAGCGGACGCCGGGAACCGTGTCGCCGCCCTCGTTGAGCTTGGTCAGGAAGGCGGATCCGACGATCTGGTCGGCGAGTCCGGGAGTGGCCGCGGAGAGCAGGCCCTCCGCGCCCGGGAAGTACGGCAGGAGGTTGGTGAGTCCCGACAGGGTGGTGCCGTGGTTGTCGGGGGCGATGCCGACGAGCGCGTTCACCTTGGCGGCGCCGCCGAGGAACTTGAGGTAGTACCGGGGCATCATCCCGCCCTGGGAGTGCCCGACCAGGTCAGCCTTCGCCGCACCGGTCGATGCGAGCACCTTGTCGACAAAGGTATCCAGCTGCCCGGCCGACACGTCGATGGGACCGAGGCCGTTGAAGAGCGGCACGCCGGGCAGCTGCCCGTAGTCGAGGGAGTAGACGCAGTACCCGCGGTCGACCAGGTAGGGCGCGAGGGCCAGCCAGTTGTCGACGGAGTTCCCGAAGGTTCCGTGGACGAGGACGACAGGCCGCGGGTGCGCGGCGGACGGCTTGCAGGAGTAGTCGTTCCAGCCGCTGCTCGGGGCCTGGGCCTGTGCGGTGGCGGCTGGGCCCGCTACGGCGAGGGCGGCGGTGAGCAGCAGGGCTGCGGTCAGGGATCTGAACGTACGCTTCCGGGGACGCTTCGAGGGCAGCATCGGGCGATCTCCTTGCGGCTCAAGGGAGTTGCGATGATTGTTCGCGCTGCGGCCCGGGCCACAAGAAGGTGGCGCACCTAGCAAATTACGGGCGAGTAACCCAGCCGTGAAGTGGTACGACGGTAAAAACCTGAATCGCCGTCAGCCACTCGCTCACCATGGACCCGCCATCGGCTCCCCTGGGCTCGCCCTGGACTCGACGGCCCTCGCCGCCCCGTCCCGGCGTCACCATGTGGGCCTGATCGGCCCCCGCGGCGCGAGGCGCAGCAAGTCGTCGCGAAGCGCCCGGGCTTTCCGCTCGCCGAGCAGCTCCACCCACGGACGCACGGCCTCCGCCGCGGCTTCGTCCGCGGCACGAGTGCAGGACCAGCCCAGTTCGGTGAGCACGACCAGCCGGGCGCGCGCGTCACCGGGGTGCGGCTCACGCCGCGTGTATCCCTTGCGTACGAGCTCGTCCACGAGCTGACTTGCGGCCTGCTTGGTGACGCCGAGGTGCTCCGCCAGTTCGGTGACGGTCGCGCCGCCCGGGGCCATCCGCGCGAAGGCGAAGCCGTGCGCGGGACGCACCCCCTCGAAGCCGCGCGCGACGACGCCGTCATGGATGCGCTGGGTCAGCTCGCCCGCGACTGCGAGGAGAGCGGTGGACAGGGCCATGGCTTCGGAGTTCTGCACGGAGGCATTGAAACACCTTGACGCACTTGGTCAAGCAGCTTGACTATATGGTCAAGCTGCTTGACCATCTCAAGTCGCCCACTTCAGCCTGCTCGACCACTTCACCGGAGGTCCGCCATGCCCGTCATCCGCACCGCCGACGCCGAGACCATGGAAATCCACGGCACCCGCTTCATCTCGTACGCACGGCCCGCCCTGGGCAGCAAGGAGTTGTGCGGCTGGCGCGGCGAGATCCCCGCCGGGGTCTCGTCCCCCGTGCACACCGTCACCCGCGAGGAGCTCTTCCATCTGCTCAGCGGCGAGGTGGAGATCACTCTCGACGGACACACCGAGCCGCTCGCGCCCGGAGACACCGCCGTCATCAACGCGGGCGTCCCGGTGCAGATCCACAACCGCACCGCCGAGACCGCCGTCGCATGGGTCACCACGAGCGTGGGCATGGCAGCGGACCTGGCGGACGGCACGCACCTCACCCCGCCGTGGGCCAACTGACGCACGAGGCGCCTACGCCGCCAGCGCCCCCGGGATGACCGCGCCAGGACCGAACCGGGCGCGGGCCCGGTCCGCGGCCGCCTCGAGCCGGCGGGCCTTGTCGTCCGCCGGATCGAAGCTGAGCTGGTGGGCGGTGCCTTCGGCCGGGCCCAGGCCCTCGGCGCGCAGCGCGACGGCGCGCACCCGGGCCCGCTGCAGGCCGAGCGCCTCGTACATCCGGTACGCGGTGTCGGTGAGCGCGGACGAGTGGGCGGTCGGCTCGGGGAGCGTCCGGCTGCGCGTGGTCGTCGAGCGGTCCGCGTAGCGCACGGTCAGGGCCAGCGCGCGGCACACCTGCTTCTCGGCGCGCAGCCGGGCGCCCAGCTCCTCGGTGATGGAGAGCAGGGCGCGCCGGTGCTGGAACGGGTCCAGTTCGTCGCGCGGGAAGGTCCGTTCGGAGGCCAGCGAGCGAGCTGCGGCGTTCGGGACGACGCGACTCCGGTCGACGCCGTGTGCCTTCTCGTGCAGCTCACGCCCGGCGCGGGCGCCGACGAGCCGCTGCACGGTGGACAGGGGTGCGGCGGCGAGCCTGCCGATGGAGTCGAGCCCGTACGAGCCGAGGGTGCGGGCGGTCGCCGCGCCGACCCCGGGGAGTGCCATGACCGGCTTGTCGGCGAGGAACTCCGCGATGGCGTCCGGGTCCTCGGGCACGACCCGGGTCACCCCCGGCGCGGCGTCGCGTGCGGCCATCCGCGCCAGCATCGGCCCGGGCCCGGCCCCGATCGCGCAGTCGACGCTGTACAGGGCGAGCGCCCGTACCCGTATCACTGCTGCCAGCTCGACCGCGTCCCGCCCGAAGTACCGCACCGCTCCGCCCAGATCCGCGAGTGCCGCGTCGGGCGGGGCCGCCTCGACGACGGGGGTGAACTCTCCGAGCAGCGTGAGGAGCCCCGGCAGGACGGCCTCGCCCGCCGACGGCAGCTGGAAACGCAGACAGAGGATGGTCATCCCGCACTCCCTGGACTCTGGTGCCACAACTTCCGTCCGCTCGCCGGGCCTTCGCCCGCCGGACGCAGATCCGCCCACGGATGCATCTCGTATCCGGTGGGCATCCGGATGCGGCGGCCGTCCGTACCGCCCGCACGGCCGCCGCCTTCCGCCTCTCCCCCGTCGCCCCCGCCGCCCTCACCGGGCTCTTCCGGTGACGGCGACGACGCCATCGCCGGCTCGGCCAGACGCTGCGCCACCGCGTCGAGGCCGCCATCGCGGCGCAGCTCCAGCAGGTCGGCGAGGTTCCAGACGGCGGAGCCGACCACGCTGAGGCTGCGGGGGCCGCGGCGCTGCACGACTCCGCGTACGAGCAGCAGCCAGGAGTGGAAGACCGTGTGCGCGCACGCGGCGTGGGCGTCGTCGAAGAAGGCGAGGTCGACCAGGCCCGTGCCGTCGTCGAGGGTGGTGAAGATGACCCGCTTGCCGGAGCGGATCGGCGGCGTCTGGGTGGCCGCCTTCGCCCCCGCGACCAGGACCGTCTCACCGTGCCTGGCCGTGCGCAGCCGGCGTGCCGTGACCACGCCCAGCTCGTCCAGGAACTCCTGGTAGTCGCCCATGAGATGGCGCGACGCGTCCATGCCGAGGACGCCGAGCTCGGCGCTGAGCCGCTCCGCGGCGCCCAGGTCGGGCAGCCCGGCCGGGGCGGTCCTGCGCCCGCCGGCGAGAGGCAGCTGAGAGGTACCGGAAGCGTGCGCGCCGCGGTGCAGCTCCGACAGGTGCAGCTGCAGGTCCCGGCGGTTGGCGCCGAACGCGTCCAGCGCACCCACCTGTGCGAGCCGTCCAGCGACCGGCCTGCTGGGCCTCGCCCGCTCCCAGAAATCGAGCAGCGAGGAGTACGGCTGCCCGTCGGCGATCCGCTGCGCCTCGGCCTTGCTGATGCCGTGCACGTCGGAGAGGGCGAGCCGGAGCCCCCAGCGGCCGCGGGCACCGTCGCCCCCGCCGCCCTCAGAACCCCCAGCACCCCCAGAACCGGACACCAGTTCGATCCGATGATCGACCCCGGACCGGTTCACGTCCAGCGGCAGGATCGGCACCCCCTGCCGCCGCGCGTCCGCGAGCAGCAGCCGCTTCGGGTACATCCCGGGGTCATGGGTGAGCAACCCCGCGTAGAACGCAGCCGGATGATGGGCCTTCAGCCACGCCGACTGGTACGTGGGCACGGCGAAGGCGACCGCATGCGCCTTGCAGAAGCCGTACGAACCGAAGGCCTCGATGATCTCCCAGGTCCGGGCGATCGTCTCGGCGTCGTACCCCTTCGCCGCCGCCTCCTGCGCGAACCAGGCCCGGATCCTCCCCTGCGACTCGGGGTCGGACAGACCGCGGCGCACCTGGTCCGCCTCGTCGCGCCCGCACCCGGTCATGATGCTGACGATCTCGATGATCTGCTCGTGGAAGACCACGACCCCGTAGGTCTCCTTGAGCGGCTCCTCCAGGTCCGGGTGCGGATAGCGGACCGGCGCACGGCCGTGCCGCGCCGCGATGAACGGCCGCACCATGTCGGCCGCGACCGGGCCCGGCCGGAAGAGCGATATGTCGACGACGAGGTCGTGGAAGGTCTCCGGCTGCAGCCGCCCGATCAGGTCCCGCTGGCCCGGCGACTCGATCTGGAAGCAGCCCAGCGTCTCGGTGGAGCGGATGAGTCGATACGTCGATGGATCGCCCTCCGGCACGGCGTCGATGTCGAGCCGGGCCCCCGTCACCCGTTCGACCTCGGCGACCGCGTGCGCCATCGCCGACTGCATCCGCACGCCCAGCACATCGAGCTTGAGCAGCCCGAGGTCCTCGACGTCGTCCTTGTCGAACTGCGACATCGGGAAGCCCTCGCCGCTGGTCGGCATGGTGGGCGTACGGGAGAGCAGCGAGGCGTCGGAGAGCAGCACCCCGCACGGGTGCATGGCGACCCCGCGCGGCAGCGCGTCGAGCGCCTCGGCCAGCTCCCACAGGCGTCCGTACTTGTCCTTCTCCCCCGCCAGCTCGCGCAGCTCGGGCAGCTCCTCCATCGCCGCGCGGGCGTCGCGTGCACGGATGTGCGGGAAGGACTTGGCGATCCGGTCGATGTCCGCCGGGTCCATGGACAGGGCGGCGCCCACGTCGCGGATGGCGTGCCGTACCCGGTAGGTCTCGGGCATGGCGACGGTCGCGACCCGCTCGGTGCCGAACCGGTCGATGATCGCGCGGTAGACCTCGAGCCGTCGTGCGGACTCCACGTCGATGTCGATGTCGGGCAGTGCGATCCGCCGCTTGGACAGGAAGCGCTCCATCAGCAGGTTCTGCTCCACCGGGTCGGCGTGCGCGATGCCGAGCAGGTGGTTGACGAGCGATCCGGCGCCCGAGCCGCGCGCGGCCACCCGGATGCCCATCCTCCGGACGTCGTCGACGACCCCGGCCACCGTGAGGAAGTACGTGGCGAAGTGGTGGTGGGCGATGATGTCCAGCTCGTGGTGCATCCGCTCCCAGTACACGCGGGCGTCGGGGCGGCGGTCGTAGCCGCGCAGCACCATGCCCGCGGCCGCGCGCGACGCCAGGACGCGCTGCGCGGTGCGGCGCCCCGCGCCGACGAGCTGCGGCTCGGGGAAGTGGACGGACCCGATGCCGAGATCGTCCCCGGGGTCGACGAGGCACTCGGCGGCGGTGGCCTGTGTCTGTTCGAACAGGCGGTACGCGGTGTCGCGGCGGTAGCCCGCGGCCTCGACGACCCGCTCGGCGATGCGCAGCATGTCGTCGGCGCCCTTGAGCCAGCGCTCGCCGCCGTCCAGCTCCTTGCGGGGGTCGATGGGGACGAGGCGGCGGGCCGCGTCGAGGACGTCGGCGACCGGGCCGAGACCCGGATCGACATAGCGGACGTCGTTGCTCAGCACGGGGCGGATGCCCTGCTCGGCGGCGAAGCCGACGGTGCGGGCGGCGAGCCGGAGCGAGCCGGGGCCCGCACCCTGCCGGCCGTGGTGGACGGCCTCCAGGCGCAGCGCGTCGCCGTAGATCTCACGCCAGGACCCGAGCAGCACGGCGGCCCGGTCCGGTCGGCCCGCGGCGAGCGCGAGCCCCACGTCGGATGCGGGCCCGAGCAGCACGGTCAGGCCCTCGCCGTGGTTCTCCTGCCACGGCAGGACCGGGCGGTCCTCGGGGATGCGGCGGCCCTCGGCGTTGTGGGCGACGGTGATCAGACGGCACAGGGCGGCCCAGCCGCGGGCGCCGTCCCGGGCGAGGTAGGTGACGCGCGGTGTCGACTCGTCGATGAAGGCACCCCCGCGCACGGGGGTGCGCGTGTGGGCGCGCCCCTGCGGGCGCGGTGCGGGTGCGGCGACCGCGAGCTCCGCACCGAACAGCGGCCGCACCCCCGCCTGCGCGCACGCCTTGGCGAAGCGGACGGTGCCCGCCACGGTGTCCCGGTCGGTGAGCGCGAGGGCGTCCATGCCCCGCTCGGCGGCGCGCTCGGCCAGCCGCTCCGGGTGCGAGGCTCCGTACCGCACGGAGAACCCCGAAACGGTGTGCAGATGCGTGAACCCTGGCACACGCACCTCCTGATCACACCTGCTCTCGCCACCCCCAGCTCCACCATAGACCATTT
The DNA here is from genome assembly GCF_053594815.1 of Streptomyces sp. NPDC002577. NCBI lineage: Bacteria > Bacillati > Actinomycetota > Actinomycetes > Kitasatosporales > Streptomycetaceae > Streptomyces > Streptomyces sp. NPDC002577. The sequence continues at coordinate 55,819 of NZ_JBSFWK010000003.1, read as the reverse complement.
TCGAACAGACGTACGAGATCGCCGCGCGCGGTCCCGGCTCGGGACACGCGAAAGGACCGGCCCGCCACGACGGCGGGCCGGCCGCGACCGCCTGAGCCGGTTCGACAACGGCGAGCCCCCGCACGGCGGATACGTGCGGGGGCTCTCCTGCTGCTGGCTGCAGGTCTTCCGGTGGTGCTTGTGGTGCCGTGGTGCGCGCGCGTGCGATACGTGTCGCCGGTGCGCGGGGTCAGTAGACGCTGACCCCGTATGCGCTCAGCGCCTCGGTGACGGGCTGGAAGAAGGTCGTGCCGCCGGAAGTGCAGTCACCGCTGCCGCCGGAGGTCAGACCGTACGCGACACCGCCGCTGGAGTAGAGCGGGCCGCCGGAGTCGCCGGGCTCGGCGCAGACCGTGGTCTGGATCAGGCCGTAGACGATGTCGCCGCCGCCGTAGTTGACGGTGGCGTTGAGGGCGGTGACGCGGCCGCTGTGGGTGCCGGTGGTGGAGCCGCGGCGGTAGACGGTGGCGCCGACGCTCGGGGTGGCGGCGCTGGTGATGTCCACACTGCCGACGGTGCCCGACTTGGCGACCGAGCTGTTGGTGTACCGCACGATGCCGTAGTCGTTGCCCGGGAAGCTGGAGCCCGCGGTGGTGCCGAGCGTCGTGGTGTGCGAGGAGTTGGACCACCACGTGCCGGCGCCGTCGGTGCAGTGGCCGGCGGTCAGGAAGTAGTAGGTGCTGCCGCTGCGCACATTGAAGCCGAGGGAACAGCGCCAGCTACTCGCATAGACTGCGTCGCCGCCGGAGATCAGCTTGTTGAACCTGCCCGGGGTGCGCTTGATCTGGATGGCGCCGGCGGTGCTGCCCGCCGTCTCCTTGATCTTCGCGATCTCCGTCTTGGAGACCGAGCTGTCGACGGTGACGACAAGCCGCTTCGTCGTCCGGTCGACCGCCCAGGCCGTGCCGGGCACGTCTGCCCTGAGCACGGAGTCGCTCGCCTTGGTCAGCTGGGACGCGCTGTAGGTCTGCACTTCGCCCGCGTTCGCGGTGGGTACGGCGAAAGCGGCCACGGCCACGAGTCCGCCGGCCACGGCGATCAGCCGGGTCCGTCTCGCGATACCGCTGCGGGGGGTGGTGCGCTTGATCCTCACTGGTCGTTCCTCCCGAGGGGAAGTCGGGGGCCCCTGTGGGGTCGGGGCCCGTGAGGCGCAGCCAAAGAGCCCGGCTGTTCCGGATTCCGGACAAGCCGTGCCCCTGACAAGCGCTGCTCGGGAGTATTCGACGCGAGGACTGCCCGGCACAAGGGCGCCTTTCGGCCGTCTGTGCATATACGACAACCGGCCCCGGTGGCTATGCGTACGTGCAACACGCCACCGGGGCTTGGTCATCGGCAACAGTTCTGACGTACAGACGGCCGAAAGGGTTCCCGCCCGAACGGATTCCGCCCGAAAGAGGGACGTTGCCTGAATGGGCGTCACTCGTCCGGGGTCGGCGCGGTCTTCGGTGCACCGGCCCGAGGAGGGACACGCCCGCGCCCACAGCGGAGCGGCAGTGGCGGGACGGAACCCTGCACACCGCCCGGCGCGGCTACCGCGTCAGCACCGCCGTGCGCCCCGCGCGGCGCGCCGTGCGAGCCCCGATGACCTGGTCCATCAGTGCGGCCAGCACATCGCGCACGGAGGATCTGACCCGGGCGTCGCACGCCAGCACCGGCACGTCGTCGCCCAGGCCGAGGGCCTCGCGGACCTCGTCGAGCTCGAAGCACTGCGCCCCCTCGAACAGGTTGACCGCCAGGACGAACGGAGCTCCCTGCGCCTCGAAGTAGTCCAGCGCCGGGAAGCAGTCCTCGATCCGCCGGGTGTCCACGAGGACCACCGTGCCGAGCGCCCCTTCCACCAGGTCGTCCCAGAGGAAGGAGAACCGGTCCTGGCCGGGGGTGCCGAACAGGTACAGCGCGATCGACGGGTCGAGCGTGATCCGCCCGAAGTCGAGCGCGACGGTCGTGGTGGTCTTGGACTCGACCCCGTCGAGCGAGTCCACGCCCACCGACACCTGTGTGATGGCCGCTTCCGTGTCCAACGGCTCGATCTCCGACACGGCACCGATGAAGGTCGTCTTGCCGACCCCGAGCCCCCCGCTGACCACGATCTTCACCGCAAGCGGAGCGGTCTTGTCAGAGCGACCGGACATGGTCCCTGATCCTCTCGAGCGTGTGGAGCGGCAGCTCCGATGGTTGCCGGCACGTCAGTCGCCCCAGCACGACGAGGTCGGCGACGAGCACCTTCGCGACACCGAGCGGTACGCCGACCCCCGCGGCCACCTGCGCCACCGTCGTGGGCTGCTCGCACAGCGCGACGATCCTCGCCCGTACGTCGTCCGGGGGCACCCCCACCCGCTCGAAGCCGAGCGGCGCCGTCTCGTCGGACACCTCGACGGCGACGACCAGGGTCTCCAGGCGGATATCCGCCTGTGCGGGTTCGACACGACCACCGGTGATGATGAACGGCCGTACGAACGTGGTGTCCTCGTCGGACGATCCCCTGCCTGCCCCGCTCACCGTGGCAGCGCCTGGCGTAGGTCCACGATGAGCGCCGGAGTGAGCAGGTCGCCGGCGCGCTCCGCCAGCACGGCCATCTCGTAGCCGACGAGGCCGAGTTCGCCGCTGCTGTCGGCGAGGACGCCGAGGCAGCTGCCGTCCCGGATCGCGGAGACGAGCAGAAAGCCCCGGCCCATCTCGATCATGATCAGCTTCACCCCGTCGAAGGTGTAACGGCGCGATGCGCTGCGGGCCAGGCTCGACAGGCCCGACACGATCGCGGCGAGATGGTCGGCCTCGGTGCGTCCCAGGCCGTCCGAGACGGCGATCAGGAGACCGTCGGACGAGACGGCGACGGCGTCGCGCACTCCGTCGGTGTTGCGGACGAAGTTGGCGAGCAGCCAGTTGAAGGTCTTCGAGTCGTTGTGCACGTCGACAGTGGTCACTTGTCCCGGCCTTTCCCGACGCCGGCCCCGGCACCCTTGTCCGTCTGCTCGGCCTTCTCCACCTGCTCCGGCTCAGCCGGAGTACTCCCCTGCCGTTGCTTCCGGTCCTGCCGCCCCGCCTTCTCCTGATCGCGCTCCTTCTCGACGCTGATCCCGCCCCGCATATGGGCGCTGCGCAGCGACGTGAGCATCCCGGAGACCTCCTCGGGGCTGCGGTCGGGCGCCGGCCCGGACAGCGCCGGGCGGCTCGGCCGGTCGCTCTCGCTGACGGCGTCGGCGATGGCGCTGCGCCGCGGCCGCTTGACGAGCCCGTTGCGGGTACGGGCGGCGGAGGGGCCGCGGGCGGCAGAAGCAGCCGAGCCCGCCTGCTGCCCGGCTGCCGCTCGCGGAGTCGGCTCCCCCGGCTCCCCGGTCCCCCCGGCTGCCCCGGCTGCCCCGACCGAGACGAGCTGTCCGGTGTGCTCCGCGGCGACGGCGACGGCGACGGATCCGGCGGACTCCACGGCGGCGGCCGCGGCGTCGGACTCGGCACGTGGGGCGGGCAGCGCCGGCAGCGTCTCCGCGGCCTCGGCGGCCGGGGCCGCCACGGCGGCGGACTGCCGGGTGCCGGCCTCCGTGAGCAGGCTGGTGGGGATCAGCACCCGGGCGACGACGCCCTCGGCCGGCCCCTCCCCGAGACGCACCTCGATGCCGCGTTTGCGGGCGAGGGCCCCGACCACGAAGTGGCCGAGGAACCGGGTCGGTTCGGCCATGAAGCTGGCCGTGCCGGAGAGACGTACGTTCGCCTCGGCGAGCGCCTGGGGTGCCATGCCGAGACCGTGGTCGACGATGGCGATGAGATAGCCCGCGCTCGTACCCCGTCCCTCGATCTCGACCTCGGAGGCGGGAGGCGAGAAGCTGAGCGCGTTCTCGACGAGCTCGGCGAGCAGGTGGGCGACCTCGGCCACCACGGATCCGGTGATCTGCGCGGGCTCGATCCTGCGCAGGGTCACCCGGCGGTACTCCTCGACCTCGGAGAGCGCGGCGCGCAGCACGTCGGTGACGGACTGCGGTGTGGACCACGACCGAGGGCTGGACTCCCCGGCGAGCACGAGCAGGCTCTCGGCGTTGCGGCGCATACGGGTGGCCAGGTGGTCCAGTTCGAAGAGGTTGGCGAGCGTCGCGGGGTCGGCGTCCTCGTGCTCCAGCTTGTTGATGAAGCTGATCTGTCGGCGCACCAGGTTCTGGTTGCGGCGGCCGAGGCTGACCAGCGAGTCCGTGGCGTTGCGGCGCAGCACGGCCTGCTCGGTCGCGAGGTCGAAGGCGGCGCGCTGCACCCGGTCGAAGGCCTCGGCGACCTCGCGCACCTCGGCACCCGCCTGTTCGGGCACAGCCAGCCGCGCGGGCGGCTCCGGCTCGTCGCCGGGGCCGGCCTGGATCCGGGCGACGGCCGCCGGCAGCCGCTCGCGGGCGATGTCACGGGCCTGCTCGGCGAGACTGCCCAGCGGAGCGGAGACGGACCGTACGCAGTCCAGCGCCAGGGCACCGAGCACAGCCGTGGCGGCGAGGGCGAGCAGCATGAAGAGCAGCAGGTCGCGCTGCGCCTCACCGCTGAGTTGCCCGGCCCGCTCCTCGACGTCGGCGCCGAGGGAGACCTGCACCTCGCGCAGCCCGTTGATGGTCGAGGTCATGCTGTTCCACCAGGCCATCGGCGGGACGCCGGAGTCCGTGAGATGACCACCGCCGCGCACCGCCACCGTCTCGTACGACAGCGCGCGTTCGGCGTCCGGCGTGCTGAGAGCCGCCGCGAGCCGCCGTTCCTGGGCGGTGGTCGCCGTGTGCGGGAAGGCGTCGAGGGCGGCGAGCCGTCCGGCGCGGATCTCCATGAACCGGCTGTAGTCGTCGTCGCGGAAGTGTCCGGCGCGCACCGAGCCGAGCACGATGGCGCGCTCCTCGCCCGTGAACTCCTTGGCGTTGCCGAGCGTTTGAAGTGCCTGGTAGGAGGCGCGCAGCCGGGTGTCGTGGACGTCGTCGAGGCCCATTCCGAGCCGGTCCAGGACGGTGATGGTGGTGGTGAAGTAGTCGAAGGTGCTCTTGACCCGGCCCGAGCCGTCGTCGGCGTTCTCGCGGATGCGGGCGAGCCCGGCGAGCCGGCCCAGCGACTCCCGCACGGACTCGGCCGCGCCGGTGTCCTTGCCGGCCAGCGCCCTGTCGAGCGCGTCGCGCGCCCTGTCGGTCGCCTTGCGCTGGGCGGGCAGCTTGGCGCGGAACTGGCGTACGCCGCCGACATAGCCGGTGGTGAGTCCGCGCTCCTTCTGCAGCTCGTGGACGAGGCCCTGCAGGGTGATCTCCAGCCGGGCGTTCTGTGCTGTGTCCTTGGCGTTGCGGTAGTCGGAGATCTGCCGGCCGGCCATCGTGCCGAGCAGGGCCAGCAGGATGGCCAGGGAGAGGACGAGGATCCTGAGGAGCCGGGTGCGGATGGTGCGGGAGGTTTTGCGGACCGGCCCGCCGCGGGCGCCGGGAACGCGCCCGCCTGCGGGAGTCGCTGTGACGTCTTCCACTGAAGTGCCTTACAAAGATGGTCAGTTGACGGAGAACAGAAGTGGTTCTGCGCTCGACCAACGAGACCCATCGGCACGAGTTACCGGATCATGTGTTTGTTTTACTGCCTGGAAACAAGCCCCTGGAAGCCCACAGCTGGGTGGGCGGCGACGGAGGCGCCGTATACGACATCTGACGGGCCGTCCGGTCAGCTGCAGCCGCAGTCACAGTCGCAGCAGTCACAACCGTCGCAGCAGTTACCGCAGCAGTCACAGCAATCGCAGCAGTCGCTGCAGTCACCGCAATCGCACTGACTGCAGAGCCCGTCCTTACGCTCCCGGGTCCAGGGGTCCTCGTACGTACCGCAGCACAGCTGGCACGTGCAGGCCAGTCCCGCCCACACCAGGCACCCGGTGATCAGTCCGCGCCGGCGCGGAGGCTCGGGTGGAGCCGGCGGTCCGCCCGGACCGCCGGGGGCGTACGGTCCGTGTGCCCCTGCCCGGTGCGAGCAACTGCTCGCACCGAAGGCCCGGTCCACGGAGAGCCGCAGCTCATGAGCGAGCAGCACATGCGCCAGCCGGCCCTCCGCGAAGTCGACCTCGCGCAGCGCGAGCCGTATGCCGTGCAGGGCGTCGTCGGCGAGGCGTCGCGCCTCGGCCAGGTCCGTACCGGTGGCGGTCAGCGGGTTCCAGGCCCCCGACACAGCGTCGGCCTCCCTGTCCTCGACGGCGTCCAGCAGATGCGCGAGCCGGCCGAAGAGGCGGCCGGCCTCGGCAAGCGGTTCGGCGTTGCCCGGCCGGCCTGCCAGGAGGGCCGTGTGCGCGAAGGCCGCGGCGGTCGCCGTCTCGGTCGGTTCGGTGATCGCCAACAAGGACGTACCCGACCCGGCGAGCGCCTCGATCCCGGTCTGCCGGTCGACGGCGCCGACGAGGACCGCCGTGTCGAAACCGACATCGGCGCCGATGCGCTGTCCGGCCCGCCCCCAGTTCGCGGCGACGCGCTGCGCTGCGGCCGCCATCGGCCTCCGAGCCAGCAGTCCGTCCCCGTCGGCGACGTGGTCGCGCATCTTGGCCGATGCGAGCACGAGCGAGACGGCCGCGGCGAGACGGGCACCCTCACCCTGGGCGACGGAGGCGGTACGCATGCCGCGCAGCGGACAAGGGCCTGCCGTTCGCCGCCATCCGGTGGTGCGCTCGGCCTGAGCCTCCGTCAGCACCGAAACAAGGAGCCCATCGTAATTGGTGACAACCCTGGCGAACTGCCCGTGGTCACCGCGCAGCGCGAGACACAGCCCGCACAGATGCGCCATCCACTGGGTCTTCAGTCCCTCACCGAGACGATGTGCGCAGGGCCTGACTATGCCGAACACGACGGTCCCCCCGTGAGCCGTTCCGAGCCGAGTCCGCCGCAGCCTATCGAAGGCGCCGTTCACCCGGACGCTCCGACGTCACCCATACGCCGAGAAGAATATTATTTCACTCTCAGTCAGCAGCCCTGCACAGCAGGACCCTTGGGAATCAAGGTCACCAACAGGTCTGCTGTGCACCAGAACCGTCACGAAAGACCCGCGCGGCGACTATCCCCTTGGCGTCAAGTCCGCATCATGGACGACCATAGGGGTGCGGCACACAGAAAGACCGCTGTGAGAGGAGGCGTCCATGGGATCGGTGCGCAAGGCGAGTGCCTGGCTTGGCCTCGTCGACGACAACAATGACGAGCGTTACTACGACGGCTATGACGACGACTCGGCCGAGGGCCACGAGACCGGTGACGTCTGGGTGACCGATCCTCGCGTGAAGGTGGCGACGGAGGAGGCCGAGGAGACGGGCCGCCGGATCGGCACGATCACGCCGGACAGTTTCCGCGACGCGCGCACCATCGGCGAGCTGTACCGGGAAGGGGTCCCGGTCATCGTCAACCTCACGGCCATGGAAGCCGCCGACGCCAAGCGGATCGTGGACTTCGCGGCCGGGCTGATCTTCGGCCTGCGCGGCTCGATCGACCGCGTCGCACACCGTGTCTTCCTGCTCACGCCCGCGCACACGCAGATCGTCAGCGAGGCGATGGGCCGCCCGGAGGATGGTTTCTTCAACCAGAGCTGAGGCAAGGCACGCTTGCCGTGCCTTGCCTTCGGTCTCTCCGGCGCCGCGATCGGCCAGCCGCGTACGCGTCCAGACCGGCCACCGGCAGGTGGCGAACCGCCCACCGGCCGGCCGCCGCGTACGAGCCCCAAGTACCACCGACAGTCGGCGCACCAAGCAGACCTACGCGCCGACCCGCCCGGCCCCCGCCGCGTCCTGCGGCGCCGCCACATTCCGGACCGCCGTACTGCGAGGCGCAGCTTCACGGGGCGCCGCTTCGCGGGACACCACGTCACGAGGCACCGCGTGGAGGGGCCCTGAACGACGCGCACCCTCACTACGTGGAGCGGCGGCCCCCAAGGGCTCCGCACCACCGGACGCCGACTCCCGACGCGGCACATCACCAGGCAAGGCCGCCGGAGGCACCCCGCACTCCATGACCCGCGGCAGCCGCAGCGCCATCACCGCACCGAGAAGCAGCAGCCCCGCGCTGACCAGCAGCGTCACATGGAGGCCATGCACAAAAGAGGTGCGCGCCGCCTCGCGCAGAGCCGGGCCCGCGGCACCGCCGAGGCGCCCGGACACTTCGTACGCCTCCCCGAGCGAGTGGCTCGCGGCGCGGCCCGCGGCGACCGGAACACCCGGAACCGCAGAGAGCCCGGGCGCATACGCGGCGTTCATCACGCTGCCGAGCAGCGCGATACCGATCCCGGCGCCCAGCTGGTACGACGTCTCGCCGATCGCGGCCGCCCCGCCCGCCTGCTCCTGCGGTGCCTCGCTGAGCATGGACTCGTAGGCGCCGAACAGCGTCGTCTCCAGGCCGAAGCCGAGCAGGACGAAGCCTGCGAGCAGCAGCCCGGGGTTGTCGTGGCCGCCCATCGCGGTGAGAGTGAGCACGGCCGCCGCGGTGAGGACGAAGCCGCAAGCGACCATCCTGCGCGGCCCGAAGCGGTGCAGCAGCTTCGAGCCCGCGAGGCCCGCGGCCATCGCGGCGACGGTGAGCGGCAGCAGCCGCAGCCCCGTCTGAAGCGGTGAGAGTCCGAGGACGAGCTGCAGATACTGCGCGGCGATCAGCTCGAGCCCGACGAGGGCGAGCATCGCGAGGACGATGCAGCCGACGGACGTGGAGAACGCGGGCCGGGCGAACATCTTCAGGTCGACGAGCGGGTGGGCCCGCCGCCGCTGTCTGCGGACGAACCCGACGAGCAGCGCGGCACCCACCAGGAGCGGCAGCACGGTCAGCGGGCTGATCAGTGGCTCGCCGCCGCCCGCGCGCTTCACGCCGAACACGACGCCGAAGAGGCCGACCGCGGCCATCAGCGCGCCGGCCACGTCCCACGGTCCGTCGCGGTCGCCGGTGGACTCCGGCAGCAGCCAGCGGCCGACGGGCAGGCTGACGAGCATCAGCGGGATGTTGACGAGGAAGACCGAGCCCCACCAGAAGTGCTCGAGGAGGAACCCGCCGAGCAGCGGTCCGACGGCGGCGCCCACGGCGGCCACCGCGCTCCAGATGCCGATCGCGAGGGCTCTCTCGCGGCGGTCGGGGAAGACCTGGCGGAGGATCGACAGCGTGGCCGGCATGATCATGGCTCCGCCGACGCCGAGCAGCGCGCGGGCCCCTATGAGGATCTCCGCGGTGTGGGCCAGCGCTGCCGCCGCGGAGGCCACACCGAACAGCGCGTACCCGAGAAGAAGGACGCGGCGGCGGCCGACCCGGTCGCCGAGCGTGCCGAAGAGGATCAGCAGCGAGGCGCAGACGAGCGGATAGACGTCGACTATCCACAGCAGTTCTATGGCACCGGGTCTCAGGTCCTCGGCCACGGCGGGGACCGCGACGTGCAGCACGGTCGCGTCGAGGGCGACCAGCAGCAGGCTGACGCAGAGGACGACGAGGACCAGCCAGCGGTTGGTGTCCTGCGCCCGGTGGTGATGTCGGGGGGCGCCCGCGGGACCGCGCGCAGCGGCCGTGGTCGTCCCGGACATGGCGTACCTCCCAGATGTTCCCTCGCGTTCGGCGGGCCTGCGGGTGGGGGACGGATCCCGCAGCTGCGGCGCGGGATGAGCGGCTCCCGGGCCCCGGCTACACAACACGAGTGAGCCGCCAGCGTACGCGAGATCCCGCCCCCGGCACGTGGCGGACCTCTCATGGATGCACAGACGACGTGTGGCGTACGCCACTTCTCCATCTGTGCATCACGCCCCCGGCGACGGCGCGGTTCCGCTGAGTGTCGATAATCGACCCGTGCACGGTCCTGCCCCGCGCTCTCGCCGCGCCGGATGAGGACGGGGCGCGAGCGTGCCGCGCGGAGCCGGGCCGGGCCCCGCGCCCCATGGTGAGCGTCCGGGAAATTCGCCGCCAGCACACGGTGAACGGAATTCGGCCCGTCACAAAACTGCCGGAGCACAGCCCTTGGCGGAATTGAAGGAGAAACGCCGGGCGGGTTCCCCAAATGCACTGAATAAAGCCCTCGTTGAGAGCAATCCCACATCACATCGTCATCACAAAAGCGAGGATTCGACCAGGTCGGCACCTCACTCGCTGTAACGTCGATTGGGTGCGTACCGAACAAAACCTGACCCGCGTGGACCGGGTCTTCGCCCGGCTGGACCGGGAACCGGAACGGCCGGCCCATCTCGACATGCCGCAGATGAGCCGGCACCGGGTCGTGCTGTTCGGGCTGACCCTGGCCTTCTACGCCGCCATCGTGTGGGCCGTGGTGACCACGTCGTGGCTGGTCCGGTTCGACTGGCAGGTCATGTTCTTCCGCCCGTACCAGCAGTGGCCGGAAGTCCACGCCTTCCTCGACTACTACGTGGTCCTGGGTCAGCGCGGCCCGACCGCCGTCATGGTCGCGGCCTGGCTGGGCTGGCGTTCCTGGCGGCAGCACACGCTGCGCCCGCTGCTGACGCTCGGCGCGTCACTGCTGCTGCTCAATGTGACGGTGGGCGCCGCCAAGCTCGGCATGGGCAGACTCGGCCCGCACTACGCGACGGTGATCGGCTCCAACGAGATGTGGCGCGGCGGCGATATATTTCCTTCAGGCCACACCGCGAACGCCGTCGTGACCTGGGGAATCCTCGCCTACCTGGCCTCGACGCCACGGGCCAGGCGCTGGCTGTCGGCCGTCTCGGCCGTGATCGCCCTCGGCGTCGGACTGACCACCGTCTACCTCGGTACGCACTGGCTGAGCGACGTCCTGCTCGGCTGGGCCGCGGGTCTGCTGATCCTGCTGGCGCTGCCCTGGTTCGAGCCGCTGATCAGCCGGGCCGAGGCCTGGATCTTCGCTCTGCGGGACGCCTGGCGCAGCCGCCGGGCCGGCACGACGGCGCCCGTACCCGCCCCGGTCGGCGCCCCGACCCTGGTCACACAGCGTCCCCAGCCGGAGCAGGAGACGCCGGTCCGCGATCCGGTCGGTGCCCCGCGGATCGGCGCCCCGCGCGGCCCTGCGTACCTGGCGCCCGGACCGCACACCGCCCGGTCGGAGCGCACTCCGGTCACTCCGGTGGGCAGCCGCCGGCCCCCGCACCCGGACCGGACGGCGCGCGGCTCGAGCCCGGCCCGCCCGTTGACGGGAAACTGACAGACAGCGGCGGGGTTCCGGTACGCACACCCGCTCCCCGCACCACGAAGGCCCCGGCTCCCGCCCTTTCGGGCAGGTCCGGGGCCTTCGCCGTGCCTGCGGCGGTGGGGGGTCAGCCCTTCCAGCAGCGGGTCACCGTGCCGTTCGTGACCTCGAAGTTGAGACGTCCCGGGCGGTACTCCATGGTGATGATCGCGCCCGGCGGCAACGACCTCACCGTGGTCCAGCCGCGCGTACGGGCATGCCGCTCGGCGGACTCGGCGTCGAGGCCCACGTACGACTCGGGGCTGTCCTGGGGCTCTGCGGGCGGTTTGGGAATGGGTGCCATGCCCGCCACGTTAGGCGGCCCGGAGCCCCGGCGAAAGACCGGTCAGGACCACTCGGTTCCCCGGACCACCGGGTTCGGCGGCCGAACACCGCCAGTCCCCTGCTGTCACACTTCTGTCACAGGATCACGACGGGCGATTACGCGAACTCCCTTACGCACAGCGGCGAATCCGAGTTGCCCCGGGCTCGCCTCCGGCCTTCCCTCCCGGCATAATCCCGGGGCCCTGCCTCATACGAAAATAGGCCGCCGGGAAAAGCCGTCGAGAACATCGGAAGCGACCCGCTCCCTTTTCCGTGTCAGGTGCTCATCAGAAGCATTGACCGCTCACGGGAAATGCGCGTCCGCCAATCGGAACCGCGCACGCGCCGGTCCCGGACCACTCCCGCCGGACCGCGGACGCTCCTGGACGGAAGGCCGACATCGGCGATCCCGGGGCTACGGCCGTTCCCTGGAGCGGGCCCCGTCCTGCCCGCCACCCCGACGCTGAAGGGCCCGGTCGAGGCGGTCACGGACCGTCCTGATGTGGCCGGTGAGCTCGGCCGGTTCGACGACCTCGAAGTCGCAGCCCAGCATCATCACGTGGACCACCATCACATCGAGGCTCGCGGCCCCGGTGCGCAGCAGGCAGGTGCCCTCGCTCTCGGGCTCCAGCACCCCGGCCGAGGGTGAGATCCGGGACCTTGCCGCCTCGACCGGTACGAGCAGTCTGATGACGGCTTGCGCGGCGTACGCGCGTATGGAGACCCCCTGGGAGACGTAGGCGGCGAGGTCGGCGGCGGGCGGGGTGCGGGGCTCGAACCGCGGCCCGTGGGGCGGCTTGGGCGTGATGCGGTCGACGCGGAAGGTCCGCCAGTCGTCGCGGTCCAGGTCCCAGGCCACCAGGTACCAGAGGCGCTCGGTGCACACCAGGCGGTGCGGTTCGACGGTGCGCCGGGACCAGGAGCCGCCGTGGTCGCGGTACTCGAAGCGCAGCCGCTCGGAGTCGCGGCAGACGGCCGCCAGTTCGGTGAGGAGCGAAGGGTCCACGCCCGAGGCGACCGGGCCGCGCAGCATGGGCACGGTGAAGGCGTTGAGGGCGCCCACACGGCGGCGCAGTCGGCTGGGCAGCACCTGTTCGAGCTTGGCCAGGGCGCGTACGGAGATCTCGCCGATGCCCTCGACGCCGTGACCGGCGGCGCTGCGCAGGCCCACCGCGACGGCCACGGCCTCGTCGTCGTCGAGCAGCAGCGGCGGCAGTTCGGCGCCCGCGCCGAGCTGATAGCCGCCGCCGCTGCCGCGGCTGGCGTTGACGGGATACCCGAGTTCCCGCAGCCGGTCCACGTCCCGGCGGACGGTGCGGGGCGTGACACCGAGGCGCTCGGCCAGGTCGGCGCCGGACCATTCGCGGTGCGTCTGCAGAAGGGAGAGCAGACGCAGCAGTCGTGCCGAGGTCTCCAGCATGGGTCCGAGTCTGCCAGCCCTTGCGGACAGATACTGTCCGCAAGAGTCTCAGCTCTCCCCCTCCGGTCCGGCCGCCCGCACGTGCACCGACAGATCGTTGTCCAGCGTGTAGTAGGGGCCGGTCTCGACCGGTCCGTACTCCGTCTCCATGCGCACGAACGGGTAGGTGAAGATCGCCTTCTTGTCCGGCACGTCGTCCAGCAACCGCGCGATCCGTATGCGCGGCCCGTTCTCACCGGCCGGGCGCAGCCACAGGTTCCACCGGCCTGGGCGGGTGGCGGCCAGCAGCCCGTAGCGGAGGACGACTGTGAAGTCCGATTCTCCGACGGTGACTTGGCACCGCTGGACATGGTCGGGCTCCATGCGCGGGACCGCCTCCGCACAGGCGTCCGCGGTGAGCGCGGTGCCGTACACGCGGCCCCGGATGTCGATCGACGCCTCGTTGATGAGGATCTCGCCCGCCTCGGCGTGCGGTGAGCGAAGCCAGCTGCGCACGGTGAGGTTGCCGTGCTTGGTCGCGTAGGGGATGCGTACGGAGATCTGCTCGCCGGTGCCGTCCGGGACACGGTCGACGAGCGAGCGCAGGTCGTTGACGCCGGGCGCCAGGCGCTGCGGCTCCTCGCCCGCCTGCTGTGCGTAGACGTCCCAGCGGCCCTCCGCCAGCCCGACGCTGCTCGGCAGGGCCGCCCGCAGCCGGCCGTCCGCCGCCGGGGTCAGCGGCAGCCGCACCTCCTCGGCGGGGTGGCCGGAGTCCCGGCGGCGCAGCACCAGATGGGCCGGTCCCGGCGTGCCGGGGTCGCTGATGTCGAAGGTCAGTCCGCCCGCGGAGTCGGCCAGGCAGTCGACGCGGTCCACAGTGACGTCGTCCGCCTCGGAGTGCCGGTCCCCGGCGGGGGTGCGTGCCAGGGTGGTCATACGACGTGCCCTCTCTTCGGTGCCTCAGTGGTGATCGGGGCCGTGCAGGTCATGCCGGGCGCCCCTTGCTCAGCGCCGCACGTCCGGCGTCCCGGACGGCGTACGCACCACCGAGCAGTGCGCCGCGGGCACGGTGCAGTGAGCCGCGCATCCGGCCATCCGTGCCGCCGCCGCCGCGTGCGACGAGCGCCGAGAACAGCTCCTCATAGCGCTCGGCGATCCGGGCCGGCTCGAAGCGCTGCGAGTCCTCGAGTGCGGCGTGGGCCATCTGCTGCCGCAGTGCGTCGTTGTTGATCAGTTCGAGGAGACCTTCGGCGATGGCGTCGGCGTTGCCGGCCTCGACGAGCCGTCCGTCCACTCCGTCGGCGATGATCTCGCCGGGCCCGTGCGGGCAGTCCGTGGAGACCACGGGCAGGCCGCAGCGCATCGCCTCGACGATGGTCATACCGAAGGACTCGAGGCTGGAGGTGACGGCGGCGATGGAGCCCTTGGCCCACTCCGGCTCGATGGGTGTGGCGGGACCCATCAGATAGACGTGGTTGTAGAGACCGAGTTCGTCTATCAGGGCCCGCAGCGCCTTCTTCTCCTTGCCGCCGCCGTAGATCCTGAGGCGCCAGTCGGGCCGCTGGGCGCGCACCTTGCCGAAGGCCCTGATCAGCAGGTCGTAGCGTTTCACCGGGACGAGCCGGCCGGCCGCGACGACCCACTTGTGCGAGCCGTCGGCGGGCTCTATGCCGGGCTCGGGCACGGGGTTGGGCACGGCCTGGATGCGCACTCCGGGCAGCCGCATCTTCCTGCGGTACGCACCGGCGTCCGCCTCCGTGGTCGTGGTCAGCGCGTCGAGCCGCGGGTACACCCCGCGCAGCTGGGTGCGCAGGGCCGTCGAGTGGCTGTCGAGCGTGAGGTGTTCCTGACCCACCCGGACGGGACCGCGCCTGGTCTCCAGGGCGAGGTGCACGTTCAGTCCGGGACGGGTGCCGACGACCACGTCGGACTCGAGCGTGGCGAGATGACCGGCGATGCGCCGGTCGGTGAGGGCGCTGTACTGCTCGTAGCGGCCCTCCGCACGCGGAAAGGTGCGCGCCGGACGCGCATGCTCGGGGTCGTCGCCGTCGTACCCCGGGGAGTCCTCGCGAAGGTCGACGAGATGACGGACACGGACGCCCTCCCCCGGTGTGAAGACCGGCTCGTCGCGGTTACGGAAGACGGAGACGATCTCCACGTCGTGCTGCTGAGCGAGTGCACCCGCGAGGTTGTACGTCGTCCGGATCGTCCCTCCGATTCCGTAGGCGTTGTGAATCAGGAAAGAGATGTGCATAAGGCCCCGTATCCCATGCTTCCTCGCGGACAGTCCCCCTCGTCCGCCTACCTCAGGGTTAGACCCGGGGTGCAGTGCATGGGTTGGGCATCATCATCATCTTGCGCCCGAACAGTTGCACCATCGGTAGCCGGATCGGGGAACCATTCGGCGACTTCTCGCATACGTGCTGGTGAAGCCCAACTCAACAGCAAGGCAAGGCACTTGTGCCGATCGCGGCGATACGAAGTGCACTTGGGTCGATCGCGGCGAAACGGCCCCGCCGGGCCGGAGGGCCAGGCGGGGCCACGCGCGCGTGCGTCCACGCAAAGGGCTCAGAGGTCGAGCTTCTGGCCCGGCAGGATCAGGTTCGGATCGTCGCCGATGACCGACTTGTTGGCGGCGTAGACCGCGCGCCAGGACTTGCCGTGCTTCGCGGCGATGGAGCTCAGCGTGTCCCCGCGCCTTACGGTGTAGTCCCCGCGGCCGGAGCCCCGGTCCGTGTGGCCGGAGGAGCGAGCCGGCGTCTTCGACGGCTGCTTCGAGGGGGCTGCCTCGGTGGTGATGGGGGCCGACGCCGCGGGCGCGCCGCCCGTCGCCCCTGCACGCGCCGAACAGGTGGGCCAGGCGCCCCACCCCTGCGCCTGCTGGACCTTCGTGGCGACAGCGATCTGCTGCGCCTTCGACGCCTTGTCGGCGGTGGCCGCATAGGCGGTACCGCCGTACGCGCGCCAGGTGCCGGCGGAGAACTGCAGTCCGCCGTAGTAACCGTTGCCGGTGTTGATGTTCCAGTTCCCGCCGCTCTCGCACTGGGCGATGCGGTCCCACACTCCGCTGTCCGCTGCCTGGGCGGTGCCTGTGGCGGCGGTGAGCAGTGCCAGCGGGGCGAGCAGGGCGGCCCCGGCGAGTACTGCCATCGTGCGAGTGGACTCGGGACGTGCGGACATGAAGATCCCTCTCTGCGGACCCGGGCTCCCCCAAGGCGTTGCGGCGGCCCGGCGCATACGGCGCCGGGCTGTGCCGCGCCGCCCCGTCCGCCGGCGGCTGTACTGCGATCTGGCTGGTGTGGCCGGCGGACGTACCCGAGCGGTGCTCGATGCACACGGCGGAGGAATCTAGGCAGCGGTTCGCCCCGACATCAACCAACTCCTTGTCTTTCGAGGTCAGTTGCGCATTACCGGCGGTATCAACGATATTCAGCCACCCACTTCATTCGCTGATTTCCGGATTTGTCGACCACTTTCCATGAGGGCCTGTGACTCACTTCACCGGTCCAACTCCGCTGTGACTCCGGGCACTTGGCATGGAGTGATCGATTCCGGCCATAACGTCACGCTGCGCTGCCGACGGTTCGATTCCGTTCAGGTCCGGGCGTGACTCCGGCCACAGATCGTCCGTTGTTCCTTCATGAGCCGGGAACCGCCCGGCCAAGCCGGGAAGCGCCCGGTGTCCGGACCAAGCGAATTCCGAGGAGCCACCCGTGCCGCGCATGCTCGACGTCAGCGACGACGTACGCGCCGAGATCGGCGACGAAGAAGCCAACCGGCTGCTCGCCGGAGAGAACACCCCGGGCGGTTACGACTGCACGTCCTGCCGCACCCCGGGCAACTCGGAGCAGGAGCGCACCAGCACCGTCCTGTTCGTCGGCGAAGAGACCGCCGTACTCGCCTTCGCCCACGCCACCTGTCTGGCATCGCAGGTCGTCCAGGTCAGCGAGGAGCAACTGCAGGGCGCCGTGCGCTCGATCGCCACCGGCGACGAGCACCCCGGCCCCCACTCCGCGGCCGAACCGGCCGTCCTGGGCGTGACCAGCGGCCTGGTCCTCATCGAGGGAGAGCTCCACCCGGCGCTCGTCGTCGAGCCGACCGGCCCCATCGCCCGGCCCGGCACGACGGGAGGCGGCGACGACTTCCTGCCGCTGCTGATCGAGCAGGGCTTCATGCCGGTCTCCGACGTGAACTCCATGCCGCCCGTGCAGCACGGCTGGTCGGTGCTGCTCGCCATGGGACAGCTGCACGCCGTGCTCCAGCCGGGCACCGGCGGCGGCTCCCCCGTCGCCTGGTGGCAGGCGCACCAGCCGCTCCAGGTCACGGACGGCTGGCGGACGGCGGCCAACAAGCTCCAGCAGGTGCTGGTCTTCGCGGCGCCCGTGGGCACGATCGGCCGACAGCCCCGCGAGGACCTGATGCGTGAGGCTCTGGACCGGGCAGCGACCACCGGCCGACTGGTCGCGGCCGCGATGCCGCTAGCGGGCACCTGACGACTGTGCCGGTCCTATCCCAGTTCTCACCCGAAAGGCAGTATCTGTCCGGCTAGGGAGTCGTTGGCACATACGTGCACACTTACGACCCCTCCCGCCAGCCGTATCAGAACAGCATCCCGTCCCTGCTTCCCCGTGCTCTCAACTTCGTCGGAGCACGGGAGGCCCCAGCCCCGCAGGGCGATGGGGGCACCTCCCATGCCTTTCAGGCAATGGGGGAGATCGGCCACTCGGCCACGCCGATCTACGACGCGCTGTACGCCGAGTACCGCAGGTCCTTCAGGACACTGCCGGGCGACCGGAGCGGCGAGGAGGACCTGGTGTTCACCGGTTTCGGGGCGGGGCCGGGCGCGGGGCGCCATGACACCCGGCACGGCAGCGGCCACGCCGGGCACGGCTTCCACGGTCAGCACCGCGCGCCCCGCGGGGATGCGCGCCATGACTCGGGCCCCGGTCATGGCGCAGCCCCGGCAACCGGCGTCTGGCAAGCAGTCGGGCGGCGGCACGGCTTCGGGAGTCACTTCCCGGCCGCGCTGCCGCCCGCTCCGCGCAGAGAACGCTGACCTCGCTTCGGCGCCCGCTCGACTTCTACGGCCGGTTCGTTCCGGCCGTTTTTTTCGTTCCGCCTACTTCTTCCGGCCGCGCTTCTCCCGCACCCGCACAGAGATGTGGATCGGCGTCCCCTCGAACCCGAACTCCTCACGCAGCCGGCGCTCCACGAAGCGCCGGTAGCCGGCCTCGATGAAGCCGGAGGCGAAGAGCACGAACCGCGGCGGCTTGGTCCCGGCCTGCGTACCGAACAGGATGCGCGGCTGCTTGCCGCCGCGGATCGGGTGCGGGTGGGAGGCGACCAGCTCGCCGAGAAAGGCGTTCAGCCGGCCCGTCGGAACGCGGGTCTCCCAGCCCTCGAGGGCCGTCTCGATCGCCGGGACGAGCTTCTCCATGTGACGGCCGGTGCGCGCCGAGACGTTGACCCGCGGCGCCCAGGCGACCTGCCCGAGCTCCGTCTCGATCTCCCGCTCCAGGTAGTAGCGGCGCTCCTCGTCGAGGGTGTCCCACTTGTTGTACGCGAGGACGAGCGCGCGGCCCGCCTCGACGGCCATCGTGACGATGCGCTGGTCCTGGACGCTGATGGTGTCGGTCGCGTCGATGAGGACGACGGCGACCTCGGCCTTCTCGACGGCGGCGGCGGTGCGCAGCGAGGCGTAGTAGTCGGCGCCCTGCTGGAGGTGGACGCGCTTGCGGATGCCCGCTGTGTCCACGAACTTCCAGGTCTTGCCGCCGAGTTCGATCATCTCGTCGACCGGGTCGCGGGTGGTGCCCGCGAGCTCGTTGACGACCACGCGCTCCTCGCCCGCGACCTTGTTGAGCAGCGAGGACTTGCCGACGTTCGGGCGGCCGATGAGCGCGATGCGGCGGGGGCCGCCGACCGCCGTGCCGAAGGTCTGGGCCGGGGCCTCGGGCAGCACCTCGAGGACGCGGTCCAGCATGTCGCCGGTGCCCCGGCCGTGCAGGGCCGAGACCGCGTACGGCTCGCCGAGGCCCAGGGACCACAGGTAGGCCGCGTCGGCCTCGCCGCTCGGTCCGTCGACCTTGTTGGCGCACAGCACGACGGGCTTGCCCGCCTTGCGCAGCAGCCGTACGACGGCCTCGTCGGTGTCGGTGGCGCCGACCTTGGAGTCGACGACGAACACGACCGCGTCGGCGGCCTCGATCGCGTACTCGGCCTGGGCGGCCACGGAGGCGTCGATGCCGAGGACGTCCTGCTCCCAGCCGCCGGTGTCGACGACCTTGAAGCGGCGGCCCGCCCACTCGGCCTCGTACGTCACACGGTCGCGCGTGACGCCCGGCCGGTCCTCGACGACGGCCTCGCGGCGGCCGATGATGCGGTTCACCAGAGTCGACTTGCCGACGTTCGGGCGGCCGATGACGGCGAGGACCGGCAGCGGGCCGTGCCCGGCAGCCTCGATCGCGCCCTCGACATCCTCGATGTCGAAGCCCTCTTCCGCGGCGAGCTCCATGAACTCCGCGTACTCGGCGTCGCCAAGCGCCCCGTGCTCGTGCTCCGCCGAGCCCTCGGGCTGGATCTGGTCGTTCATGAAGTCCGTACCTCGTCGTTCATCGTGGTGATCGGTGGACCGCCAGGGGCGGTCCACTACTCAAAGTGTCGCTGAGCGTCCGGTCAGACGCCTGGCGTTTTCCAGGTGCGCGGTGAGCTGTCCCTGGATGCGCACGGTCGCCTCGTCGAGCGCCTTGCGCGTACGCCGCCCGCTGCCGTCGCCCGCCTCGAACGGGTCGCCGAAGACGACGTCGACGCGGCTGCGCAGCGGAGGCAGCCCCCCTATCAACCGTCCACGGCGCTCGGCGCTTCCCAGGACGGCGACCGGCACGACCGGTGCCCCGCTGCGCACCGCGAAGTACGCAAGGCCGGCCCGCAGCGAGGCGAAGTCGCCGTCGCCCCGGGTGCCCTCGGGGAAGATGCCGAGGACGCCGCCGCTCGCCAGGACCCCGAGGGCGTCCGTGATCGCGGTGCGGTCGGCGCTCGTGCGGTCCACCTTCAGCTGGCCGATTCCGCGCAGGAACGGGTCGAGCGGGCCGACGAACGCCTCTTTCTTGATCAGAAAGTGCGTGGGCCGGGGCGCGACGCCCATGACCATCGGGCCGTCGATGTTGTGGCTGTGGTTCACGGCCAGGATCGCCGGGCCGGTCGCGGGGACCTTCCAGGCGCCCAGGACGCGCGGCTTCCACAGGCCGTACATGAGTCCTACGCCGATACGGCGCCCGACCTCGGCGCCCCGCCGGGACGCCGTGGCGCTCTCCGCCGCGGTCACTTCCCGGCCCGCTTCTCCTCGACGAGCGTGACGACGCACTCGATGACCTGCTGCAGCGTGAGGTCGGAGGTGTCCACCTCGATCGCGTCGTCGGCCTTGGCGAGCGGCGAGGTCTTGCGGCTGGAGTCGGCCGCGTCCCGCTTGATCAGCGCTGCCTTGGTGGCGGCGAGGTCGGCGGCCTCCTTGCCCTTGAGCTCGCCGTTGCGGCGGGCGGCCCGCGCCTCGGCGGAGGCGGTGAGGAAGACCTTGAGGTCCGCGTCGGGCAGCACGGTCGTGCCGATGTCGCGGCCCTCGACGACGATGCCGTTCTCGGCCGCCGCGGCGATGGACCTCTGCAGCTCGGTGATGCGGGCGCGCACCTCCGGGACCGCGCTGACCGCACTGACCTTGGAGGTGACCTCCTGGGTGCGGATGGGGCCGGCGACGTCGGTGCCGTCGACGATGATCGTCGGCGCGGACGGATCCGTACCCGAGATGATCTCGGGCTTGCCGGCCGCGGCGGCTATCGCATCGGCGTCGGCGATGTCGATCCCGTTGTTCACCATCCACCAGGTGATCGCCCGGTACTGGGCGCCGGTGTCCAGATAGCTGAGGCCGAGCTGCGCGGCGACGGCTTTGGAGGTGCTCGACTTGCCCGTGCCGGAGGGACCGTCGATGGCTACGATCACGGCCTGGGCAGTCCGGGCGGCGGTTTCCACGGCGAAGGACACCTTCCTGATACGGGGTGGTGGGCTGGCACGGGACACGATCGCGCCCCGCACAAGGTTACTGTCTCCCCGGACCTCGCATTACGGACCGCCCTGGGAGCCGGACGCACCCCACCGCTGTGGGCCGCCAGGCCGAAGCGAGCCGGCTACTGCCGGATCGCCCACCCCCGCTCCCGCAGCGCAGCGGTAAGCACCGGCGCCGCCTTCGGCTCCACCATCAGCTCCACCAGCCCCGCCTGCTGTCCCGTCGCGTGCTCGATCCGCACGTCCTCGATGTTGACCCCTGCCATCCCCGCGTCCGCGAAGATGCGGGCCAGCTGGCCCGGCTGGTCGTTGATGAGGACGACGACGCTCTCGTACGCGGCCGGGGCTGCGCCGTGCTTGCCGGGGATGCGGATCTGGCCGCTGTTGCCGCGGCGCAGCACCTGCTCGATGCCCGTGACGCCCTCGCGGCGCTTGGCCTCGTCCGAGGACTGGAGTGCGCGCAGGGCCTGCACCGTGTCGTCGAGGTCGGCGGCGACGTCGGCGAGCACGTCGGCGACCGGCCCGGGGTTCGCCGACAGGATGTCGATCCACATCCGCGGGTCGGAGGCCGCGATACGCGTGACGTCGCGGATGCCCTGACCGCACAGGCGCACCGCGGTCTCCTCGGCGTGCTCCAGGCGGGCCGCGACCATGCCGGACACCAGATGGGGCATGTGCGAGACGAGCGCCACGGCGCGGTCGTGGGCGTCGGCGTCCATGACCACGGGGACGGCGCGGCACAGCGCGACGAGCTCCAGGGCGAGGTTGAGCACCTCGGTGTCGGTCTCGCGGGTCGGCGTGAGGACCCACGGGCGCCCCTCGAAGAGGTCGGCGGTGGCGGCGAGCGGCCCTGACTTCTCACGGCCGGACATGGGGTGCGTACCGATGTACGCGGACAGGTCCAGGCCGAGCGCCTCCAGGTCGCGGCGCGGGCCGCCCTTGACGCTGGCCACGTCGAGGTAGCCGTGGGCCACGCCCCTGCGCATCGCGTCGGCGAGCGTCGCGGCGACGTGCGCGGGCGGTACGGCCACGATCGCGAGGTCGACGGGACCCTCGGGCGCCTCGTCCGTGCCGGCGCGCAGCGCTGCGGCGGTGCGGGCCTGCTCCGGGTCGTGGTCGGCGAGGTGGACGGTGACGCCGCGGCCCGCGAGCGCGAGGGCGGCGGAGGTGCCGATCAGGCCGGTTCCGATGACGAGGGCGGTTCTCACTGGGCGATGTCCTTGCGGAGTGCGGCCGCGGCGCCGAGGTAGACGTGCGCGATCTCGGACCGGGGCTTGTCGGACTCGATGTGTGCGAGGACACGGACAACGCGGGGCATGGCCCCCTCGATGTCGAGTTCCTGCGCGCAGATCAGCGGCACGTCCACGATGCCCAGCTTGCGGGCGGCGGCCGCCGGGAAGTCGCTGTGCAGATCGGGGGTGGCCGTGAACCAGATGCTGATCAGGTCGTCGGCGGTCAGTCCGTTCCGGTTCAGGATGGCGGTGAGCAGCTCGCTGACCTGCTCGTCCATGTGCCCGGCCTCGTCCCGCTCGAGTTGGACGGCGCCCCGGACCGCTCGTACCGCCACGGTGTTGCTCCTTGCTCGCGTACGTACTGCCTGCCTGCTGCATGCGTCTGCATGTCTGTGCCGCCAGCCTAGTCAGCGGCGCACGCGCGCGTGCGCGGCGCCCGCGTGCCGAGACGGGCGCCGCGCGGATGATCACCTGTGCGGAAAATTCGATCCGCCTCGGGCGCCCGCGCGCGTACGCTCCCCCGCATGCTCCCCGAGGACCTCGTACTCCACCACACGGTCTACGCCTGTGTGACGGGCTCGCGCGCCTTCGGCCTGGCCACGGACGGCAGCGACACCGACCGCCGTGGTGTCTTCCTGGCGCCGACGCGGCTGTTCTGGCGTTTCGAGAAGCCGCCTGCCCACGTCGACGGCCCGGCGGAGGAGCAGTTCTCGTGGGAACTGGAGCGTTTCTGCGAGCTGGCGCTGCGCGCCAACCCGAACATCCTGGAGTGCCTGCACTCCCCGCTCGTCGAGTACGCGGACGAGACGGGCCGCGAGCTCCTGGCCCTCCGTGGCGCGTTCCTGTCCCGCCGGGCCCACGAGACGTTCACCGGCTACGCCCTCGGCCAGCGCAGAAAGCTGGAGGCGGACGTACGACAGCACGGCGCGCCCCGCTGGAAGCACGCCATGCATCTGCTCCGGCTGCTGGCGAGCTGCCGGGACCTCCTGCGCACCGGCGAGCTGACGATCGATGTCGGCGACCAGCGCGGGCCGCTGCTCGCGGTGAAGCGCGGCGAGATCCCCTGGCCGGAGGTCGAGTCACGCATGGCCCGCCTGGCCGCCGAGGCGGACGAGGCGGCCGCCCGGAGCCCGCTCCCGCCGGAGCCGGACAAGGCCCGGGTGGAGGACTTCCTGGTCCGGGTCCGCCGTGCGTCAGCACGGGAGGCGGACCCGGCCGACGAGTACGACCAGGGCGTCGCACGCGACCGGGGCCTCCTGCGCCGGCACTGATCGGTCGTCACGCGTCCCAGAGCGCCCCCAGTGTCACCAGCTCGCTGCCGTACTCGATCCGCTCGGCCCATTCCCGGGGCCAGGCCTCGGCGCCCAGGTGCGCGCCCGCGAACGCCCCCGCGAGGCAGGCGATCGAGTCGGAGTCCCCGGACGTGCAGG
This sequence comes from Streptomyces sp. NPDC002577, assembly GCF_053594815.1. Lineage (NCBI taxonomy): Bacteria > Bacillati > Actinomycetota > Actinomycetes > Kitasatosporales > Streptomycetaceae > Streptomyces > Streptomyces sp. NPDC002577. The sequence goes on along the minus strand of NZ_JBSFWK010000003.1, from coordinate 32,210 downwards.
CGGCCCGGCGCAGTGCGGTGACCGGCTCGTCGACGAAGAGCAGGAAGCACAGCAGGCCGGTGGCGAGCGCCTCTTCGGCGATCCAGCCCGCTCCGGTGGCCAGGCACGGGTCGGTCTCGGGCGAGGGGTCGCGCAGCGCGTGCTGGAGGCGTTCCAGGGCCGCCAGACACTCGTCCCAGCCGCGTGCGATGAAGTGTTCGGGGCTGGGGTCCTGGCTCCGGGTCCACAGCCCGCCGAGCCAGCGCTCGTGGTAGCGGTTGCGGTTGTCGTACGCGTACGAACGCAGCAGCCCGACGAGGCCCGTCGGCTCGGCGCCCTGCGCCAGCAGCCGTACGGCGTGCGCGGTGAGGTCGGACGCGGCGAGCGCTGTGGGGTGGCCGTGGGTGAGGGCCGACTGCAACTGGGCGGCGCCCGCGCGCTGTTCGTCGCTGAGCCCCCGTATCAGCCCGAGAGGAGCGACCCGCATGTTGGCGCCGCAGCCCTTGGAGTGGATCTGGCTGGCCTCCTGCCAGATCCGGCCCTCCGCCTCCAGCAGACTGCAGGCGGCCAGGCACGTGTTGCCCGGGGCGCGGTTGTTCTCGGGCGACCGGTACCACTTCACGAACTCCTCGCGTACCGGCCGCTCCATCTGCTGCGGAGCGAGCGGCCCGCGGTCCATCGCGGTGCGCAGGCCGCGCCCGAGCGCCAGCGTCATCTGGGTGTCGTCGGTGACGATCGCCGGCTTCGGGAGTTTCATCCCACGCCACGGGCCGCACTTGGCAAGGATCGACGGTACGTCGTTGAACTCCGTCGGGAAACCGAGGGCGTCCCCGAGAGCGAGTCCGATGAGGGACCCGGTCGCGGCGCGCTTCACATCGGTCCTCCGTGCCGCAGTCGTCGAGGTCATGAAGGCCGTCCTTCCGGTCGCAGAAGCGGGGGGTGCAGGGTGGTGGCGGTGCCGGCACGGTGGAGCGCGGCGGGTTTGCCGCGGCCTCCGGTCAGCCGTGCGGCACCGGGGACCGGCTCCACGAAGCCGGGTGTGGCAAGAACCTTGCGCCGGAAGTTGGGGCGGTCGAGCTCGGTGCCCCAGACCGTCTCGTAGATCTGCTGCAGCTCCCCGAGCGTGAACTCGGGCGGGCAGAACGACGTGGCGAGGCAGGTGTACTCGAGCTTGGCGCCGACGCGGTCACGGGCGTCGGCGAGGATCCGGTCGTGGTCGAAGGCGAGCGGCCCGGACTTGCTGTAGGGCACCCATCGTGCCTGTGCGGCGTCGCCGCCGCCGCGGGGCTCCGGCACGTCGGGGACGAGCGCGGCGTACGCGACGGAGACGACGCGCATCCGCGGGTCGCGGCCGGGTTCGCTGTATGTGCGCAGCTGCTCCAGGTGGAGCCCGGACACGTCCGCGAGCCCGGTCTCCTCGGCGAGCTCGCGCCGGGCGGCCGTCTCGGCGGACTCATGAGGCAGGACGAAGCCGCCCGGCAGCGCCCAGCAGCCCGCGTACGGGTCCTGCCCGCGCTCGACGAGCAGCACCTGGAGTTCGCCCGCGCGGACGGTGAAGACGGCGAGGTCGACGGTGACGGCGAAGGGTTCGAAGGCGTGCTTGTCGTAGCCCCGCATCATCCGCCCACCCCCTTAATAGTCGTAACGACTATAAACAGCGGGAGTGTGCGGGCACAAGAAGGCGGCCGGTTCCCGTCACCACGGGAACCGGCCGCCATATGACCGGGTGACCTACAGGGTGGAGACCTACAGGTCGACTTCCTTCATCAGCATTCCGACCTCGGTGTTCGACAGCCGCCGCAGCCAGCCCGACTTCTGGTCGCCCAGCGCGATGGGCCCGAAGGCGACGCGTACCAGCTTGTCGACCGGGAACCCCGCCTCGGCGAGCATGCGGCGCACGATGTGCTTGCGGCCCTCGTGGAGGGTCACCTCGACCAGGTAGTTCTTGCCGGTCTGCTCGACGACGCGGAAGTGGTCCGCGCGCGCGTACCCGTCCTCCAGCTGGATGCCGTCCTTCAGCTGCTTGCCCAGATCGCGCGGGATCGGGCCGACGATGTGCGCGAGGTAGGTCTTCTTCACGCCGTACTTCGGGTGGGTCAGCCGGTGGGCCAGCTCACCGTGGTTGGTGAGCAGGATGACGCCCTCGGTCTCGGTGTCGAGCCGCCCGACGTGGAAGAGGCGCGTCTCGCGGTTGGTGACGTAGTCCCCGAGGCACTGGCGCCCCTCCGGGTCCTCCATCGTGGAGACCACGCCCGCCGGCTTGTTCAGCGAGAAGAACTGGTACGACTGCGTGGCCACGGTCAGCCCGTCGACCTTGATCTCGTCCTTCTCCGGGTCGACGCGCAGGCCCTGCTCGAGGACGATCTCGCCGTTGACCTCGACGCGCGCCTGCTCGATCAGCTCCTCGCACGCACGCCGCGAGCCGTAACCGGCGCGGGCGAGGACCTTCTGCAGCCGCTCGCCCTCCTGCTCGGCGCCCGGGAAGGTCTTGGGCAGCTTGATGTCCTTCTTGCCCGCGTACCGCTCGCGGTTGCGCTCCTCGGCACGGGTCTCGTACTCGCGGGAGCGCGCCGGAGCCGTACGGCCGCCGCCCTGCTGGGACTGCTTGGGGCCGCCCTTGGCGCCACCGCGGGCCGCGGCGCCGCGGCCCTTCTTGGGCTCCTCGCCGCCGGAACCGCCGACGTTGTAGCGGCGCTCCTCGGGACGGGGGCGGCCCGCGCGCTTCTGCTTGTCGTCGCGCTCGTTACCGGCCCCCCGGTAGTTGCCGCGTCCGCTGCTGTTCCTGCCGCTGCTTCGCATCAAAGTTCCGTCGTCGTCGTGTCGCGTACGTCTGAATCCGGATCCGGTGCATCCGGATCGAATGACGGAACCCCTTCCAGCGTCTCGGCCTCGATCGCCTCTGCCTCCGGGAGGAAGGGCGCGAGCTCCGGGAGCTCGTCCAGGCCGCGCAGGCCCATCCGCTCCAGAAAGTAGTTCGTCGTCCTGTACAGGATCGCACCTGTTTCGGGTTCCGCGCCCGCCTCCTCGACCAGACCGCGCTGGAGGAGGGTCCGCATCACGCCGTCACAGTTCACGCCGCGCACCGCGGAGACCCGGGAACGGCTGACCGGCTGGCGGTACGCGACGACGGCGAGCGTCTCCAGCGCGGCCTGAGTGAGCCGCGCCTGCTGGCCGTCCAGGACGAAGCCCTCGACGGCCGGCGCGTACTCGGGGCGCGTGTAGAACCGCCAGCCGCCCGCGACAAGCCGCAGCTCGAAGCCTCGGCCCTGCACGGTGTACTCGTCGGCGAGCTCGCGCAGCGCGTCGGCGACGGCCCGCCGCGGCCGCTCCAGGATCTTGGCCAGGTGCTCCTCGGTCGCGGGCTCGTCGACGACCATGAGGACGGCCTCGAGGGCGGGCTTGAGCTCGAGGTCCGCGACGGTACGCAGTCCGGCCGGGCTCTCGGTCGTCTCCTCGCTCACGCCTTCTCCTCCTCGTCCTCGGCTTCGCCGCCCTGTGTCTTCCCGTCGTCCTTGGCTTCCTCGGGCGGGCGGTCGAACTCGTCCGTCACCCTCGGCTGCTCGTCGCCGTCCCCACCGGTCCAGCGCACCAGCAGCTCGCCGAGGGCCGTCTCCTGGTCCAGCGCCACGGCCTTCTCCCGGTACAGCTCCAGCAGGGCCAGGAAGCGGGCCACGACGGTGAGTGTGTCGTCGGTGTCCTCCACGAGCGTGCGGAAGCTGGCCTCGCCGAGCTCCCGCAGCCGCGCCACGACGATCCCGGCCTGCTCCTGCACGCTCACCAGCGGCGCGTGGATGTGGTCGACGTACACCTGCGGCTTGGGCTTCGGCTGCATCGCCTTCACGGCGAGCTTGGCGAAGCCCTCGGCACCGATGGTGATGACGACCTCGGGCAGCAGCTCGGCGTGGTGCGGTTCGAGGCCGACGGTACGCGGGTAGCGCCGCGCCTCGTCGTCGAGCCGCCCGCTGAAGATGTCCGCGATCTGCTTGTACGCGCGGTACTGCAGCAGACGCGCGAAGAGCAGGTCACGGGCCTCGAGCAGCGCGAGGTCGGCCTCGTCCTCGACCTCCGCCGTGGGCAGCAGCCGCGCCGCCTTCAGATCCAGGAGTGTGGCCGCCACGACGAGGAACTCGGTCGTCTGGTCGAGATCCCAGTCCGGCCCCATGGCCCGGATGTGCGCCATGAACTCATCGGTCACCTTGGACAGCGCGACCTCGGTGACATCGAGCTTGTGCTTGGCGATCAACTGCAGAAGCAGATCAAAGGGCCCTTCAAAGTTCGCCAGCCGAACTTTGAACTTCCCGTCCGACGGCTCACTGACGGACGCCGCAGGGGTGTCGGCGGGCGCCGCCTCAAGGTTGTGGGCAGGCGTTCCGCTGGGCGGAACGGGTGGGCACAACCCACCACGGTCCGCACCGGCCCCAGGAACCTCGGCCACGGCCGGACTCTCCGCCGAAGGCGGTTCAGCAGCCTCCGCAGGAGGCACCGGCGGCGCCTCGGCCGGCGCCACCCCCGGCCCCCGCCCCAAAACCCGCCTCCGGGCAGCCCGAGCCGACGGAACAGAGTCGTCAGAGGTCGGCGGCATCACGATCCAGGGCAGAGAGTACGCAGCGTACGAAGGAGGCACGGGCGCAGGCCCGCATACGAACCCGCAGGCTACCGCCTACCCCCTACCGCCCCCGAAGCCGCCGCACAAGAATGCTGGCGTCCCCCCGCGACTCGAGATCCGCGAGGACGACGGCGACAGCCTCCCGCACGATCCGCCCGCGGTCCACCGCCAGCCCGTGCTCCCCGCGCAGCACGAGCCGCGCATGCTCGAGGTCCATCAGTTCCTCGGCGGACACGTACACCGTGATCTTCTCGTCGTGGCGCTCGCGCCCACTGGGCCTGCGCGCGGCCGCCCGGCTGCGCCGCCGCGCGGCACCGGATGCGGCAGACTCCGCAGATCCGCCCGCCGACTGCCCCCCGGCCCCCGCAGCCGCGGAAGCGGACCCCTCCTTCAGCGCCCGGCGGCCCCCCGTCGCCCGCTCGCTCTCCGCCGCAGCCGAGCGGCTGCGGGACTCGCCCGCCTCGGACTCGATGTCCGCGGCGGCATGCTCGGCGCTCTCGCGGCCGTCGCCGCCCCGCGCCGTCGCACCCGCCGACTGCGACTGCGCGTCCTCCGCGGCGGCAGCGGCGTCGCTCTCGCCCGCCGGAGCGGGCACCCTGGCCTCGCCGTTGACCGGGCGCCTCGGGGTGGACGCCTGGAGCGCCATTCCCCCGGTCGTACGGAACAGTTCGTCGGCCCCCGGCAGACTCACTCGGCGTGACACCGGGCGAGCACCTCCCTGGCGAGCTGGCGGTAGGCGGCGGCACCGACGGAGTTGGAGGCGTACGTGGTGATCGGCTCACCGGCGACGGTGGTCTCCGGGAAGCGGACCGTGCGGCCGATGACCGTGTGGTAGACGTGATCGTCGAACGCCTCGACGACCCGCGCGAGGACCTCACGGCTGTGCACGGTCCGGGAGTCGTACATCGTGGCGAGGATGCCGTCGAGCTCGAGCTCCGGGTTGAGCCGCTCCTGGACCTTCTCGATGGTCTCGGTGAGCAGCGCGACACCGCGCAGCGCGAAGAACTCGCACTCGAGCGGCACGATCACCTTGTGGGCCGCGGTCAGCGCGTTGACGGTCAGCAGGCCGAGCGAGGGCTGGCAGTCGATCACGATGTAGTCGTAGTCGGCCATGAGCGGCTTCAGGGCGCGCTGGAGCGTCGACTCCCGCGCGACCTCGCTCACCAGCTGCACCTCGGCGGCCGAGAGGTCGATGTTGCTGGGCAGCAGGTCCATGTTCGGGACGGCGGTCTTCAGGAGGACCTCGTCGGCGGACATCCCCCGCTCCATGAGCAGGTTGTAGACCGTGAGGTCGAGCTCCATCGGGTTCACGCCGAGGCCCACGGACAGCGCGCCCTGCGGGTCGAAGTCGACGAGCAGCACCCGGCGCCCGTACTCGGCGAGCGCGGCGCCCAGGTTGATGGTCGACGTCGTCTTGCCGACGCCGCCCTTCTGGTTGCACATCGCGATGATCTTCGCGGGACCGTGGTCGGTCAGCGGGCCCGGGATCGGGAAGTAGGGCAGCGGGCGGCCGGTCGGGCCGATGCGCTCGCGGCGCTGGCGCGCGGCGTCGGGCGCGAGCGTGGCCGCGTACTCGGGGTCGGGCTCGTATTCGGCGTCCGGGTCGTAGAAGTGCCCGTCGGGCAGTTCGTCGTAGTCGGCGAAGTGGTTGCGGACCTCGCCGTTTCCGTTGCCGGCCATGGCGTTCACGTGATGGCCATCCATGCTCTGGTGTGCTGTCTGAGTCATCCGGGGACTCTGGTGGGCTGCGAAGGTACGGACAGCGACGGAGCCGACAGCCTCGAGCCCCGTGGGCCCTGGGCCCTGCGCAGGCATTCCTGGTTGACCACCCCCGGGAGTAAATGTCGACTCATTCACAAGTCGTCTTACCTCCTTGGTGACCAGGAAACTTCTAGATAGGTCAGCGTGGCACCATGCCGACGATTGGCGACTCTATGGCGTGTCACCGGTCCGCAGCAACACAATCCACCGGACCCGGCCCGATGTGTCGGCAACCGAACACCCCTCTGTCAAGGGCGTACAGCAGTCACTGGCCGTGTTTCGCGGGTGTACGAATCGGTTGAACCGCTACGTTCGAGGCAAGTTGAGCGAGTCTCGCAAAGTGAGCCGACACACATCCGGCCGGACCTTGTCGGGCAAGGTCCGGCCGGGTGAGCGGTGTTGACGTAGGCCGTTGACGGTCAGCCGAGCAGGGACTCGAGTTCGACGTGGTCCAGGCCGTGCGCCTCGGCCACCTCGCGGTAAACCACCTTGCCGTCATGCGTGTTGAGGCCCTTGGCCAGCGCCGCGTCACGGCGCAGCGCCTCGACCCAGCCGCGGTTCGCGAGCTCCACGATGTACGGGAGGGTGGCGTTGGTCAGCGCGTACGTCGAGGTGTTCGGGACGGCGCCGGGCATGTTGGCGACGCAGTAGAAGACCGAGTTGTGCACGCGGAAGGTCGGCTCGGCGTGCGTGGTGGCACGCGAGTCCTCGAAGCAGCCGCCCTGGTCGATCGCGATGTCGACAAGGACACTTCCCGGCTTCATCCGCGAGACGAGCTCGTTGGTGACCAGCTTCGGCGCCTTGGCACCCGGGATGAGCACGGCACCGATGACGAGGTCGGCGTCGAGGCATGCCTTCTCGAGCTCGAAGGCGTTGGAGACGACGGTCTGGATCTTCGTACCGAAGACCTTGTCGGCCTCCTTGAGCTTGTTGATGTCCCTGTCGAGCAGGGTCACGTGGAAGCCCATGCCGACGGCGATCTGCGCGGCGTTCCAGCCGGAGACACCGCCGCCGATGACGACGGCCTTCGCGGCCGGCACACCCGGGACGCCGCCCGGCAGCACACCGCGGCCGCCGTTCGCGGCCATCAGGTGGTAGGCGCCGACCTGCGGGGCGAGGCGCCCGGCGACCTCGGACATCGGGGCGAGCAGCGGCAGCGCGCGGCTGGGCAGCTCGACGGTCTCGTACGCGATCGCGGTGGTGCCCGATTCGAGAAGCGCGTCGGTGCACTCCTTGGACGCGGCGAGGTGCAGGTAGGTGAAGAGCGTCTGGTCCTTGCGGAGGCGGTGGTACTCCTCCGCGATGGGCTCCTTGACCTTGAGCACCAGGTCGGCCACGGCCCAGACCTCGTCCGCCGTCTCCAGGATCTGCGCCCCGGCGGCCACGTACTCGTCGTCCGGGATCGAGGAGCCGACACCGGCGTTCCGCTCGACGACGACCTGGTGGCCGTTGCGCACGAGCTCATGCACACCGGCCGGGGTGATGGCCACGCGGAACTCGTTGTTCTTGACCTCGCGGGGGATGCCGACCTTCATCGTCGATCACGGTCCTTGGCTCTGGGATGTTTCGGGCAATGCAACACATACCCGTATACACAGGGGTGCATCGGGAGACACCGCAAAAGTAGGCGGCGGAGCCAGTCTAATGAAGGATTTCCGACTGTCTAGCCTTTCAATGCATCAATCTCTCGCAGATGTACTACGGATTTCGTAGGTGTTAGAGGTCTGCGCCATTGATACCCAGGTCCGTCGGGCGCTCAGCCCGTCGTCCTGCAGGCCTCCTGCCCCGCCTCCAGCTCGTCCTCCGTGCCCACCGAGGCGTCCGCGCCTGCCGAGGCGTCCGCGTCCGACGGGCCCTGCCCGGCGGCCCGCTCCACGCGCCCCGGACCGTCGCCGTCCGTCCTGGCCTCGTGCCGTCCGGGGCCCTGCTGCCGCTCCGGGCCGTTCCCCTGGATCTCCGGCCCCAGCATCCGCTCGGCCACGCCCCGGTGCATCCGTGCCGCGGCGGGGTCCCCGAGCCGCTCCAGCGTGTCGGCGAGCCGGAGCTGCAGCGCGCCCTGCAGCCGTCGATCGCGCGCGTGCCGCGCCCGCTCCACGGCCTCGTGGCAGGTACGCAGCGACTCCTCCGGCCGCCCCGCGTACTCCTGCACCCGCGCCATCTCGCTCAACGCCCGTGCCAGCGCGGGCACATCGCCCGCCCTGCGGTACGCGGCGACCGCCGAACGCCAGTTGCGCAGCCCCTCGCGGTAGCGGCCCGCGTAGGTGTGCACAGTGCCGAGGCGCCCGTACAGCCGGGCCGCGTCGCCGCGCTCGCCGTTGGTGAGCCGCTGCGCCAGGGCGCGCCCGTACCAGTCGGCGGCCCGCTGCCAGTCCCCGAGCTGCTGGTAGGCGCCCCCTACGGATTCCATCGCGCGGCCGGTCGCATACGGGTCGTTCGCCTGCCGTCCGGCGTCCAGGGCCGCCCTGTAGCGGGCCAGCGCCTGCTGCGTACGGCCCGTCCGGGCGTCGAGGTCCGCGAGGTTCAGCAGCGCCGCGGCCTGCTCGCGGTGGAGGTCCCGGCGCTCGGCGACATCGAGTACGAGCCCGTGGATGCCGTACAGCTCGGGGGCGGCCGCCTCCGTGCCGCGGTGTGCGACGAGTGCCCGCACGAGGGCCGCCATCAGCCGCCGGGCAAGCGTGTCCAGCTCGCCGTCGGCGACCGCGAGCCGGGCCGCGGCCAGCAGCGCGGGCTGCCGGACCCGCAGCCACTCGGCGGCGGCAGCGGGGCTCGGGAAACGCAGAGCACGGGGCAGTCCGGCGAGCTTCTTGCGGGCGGGCGAGCCCTCGGGTTCGGTGGTGGCGCGGCAGGACTGCAGCAGCCGTACGGTCCGCTCCAGCATGCGGGCGCGGGCCAGCTGCACCTCGCCGGGGCGGTCCAGCGACTCGGTCAGCTCCCGCAGCAGCGGCATCAGACAGCCGGGCACCTCGTACTGCGGCAGCCGCGAGGTGACGGGCCGGACCAGCCCGAGTTCGGCGAACTCGTCCAGCCTCGCCTGGGCCGTGGAGACCGAGCAGCCGGCGAGCGCGGACGCGGTGTGCGGGTCGACGAGGCCGGCGGGCGCGAGCGACAGCAGCCGAAGGGTCCGCGCGGCGACCGACGGGAGCGCCACGTACGCGTGCTGGAAGACCCGCTCCAGCGCGGGACCTTCCTCGGTCTCGCTGCACAGCCATTTGGCCAGGTCGGCGACCGACGCCTGGGGGCGGGCCGCGAGCCAGCCGCCGGCGAGGAGCAGCGCCGCGGGCTGCCCGCCGCACTGCTCGACGAGGGTCTCCGCGGCGTGCGGGTCGCAGGTGATACGGACCGATCCCGTGAACCGGCCGAGGAGTTCGACCGCGGACTTGATGTCGAGGCCACCGACCGTGCAGGGCCGTACGTCGGGGATCCCGGTCAACGGCCCGCCGGAGACCGCGACGACGAGGCAGTCGGGGTTGTCCGGCAGCAGCGCGTCGACCTGCTCGGCATCCGCGGCGTCATCAAGGAGCAACAGCACGCGGCGGTCGGCGAAGGCCTCGCGCAGCGCCTCGGTGAGGTCGTCCTCCGCGGCTCCGGGCGGGGCGGGCAGGTCGAGGACGTCGAGGAGTTCGCGGGCCGTACGCCCGGTGGGCACCGCAAGTCCGCCCGGCTCGGTCAACCTGGCCCGCAGCACACCGTCCGGGTAACGGCCCGCGACCTGCCGTACCAGCTCTTCGGCGAGCGCCGTGCGGCCGGAGCCGGGCTTTCCGGCGATCAGCAGCACGCGGGCGCGGGGCGCCTTGCGCCCCGCGATGGTGTCGAGCCCGGCGCGCTCGATGTCCGCACGGAGTTCTTTCAACTCCCTTGTGCGACCAAGGAACTGACTGCTCGTCGGAACTTCAGGAGAATACGCGGGATGCTCCCCAGGAGCGGACCCGGCAGCCGACTGCCGCCCTTCCCCCGGCACTTCCGCGCCGTCGGTGTCCACCGCCTGATCCGCCACGGGCCACGCTCCCGTCAAACTGCGCACACGATCCCGCCGGGACTTTCGGTCGGGGCGTTTCCCGAGGGTAGTTCACGCTCTGCAACGATCCCCTGGGAGCACGACGGGTACGTCCCTCGATCGGATCAACCGATCGTCGGATCGGCGGTCGTTCGCTCGACGGAATGGTCGCCGCCAGGCCGCCGACGGCCTCGCACACGAGGCCGGCCGCAGTGCCCCCTCGACCGGCAGGCGCCATGCGGCCGAAGGGGACGTGCCGGGATGTGCGCCCGCTGGGGGTACTTCCCAGGCCCTTAAGGCACTGGGGGAGTACATCCCGGCGCGACCCCGACCCACCCACCGGCCGGAGGCGAACCGGAGCGGACCCGCAGACGCGCACGACAGAACCACCCACCGGCAGGTGGCGAACCCTGAGCGAACCCGCAGACGCTCAGGCCTCGAAAGGCCGGGCAGGCCACGGCGCCTCGGCCGGACGCAGGCTGTCCAGACCGTCGCCGTTCAGCGCCGCGGTGAGCGAAAGGGCGCCCACGACCAGGCAGTTGTTGTGCAGCTCTCCGGCGAGGACGCCACGTACCAGCTCGTCGAGCGGCACACGGGCCAGCTCCATGTCGGCCTCCTCGTCCTCGACCTCGAAGCGGTCGCCGTCGGCCTCGGACAGCTCGCGGGCGAGGAAGATGCGGACGGCCTCGTCGCAGCCGCCGGGCGTCGTGTAGACGTCCACCAGCACGCGCCAGTCCTCGGCCTTGACGTGCGCCTCCTCGTAGAGCTCGCGCTGCGCGGCGTGCAGGGGGTTCTCGCCGGGTACGTCGAGGAGCCCGGCGGGGATCTCCCAGAGCCTCTGCCGCACCGGGTGCCGGTACTGGCGCAGGACGACGACGCGGTTCTGCTCGTCGAGGGCGAGAACGGCCACGGATCCGGGGTGGACCTGGTAGTCGCGGCGGACGACCGTTCCGTCGGGCATGACGACGTCGTCGGTGCGGACGGAGGTCTTGTTGCCGACGAAGGGGGTGTCCGTCGCCCGGATCTCCCACTCCTCGGCGGTGTCCTTGATCGTCATGTCGACCTGCCCTCCTCGACGCGCACGGCCAAACAGCACGCGCAACACACAGAACAAATACCGAACAAATACAGAAACCGGGGCACGTCGCCCGAAAGCGCGTACCCCGGCAACCGTATCGCCCCTGTGTTACTTCCCGGTCTTGCCCGTCTTGCGGGCGGCCTTCTGCCGCTCGACGGCCGCCTTGACGAGGCCGGCGAAGAGCGGGTGCGGCCGGGTCGGACGCGAGCGCAGCTCGGGGTGCGCCTGGGTCGCGACCAGGTACGGGTGGACGTCGCGCGGGTACTCGACGTACTCGACGAGCTTGCCGTCCGGCGAGGTGCCGGAGAACTGCAGGCCGGCCTTCTTCTCCAGCTCCGCGCGGTAGGCGTTGTTCACCTCGTAGCGGTGGCGGTGGCGCTCCTCGACGTACTCCTTGCCGCCGTACACCTCGCGCACGATCGAGCCCTCGGCGAGCTTCGCCGGGTACATGCCGAGGCGCATGGTGCCGCCCATGTCGCCCTCACCGGCGACGATGTCGAGCTGCTCGGCCATGGTGGAGATCACCGGGTGGGCGGTGGCGGCGTCGAACTCGGTGGAGTTGGCGTCGGGGATGTCCGCGAGGTTGCGCGCGGCCTCGATCACGATGCACTGCAGGCCCAGGCAGAGGCCGAGCAGCGGGATCTTGTTCTCGCGGGCGTACTTGATCGCGCCGACCTTGCCGCTCACACCGCGGTCGCCGAAGCCACCGGGAACGCAGATCGCGTCGACGTCGGAGAGCTGCTCGGCGGCGCCCGCCGGGGTCTTGCAGTCGTCCGAGGTGACCCACTTGATCTTCACGCGGGTCTTGTTGGCGAAACCGCCTGCGCGCAGCGCCTCGGTGACCGACAGATAGGCGTCGGGCAGGTCGATGTACTTGCCGACGAGCGCGAGGGACACCTCGTGCTCGGGCTTGTGGACGCGGTCGAGCAGGTCGTCCCAGGTCGACCAGTCGACGTCGCGGAACGGCAGGTCGAGCTTGCGCACGACGTAGGCGTCCAGGCCCTCGGTGTGCAGCACCTTCGGGATGTCGTAGATCGACTTGGCGTCGACGCAGGCCACGACGGCGGTCTCGTCGACGTCGCACATCAGCGAGATCTTGCGCTTGATGGAGGTGGGCACGTCACGGTCGGCGCGCAGCACGATGGCGTCCGGCTGGATACCGATGTTGCGCAGGGCCGCGACGGAGTGCTGGGTCGGCTTGGTCTTCAGCTCGCCGGACGGGCCGATGTAGGGCAGCAGCGAGATGTGCACGACGAAGACGTTGTCCCGGCCGACCTCGTGGCGGACCTGGCGGACGGTCTCCAGGAACGGCAGCGACTCGATGTCGCCGACCGTGCCGCCGACCTCGGTGATCACGACGTCGACGTCGTCCGTGGCCATACGGCGGATGCGGTGCTTGATCTCGTTGGTGATGTGCGGAATGACCTGCACGGTGTCGCCCAGGTACTCGCCGCGCCGCTCCTTGGCGATCACGGTCGAGTAGACCTGACCGGTGGTGACGTTCGCGGACCCGTCGAGGTCGACGTCGAGGAAGCGCTCGTAGTGACCGATGTCCAGGTCGGTCTCGGCGCCGTCGTTGGTGACGAACACCTCACCGTGCTGGAAGGGGTTCATCGTGCCGGGGTCGACGTTGATGTACGGGTCGAGCTTCTGCATCGTGACCCGCAGACCACGCGCCTTGAGCAGCGCGCCCAGGCTGGAGGCGGTCAGGCCCTTGCCGAGGGAGGAGGCGACGCCCCCGGTGACGAAAATGTGCTTGGTCGTCGAGGGTGACGAGGATCGATTCGGCATGGCCAAGACGGAACTCCCGTGGTCGCGGTCTGAATTGCGTGCCGGCTTGCTCGGATTCCGGGAGATCGGAATTCCGGGGTGCCGTCGCTGCGGTTCGGGGGTCTCGCAACGCCGGAGAATGCCCACCGGTCCACGGGCTACCAGGGTATCAGCGGCGAGGCGTGGCCGCTCCCGGCCACGCTCCGCACACGGCTCGCACACACTTCGCCACGGACGTCACCCCGCGCCCACTCTTTCGGCGCATTACTGTTGACGGCTGCGGCACGCGCAGACCTACGGTGCGTCGTATCCTGCTCGGACATTCGCTGCCGAGTCAGCCCGGCAAACGGCACCACCCCAGCCCGTCTCCCGGAACAAGAACTCGTCAGTTCCTTCTTGAAGATCGTTCCCCTTCACCGCACAGCAAGCGCCCCCTGAGGGCGCAATGGCCGTTTGACTGGAGACGTACGTGGCCGGGCGCATCGAGGATTACGCACTAATCGGAGACATGCAGACCGCCGCCCTGGTCTGCCGGGACGGCACGGTCGACTGGCTGTGCCTGCCCCGCTTCGATTCGCATGCCATCTTCGCGGGCCTGCTCGGCACGGAGGAACACGGCTTCTGGCGTCTCGGACCGGCGTACGCGGCAGGTGCGGAGCCGCCGACCGCGAACCGCCGGACCTATCGCGGCGACTCCCTGATCCTCGAATCCGAGTGGGAGACGCCCCGCGGCACGGTCCGTGTGATTGATTTCATGCCGCCCCGTGACGGCGCACCTCAGCTGATCCGCATCGTCGAGGGCGTCACCGGCCGCGTTCAGATGCGCTCGGCCCTGCGTATGCGTTTCTCGTACGGGCGCATCACACCGTGGGTGCACAAGATCGGCGACCGTACGGTGGCCGTCGCCGGCCCGGACTCGGTGTGGTTCGACACCCCCGTGGAGACGTACGGCAAGGACCTCACCACGTACTCGGACTTCACGGTGGCCCCCGGCGAGCGCCTCGCCTTCACCATCTCCTGGCAGCCCTCGCACAAGGAGCCGCCGTCCCTGCCGGAGCCCGAGCAGTCGCTCGAGGCGACCGAGGAGTTCTGGAAGGAGTGGGTGGGGCACTGCACGTACCACGGCCCCTACCGTGAGGCGGTCATCCGCTCCCTGATCACCCTCAAGGCCCTGACGTACGCCCCGACCGGCGGCATCGTCGCGGCGCCGACGACCTCCCTCCCGGAGCACATCGGTGGCGTCCGCAACTGGGACTACCGCTACACCTGGCTGCGCGACGCGGCCATCACCCTGTCCTCGCTGCTGCGCACGGGCTACCGCGAGGAGGCCCGCGCCTGGCGCGAGTGGCTGCTGCGCGCGGTCGCGGGCGACCCCGAGAACCTGCAGATCATGTACGGCATCGCGGGCGAGCGGGAGCTCGGCGAGGCGGAGCTCGACTGGCTGCCGGGATACGAGAACTCCGGCCCGGTCCGGGTCGGCAACGGCGCCGCGAACCAGCTGCAGCTCGACGTCTACGGCGAGGTCACCGAGGCCCTGCACCTGGCCCATATGACGGGCCTGTCCCGCAACGACTACGCGTCCCTGCTGCAGCTCAAGCTGATCCACTACCTCGAGGACCACTGGGACGAGCCGGACGAGGGCATCTGGGAGGTGCGCGGCCCGCGCCGCCACTTCGTGCACTCCAAGGTGATGGCCTGGGTCGCGGTCGACCGCACCATCAAGCTCATCGAGTCCGGCGACGTGGACGGCCCGGTGGACAAGTGGCGCGAGCTGCGCGACGACATCCACCGCGACGTGTGCGAGAAGGGCTACGACAAGGAGCGCAACACCTTCACCCAGTCCTACGGCTCTCAGGAGCTCGACGCCTCGCTCCTGCTGATCCCCCAGATGGGCTTCCTGCCTCCTGACGACAAGCGGGTCATCGGCACCATCGAGGCCATCCAGCGCGAGCTGTCGACTCCCGACGGCTTCATCCTGCGCTACCCCACTGCGGGCGACGACGCGGGCGTGGACGGCCTGGCGGGCGACGAGGGCGCCTTCCTCGCCTGCTCCTTCTGGATGGCGGACGACCTGGCGATGATCGGCCGCGTGGACGAGGCCCGCCGCCTCTTCGAGAAGCTGCTGTCCCTGCGCAACGACCTGGGCCTGCTGGCGGAGGAGTGGGATCCGAAGCTGCAGCGGCAGGTGGGGAACTTCCCGCAGGCGTTCAGCCACGTGCCGTTGATCGACACGGCGCTGCGGCTCACGGCTTCGGGGGCTTACGGAGGCTGACCGGGCAGGGGTGCGCGCACGGTGGCCGAGGCCCCGTGCGCGCCGGCACCGTCGCGCGTGACGAGGGGCAGATGTCGCCGGCTCACAGGCCCGGGTAACGTCCGGACGATGGAGACGCAGGGCGGTATCACCGTGCAGCGGGCACTCGAGCTGCCGGGGCTGCGCAGCGGGCTTCCGGAGGTCCTCGCCGGGGCCGACCGGCTGCAGCGCACCGTCCGCTGGGTGCATGCGGGCGAGGCACCCAACATCGCCTCGCTGCTCAAGGGCGGCGAGCTGCTGCTGACGACGGGGCTCGGGCTCGGCAGCCGCCCCGCCGAACAGCGGGCCTTCGTACGGGGGCTCGCCGAGCGCGGCATCGCGGCACTCGTCGTCGAACTCGGGCCGCGCTTCCCACGTCTGCCCGCGGCCATGGTCGAGACCGCGCGGACGGTCGGTCTGCCCTTGGTGCAGCTGCACCGCGAGGTGCCGTTCGTGGCCGTCACGGAGGAGGTGCACACCGAGATCGTCAACGGCCACTACGCGCTGCTGCAGCGGGCCGAGGAGGTGCACCGGCGGTGCACCGAGGCGCTGCTGGGCGGCGGCGGGGTTCCCCAGGTGCTGAGCATTCTGGCGGACTTCAGCGGCAACCCGGTGTTCCTGGAGACGCCGGACGGGCAGCTCCTGTACGCCGCCGGGGCCGGGCCCGCGGGGACGGATCCGCTGCAGGTGTGGGACGGGCTGCGGGGCGGCCGGGCGGCTCGCGAGGCCGCCAGGGAACAGGGGCCGCCCGCCAGTGCCGTGATCGTGGATGTGCCGGGGGGCGGGCCGGGCGGAGGAGGTCCGGCCGGCAGCGGTCCGGGGTCCGGCCCCGGCAACGGCGGCCCGCGCGGCGGCCCCGCGAGCGGACCCGGCGGCGGGCACGGGCCGACGGGCGCGGTGCGGGCCCGCCTGGTGATGCTCGCGGTCGCGGGCCCGGCCGAGCCCGTCCACCGCATGGCGGCGGAGCGGGCGGCGGGCATCCTCGCCGTCGTCCTGATGCAGGCCCGCCAGGAGGAGGAGCTGGCCGCGCGCGGCCGCGGCGACTTCCTCACCGACCTCGCGGAGGGCCGTATCGCCGCCGAGGACGCTCCGGCGCAGGCCCGGGTGCTGGGTTTCAAGCCCGGCGAGGCGCCGCTGCTGCCGGTCGTGATGCGCTTCCCCGACGGACCCGCCGGGCTCGCGCCGGGCGGCGGCTGGGCCGTCCTGGCCCGTGCCGTCGCGGAGGAGCTGGCGTCGGTGGGCGTGCCGGTGCTGCTGGGCGTACGCCCGGTCGAGGGGCGTGTGCCGCTGCTGCTGGCGCTGCGCTCCGAGTCCGAGCGCACGGCCGTCGCGGACCGGGTCGCGGCGGCGCTGCGGGCCGGTGTGGAACGCGCGGGCATGCAGCGGGCCGGCGGGCAGCCGCCGGTCGTGGTGGTCGGCGTCGCGGGCGGCTGGGCGGCCGCGTCGGCGGGGATGCGGCATGCCGCCGAGACGGCGACGGCGGCGCAGGGCCTGCCCGACCGGCCGTGGTACGACGCACAGCGCCTGGACATCGATCTTCTGCTGTGGCGCCTGCGCGACCACCCGGACCTCGCGGCCTTCGTCGACCGCGCGATCGGCCCGCTGCGCGACCACGACCGCCGCTCGAAGCCGCCGCTTCTGCCGACACTGGAGACGTATCTGGCCCACGCGGGCCGCAAGGCGGAGACGGCCCGCGAACTGCACCTCAACCGGCAGACCCTCTACAACCGCCTGGCCCGCATCGGCGAGCTCCTCGGCACGGACCTGGACGACCCGCAGACGGTGCTCGCCCTGAGCCTCGCGCTGCGGGCGCGGAGATACGCGCCGTGATCGCGGTCGGCTCGGACTTTTCGCCGGCCGGCGCGCGCTACACCGTCAGCGTCCCCGTCAACTCGTCGTAGACGCTCAGGACTTGAGCGACCGTCTCGTCCTCCGTCGGCCAGGTGGCCGCCTGGGCCTCGCCCAGTTCCCTGAGCTGATCCCTGCGCTCGGGGTCGGCGAGCAGGCGTACGACCGTCTCGGCGAGCGCCTCCGGGTCGCCGGGCGGGATGAGTTCCGCCGCGTTCCCGACCAGATCGGGCACGCCGCCCACGGCCGTCGCGACGAGCGGCACGCGCGCGTGAAGCGCCTCCTGCGCGAGGACGGAGCGTGCCTCCCAAGGGCTGGGCAGCAGCGCGACGTCGGCGGCCGCGAGCAGTTCGGGTACGTCGTCGCGTCGGCCGAGAATGCGTACGGGCAGCCCCTCGTCCTCGATACGGCGTTGAAGCGCACCTCGCAACGGCCCCTCTCCGGCGACGACCACGAGCGGTACGGGGTCGAGGTGCCGCCACGCGCGCGTGGCGTCCAGCAGCGTCTCGTAGCCACGGTGCGGTTCGAGGGCGCCGACGGCCATGAGCAACGGGCGTTCGATGGCGCCCAGTTCGGCACGTGCCTTGTGCAGCGGCCGATCGGCGTCGTCGTCCGCGCCCGCCGGGCTTCCGGCCCGGGGCGGCACGGGGAACGCGACGGCCGCGAGCCGCGCGTCACGCGCACCCCGGCGGCGGGCCCGGTCGACCAGATCCGACGAGGTGCCGAGCACGACCGAGGCGGACCTGGCGACCCGGCGCTCGAGCAGGCGCAGCAGGTGGGCGCGCGCGCCCTCTGCGTGCGTGCGTGTGTGCCAGGTGACGACGAGCGGGGTGCGGCGGCCGCTGAGGGCGAGTGCGGCACGGACGGCCGCGTTCAGTCCGTGCGCGTGCACCAGATCGGCATCCGCGCAGGCCAGGCGCAGCGCGGCCACGGACGCCGGGTCGCTGCGGCGCGGCACGGGGATGTGCTGGGCGCCCGCCTCCCGGAAGCCCAGCCCTCGGGCGACCTCGGCGGGGGCGCAGACGGTGACCCGTACGCCCCGGGCGACGAGGCCGGCGGCCAGCGAGCGGACATGGACGCTGCTGCCCCCGCTGCCCCCGCCGAGCACCTGCACGGTGCGCAGCGGTGAGTGGCCCTGCGGTGTGTGGCTGCTCACTGTGGCCGGGCTCCTGGGGCGGCGTAGGACGGTAATGAAGGGTCGTACCGCCTGGGTGGCGGGGCGTGATGGGTTGACGTACAGCCTCAAGGATGCCAGCCCGTACGGACGTTCCGGCACCGGCCGATGACCACCACCGTGTCGGAGCGGGCAACACACCACTATCAGATCACCCAATTGGGCGACCCCATGGCCGTTTTCGTCTGAAAACCGAATCAGCCCACCACCGTCGGCGCCCTGCCGACCTGCCGCGCAACCTCGCTCACCTTGTCGCCGTACACCGCCGCCGCAACGAGCCCGGCCGCGTGCGCCATGAGGCCCGCGCGCCCGTTGCCCGCGACGATCGCGGCGCCCAAGGCCGCGCCCAGTGCGTGCGCACCGGCGTCGCCGATCATCGTGCGCTCGGCGACGTCGTCGGGGAGCACGGCGGCGGCCGCCCCGACGGACGCCGCGGACAGCACCCCGGCCGACCCTCTCCGCAGCACCCCGGCCGACCCTCTCCGCAGCAGTCCGGGTGCGCCCAGGGCGAGCACCGCGGCAGCAGCTCTTCCCGGCCGTACGTCCACGAGATTGACGAAGTGTGCGGTGCCGGCGATCACCACGCCCGCCAGAAGCCTGTCCAGGGGACGCTCCTTGAGCAGCGCCCCGGCGGCGAGCCCGGCCGCCGAGATGCCGAACAGCTTCACCGCACCGCTGGTCACCTCGCCGTCGCGCAGCGCGGACAGATGCGCACGGAACCCGCGCCGGGGGTCACCGGCACCGGCGACGTCGTCGTACGCCCCGCACGCCCCGGCCGCCAGCACGGCCAACGCGGCGGCACCGCGCGTACGGGCAGGCAGCACGCCGACAGCGGCCCCCGCGACGACGGCGGGCCCGGCCCCCAGATGCACGGTGCGCCCGGCGTGGTTCGTACGCTCCCAGCGCGCGGCGCCGCCGGGCGACCGGCGCCGCAACTCCCCAGCCACAGCGCGGGTGATCCCCGCGGAAAGCCCGAACGCGGCAGCCCTGCTGAACTTTCCGATCATGCCCGCCACCTTACGGAGACGGCTCGGCCGCCCGGACGACGGGCCGACTAGCCGTCCGCGCGCGCCGCCGCCAGCAGCTCCTCCGCATGCGCCCGTGCCGTCTCGGAGTCCTCCTGACCGGCCAGCATGCGCGAGAGTTCGCGGACGCGCTCCTCGCCCTCGAGGACCTTGACCCCGGACCGGGTCACGGAACCGTCGTTGGTCTTCTCCACGAGCAACTGGCGGTCGGCGAACGCTGCCACCTGGGGCAGATGCGTGACGACGACGACCTGGGCGGACTTGGCGAGCTTGGCGAGCCGGCGGCCGATCTCGACCGCCGCCTTGCCGCCGACGCCGGCGTCGACCTCGTCGAAGAGGTACGTCGGCACGGGATCGGTGCCCGCGAAGACCACCTCGACCGCGAGCATCACACGCGACAGCTCACCGCCCGACGCTCCCTTGGCGATGGGCCGCGGTGGCGCCCCCGGGTGCGGAGCGAGCAGCAGTTCGACCTCGTCGACGCCCGAGGGCCCGTACGCGACCGTCCGCCCGCCTACCTCGACCCCGTCGCCGTCCTCGGCCACCTCGGTCTGCCGGATGTCGAGCGTCACGCGCGCGTGCGGCATCGCGAGCGAGGCGAGCTCGGCGGTGACCGCGGCGCCGAACCGCTCGGCGGCCTCCGCACGTGCCTCCGTCAACGCCTCGGCAAGCCCGGCCAGTTCGTCACGCAGGGCGTCCCGCTCCGCCGTCAGCTCACCGATCCGCTCGTCGTCGCCGTCGAGTTCGGTGAGCCGGGCGGCGCTCTGCTCGGCCCAGACGAGCACGGCGTCGATGTTCTCGCCGTACTTGCGCGTCAGCTGGTTGAGCGCGGCCCGCCGCTCCTCGACCGCGGCCAGCCGCAACGGGTCGGCGTCGAGGTCGTCGGCGTACCCGGCGAGCTCCCCCGCCACATCGCCCAGCAGGATCCCGATCTCGCCGATCCGCTCGGCGAGCCCGGCGAGGGCGGGGTCGTGGGACCGTACGGCGTCCAGCGCCCGGTGCGCGCCCGCTACGAGCGTCGCCGCGTCCACGCCCTCCGGGTCCTCGGGATTGCCCGCGAGCGCGGCGTGCGCGGCCGCGGCGGCGGAGGCGAGGGCCTCCGCGTGGCCCAGCCGCTCCGCCTCGGCGGCCAGCTCGGCGTCCTCGCCCGCGCGCGGCTCGACGGCCGCGATCTCGTCGAGGCCGAAGCGCAGCATGTCGGCTTCCTGCGCACGCTCCCGCGCGCGCGTGGTGATCTCGTCGAGCTCCACCGTGACGGCACGCAGCCGGCGGTACGCCGCCGTGTACTTGGCGAGCGGCACGGCGACCGCGTCACCCGCGTACCGGTCGAGGGCCTGCCGCTGCCGGGACAGCTTGAGCAGCCCCTGCTGGTCGGTCTGGCCGTGCACGGCGACGAGCTCGTCGGCGAGCTCGGACAGCACCCCCACGGGCACGGAACGCCCGCCCAGATGCGCCCGCGACCGTCCCTCCGCGGAGACGGTACGGCTGATCAGCAACGCACCGTCGTCAAGCTCGGCACCCGCCTCCTCAGCGCGTACGAGAGCAGACGATTCCGCGGGTACGGTGATCCGCCCCTCGACGACTGCCGACTTGGCACCGATCCGCACGAGCGCCGGGTCGGCGCGCCCGCCCAGCAGCAGGCCGAGGCTGGTGACCACCATTGTCTTGCCCGCACCGGTCTCGCCCGTCACGGCGGTGAAACCGGGCGACAGCTCGACGACAGCGTCGTCGATGACTCCGAGCGACCGTATCCGCATCTCCTCCAACACGGACAAGACCTTACGAGGTCGGGGCCCACCTGTGCGACGGCCCCCGCCTCCCTTCCGAGAACCCGCAGGTACCGAAGCCCTACATCACCCGCTGGAGGGGCCCCACCGCTGTGGGCAGGCGTTCCGCAGGGCTGGGGGCACCTCCCAGCGGTAGCTGGGGGAGGGTGGGCACAGCCCACGACGGCGGGCGCCCCGAAAAGTAGAGCCCCCAGGAAGACGCGAGCCCGCCCGCAGGGCTAATGCGGCGCCCCCCGCCACCCCGAAACCGGCAACGCGAACTTCGCAACCAACCGGTCCGTGAACGACGCATGATGCAGCCGAGCCAACCGCACCGGCACCGCCCCCCGGCTCACCACAACCCGCGCCCCCGGCGGAAGCTCCAGCGTCCGCCGCCCGTCACACCACAACACCCCGTGCGGGGTGTGCGGCTGCACCTCCACGGCCAGCACCGAATCCGGCGAGGTCACCAACGGCTTCGCGAACAAAGCATGCGCACTGATCGGCACCATCAGCAGCGCCTCCACCTCCGGCCACACCACGGGCCCGCCGGCCGAGAACGCGTACGCCGTCGACCCGGTGGGCGTGGCGCACACGATGCCGTCGCAGCCGAAACCCGTCACCGGCCGCCCGTCGATCTCGAGGACGACCTCGAGCATCCGCTCCGCCGACATCTTCTGCACGGCGGCCTCGTTGAGCGCCCAGTCGGTGTGCACGACGTCGCCGTTGCTGTGCACGACGACATCGACGGTCATGCGCTCCTCGACCTCGTACTCCTTCGTCACCACTCGGTCGACCACCTTCTCCAGGTCGTCCCGCTCGGCCTCCGCGAGGAAGCCGACACGGCCGAGGTTGACGCCGAGCATCGGCACGCCCGAGGCGCGGGCGAACTCGGCACCGCGCAGCAGCGTCCCGTCGCCCCCGAGCACGATCAGCAGTTCACAGCCGTCGAGCGCCTCGGGCGTGGCCTCCGGCACCAGCTCGACGGAGGACGGCAGCGGCAGATCGGCGGCCTCCGCCTCCAGGACACGCACGCCCAGGCCGCAGCGCTGCAGCCCTTTCACGACGAGTTCCGCGCTGCGGATGGCCGCAGGCCGCCCCGTGTGGGCGAGCAGGAACACCGTACGTCCGGTCTCGGTCACCTCGGCCCCTCCGCAACTGCTCGGTCGACATCGGCCGGGTCGAGATCGGGCGCCCCGGCGCGCAGCCACAGAAAGTACTCGACGTTCCCCGAAGGACCCGGCAGCGGGCTCGCCGTGACGCCCCGCACGCCGAGCCCCAGTTTCGCCGCCTGCCGCGCCACCCCGCGTACCGCCTCGGCCCGCAGCTCAGGGCTGCGTACGACGCCGCCGCTGCCCAGCCGCTCCTTGCCGACCTCGAACTGCGGCTTGACCATCAGCACCAGGTCCGCATCGGGCGCGGCGCACCGCACCAGCGCGGGCAGCACCAGGCCGAGCGGGATGAAGGACAGATCTCCGACCACCAGGTCCACGGGCTCTCCATCGATCGTGTCCAGCGTCAACTCGCGCACGTTCGTACGGTCCTTGACGACGACGCGTTCATCGCTCTGGAGTGACCAGGCCAGTTGTCCGTAGCCGACGTCGACGGCGACGACCTGTACCGCACCGGCCCTCAGCAGGACGTCCGTGAAGCCGCCCGTCGACGCGCCGGCGTCCAGTGCCCGCCGTCCCTCCACCTCCAGGCCGAGCGGTACGAAGGCCTTCAGCGCGCCCGCGAGCTTGTGGCCGCCGCGCGAGACGTAGTCGGGGTCGCTGTCGTCCTTGGCGACGACGATGGCCGCGGCGGTCTCCACCTGCGTGGCGGACTTGGTCGCGGTGTTGCCGCCGACCGTCACGCGCCCGGCGGCGATCAGCTGGCTCGCGTGCTCGCGCGAGCGGGCGAGCTTGCGGCGGACCAGCTCGGCGTCGAGGCGGCGGCGTGCGACTCCTGCCACGTTCGGTTCAGCTCCTGTTTCCGTAGGAATTTCCGTACGACGTCGGGGGTCCCGGCGGCCCCGAGGATCCGCGCGGCCCCTGCGGACCGGGCGGCCCAGGTGTGCCAGGGCGTGCGTCGAGCGCGGTCAGCGCGTCGCGCAGCCCGCGATGTACATCCTCGTACACCTCGAGGTGCCCGTCCGTGGCGAGGTGGTCGGCGTCGGCCAGCCGCTCGAGCTGCGCATCGATGTCGGCGTCGCCGGTGGGGGTGCGGGACACGCCGAGGAGGGCGGGACCGGCCGGCTCGTAGGCCTCCGTGCTCTCAGCAGTCCTCGCCTCAGCCTCATCGGCCTCATGAGTCACGTGGGCACCAGGCCCGACCGCCTCCTGGGCCTCGCTGGCCTCTCTGGGCTCGTACACCCCGGGCCCCGGCACTGAGTCGTTCATGCCCTGACGCTACCGCGAAGCGCTGGGGTACCGTCGATCGCGATGGCCACGAAAGAGGAGTGCCTCAGCGCGCTCGAGAAGCTCTCCGACAACATGGCGGGTGCCGACGGCTCCGTACGCAAGGCTGCGGAGCTGGACCGCTCGCTGAGCTGCCATATCCCCGATCTCGACATCACGTTCACCGGCCGCCTCGTGGGCGGCCGGATCGAGGTGCTGGACACGCTGCAGGGCCCTCCGCCCGAGAAGGCTCAGATCCGGCTCGCCATGGCCGGCGACGACCTGGTCGCCCTCGTCAACGGCGAGCTCAACTTCGCGAAGGCGTGGGGTTCGGGCAGGGTGAGGCTGGAGGCAGGGCTGTTCGACCTGTTCCGCCTCAGGAGCCTGCTGTAACCGCACCACTGCCAGCAGTGGCCGCGCGCCGCTTCCGTGCCGCCGGCACCATCAGGGGCGTGCCGGTCTCCGGGTCGTCGATGACCTGACACCGCATCCCGAACACTTGCTCGATGAGCTCCGCCGTCACGATGTCGGACGGCGCGCCCTCCGCAATCACCTCGCCACCGCGCAGAGCGATGAGGTGGGTGGCGTACCGGGCCGCGTGGTTGAGGTCGTGCAGCACCGCGACCAGCGTCCGCCCCTGCTCCTCGTGGAGTTCGGCACAGAGGTCGAGTACGTCGATCTGGTGCTGGATGTCCAGGTATGTCGTCGGCTCGTCGAGGAGCAGCAGAGGCGTCTGCTGGGCGAGGGCCATGGCGATCCAGACGCGCTGCCGCTGACCGCCGGAAAGTTCGTCGACATAGCGATCCGCCAGATCGGCGACACCGGTCGACTCCATCGACTCACGCACGATCCGCTCGTCGTCGGACGACCACTGACGCAGCAGGCCCTGATGCGGATAGCGCCCGCGCGCCACCAGGTCGCCGACCGTGATCCCGTCCGGCGCGATCGACGACTGCGGCAGCAGCCCGAGCGTACGGGCCACCTTCTTGGCGGGCATGGACTGGATGACCTGCCCGTCGAGCAGCACCCGTCCATGCGCCGGCTTGAGCATCCGTGACAGCGCCCGCAACAGCGTGGACTTGCCGCAGGCGTTGGGCCCCACGATGACGGTGAACGAGTTGTCGGGTATCTCGACCGACAGCTTCTCCGCGATGACGCGCTGGTCGTAGCCGAGGGTGACGTCGTCGGCGATGAGCCGGTTCACTGAGGCACTCCTAGAGGTGGTCTTCGAGTCGGTGGGCCGGGGTGCGGGCCGCCCGGACGGCGGCCTGGTCATACCCGTCCCGCCTTCCGCTCCGTGACGAGCAGCCACAGCAGATAGCCGCCGCCTAGCACACCGGTCACCACGCCGACGGGCAGCTGGTCCGCGCCGAACGCCCGCTGCGAGGCCCAGTCCGCGACGATCAGCAGGGCGGCACCCATGCACATCGCGGGCACCAGGTTGGGGCCGGGCGAGCGCGTCAGCCGCCTCGCGAGCTGCGGCGCGGTGAGCGCGACGAAGCCGACAGGCCCCGCGGCGGCGGTCGCGACCGCGGTGAGCAGCACCGCGGACAGCATGAGCAGCATGCGCGTACGTTCGACACGTACCCCGAGCGCGTACGCGACGTCGTCGCCCATCTCCAGCATGCGCAGCGGCCGGGCGTTGGCGAGCACGAGCGGCACGAGGACGGCGCACAGCCCGAGCAGCGGCCAGACCTGTTCCCAGCCACGCCCGTTGAGGGAACCGGTCATCCACACGACGGCCCGGGCCGCGTCGACGAGGTCGGCCTTCGTGAGCAGATAGCCGTTGACGGCCGTGACGACGGCTGACACGCCTATGCCGACCAGGACCAACCGATAGCCGTGCACACCCCGCTTCCAGGCGAGCACATAGATGGCAAGACCGGTCACGAGACCGCCGGCGAGCGAGCCCCCGGCGACCTGGAGCGCGCTGCCCTTGAACAGGACGATGACGATGAGCGCTCCGGCGGCCGACCCCTGTCCGAGGCCGAGCACGTCCGGACTGCCCAGCGGGTTGCGGGAGATGGACTGGAACAGCGCTCCGCCGAGTCCGAGCGCGGCACCCACGAGCAGTCCGACGAGGACGCGCGGCAGCCGCAGTTCGTTGACGATGAACTCCTGTCCGGCGTTGCCGTTCCCCATGAGCGTACGGATCACGTCGGACGCGGGTATGGGGAAGTCGCCGGTGCCGATGAGCACGACGCTCGCCAGGAGCGCGGCCGCGATCAGCAGTACGACGACCGTGAGCGCCCGGACATCCAGCCGGACGGAGAGCCCGCCACGGGTGCGCACGGCCCGGATGCGCAGCGACCGGCCGCTGTTGGGTGCCGCGCTGCCTGTTGCTGCGGTCTGGCTTCGTGTGGACTTCACAGCTGCGCCGTCCTCCGCCGTCGTACGAGATAGATGAAGACCGGGCCGCCGATGACCGCGGTGACGATGCCGACCTGGAGTTCGGCGGGCCGGGCGACGATCCGGCCGATCACGTCGGCGCCGAGGAGCAGCACGGGAGAGAGGACGGCCGCGTACGGCAGGATCCACCGCAGGTCGGGCCCGGTGAAGGAGCGCACAACGTGCGGCACCATCAGCCCGACGAACGCGATCGGCCCGCAGGCGGCGGTAGCGGCCCCGCACAGCAACGTCGCGGCGACCATGGACAGCGCGCGAGTGCGGGTCAGATGCGCGCCCAGTGCCCGGGCGGTGTCGTCACCCATGGCCACGGCGTTGAGCGGCCGGGCGAGGCCCAGCGCCAGCACGGAGCCCACGGCCAGGAACGGCAGGACCTGCATGATGGTCGTGTTGGTCGCCGAGCCCAGAGAACCGACCGTCCAGAAGCGCATCTTGCCCAGCGCCGCACTGTCCATGATCATGACGGCCTGCAGATAACCGTTGAGCGCCGCGGTGAGCGCGGTGCCGGCGAGCGCGAGCCGGACGGGCGTGGCGCCGCGGCTGCCGCCCAGCGCGTAGACCAGCACGCCGACGATCGCGGCCCCGGCGAAGGCGAACCACACATAGCCGGTCAGTGAGGTGACGCCGAAGAAGGTGATGGCGGTGACGACGGCGGCAGAGGCCCCCGCATTGATGCCCAGCAGCCCGGGATCGGCGAGCGGGTTGCGGGTGAGCGCCTGCAGGACGGCCCCGGCCAGACCCAGCGCCGCCCCGACGAGCAGACCCAGCACCGTACGCGACAGCCGCTCGCGGACGACGACGTCGCTGTACGTCCCCGAGTCCTCGAACAGCCCGTGCCACACCTGGTCCACGGGCAGGTGTTTGGCGCCGATCGCGATGCTCGCCACGGCGACGGCCAGCAGCACGCCGAGCGAGACGAGAAGCCCGGCGGCGCGTATCGCCCGGCGGTTGGGGGGCGCGGGGGCGGTCTCCGCGCGCTGTTCGGGAGGACTGTCGACCAACACCCGGTTAGGTTAGCCTACCCTGCTATCCCTCCTCGATCCGCTGCTGTCCTTTCCCAACTCGGCGCTCGCAGCTCAGCCTCCGCAATCGGACGTACTCAGAGCCCGAGCCGCGCCAGCGCCTTCTCTCCGTCCAACCGGCAGGCGCCGTCCCCGGCCGCCGTCCAGGCCGCCGCGCACAGCGCCCGCAGCCCGTCGACCGCGGCACCGCCACCGTCCAGCTCCAGCCGCTCCTCCCGCGCCGTCGCCGTCCAGCCACCGCAGCGGAACCCTCCACCGTCCGCGAGGACCTCCGGCTGCCCGGTGAGCAGGCCCCGCAGATCGGCGTCGACATACGTCGGCCGGTGCTCGGGCACGGCTGCCAGCAGCTGGGCGCCGTCGGTCACCCCGGTCAGCACGAGCAGCGAGTCCACGCCGCCGTTGAACGCGCCCTCGATGTCCGTGTCCAGCCGGTCGCCCACGACGAGCGGCCGCTCGGCCCCGGTCCGCAGGATCGTCTCCCGGTGCATGGGAGGCAGCGGCTTACCGGCCACCTGGGGCACCGCGCCCGTGGCGATCCGGACGACCTCCACCGCCGCTCCGTTGCCCGGCGCGATGCCCCGGGCACTCGGGATCGTGAGATCGGTGTTGGACGCGAACCACGGCACCCCGCGCGCGATCGCGTAACAGGCCTCAGCGAACCGTCCCCAGGGCAGCTCAGGACCGCCGTACCCCTGCACCACCGCCACCGGATCGTCGTCCGCGGACTCCACCGGCTCGAGACCCCGCTCACGCAGAGCGACCCGCAGCCCGTCCCCGCCGACCACCAACACACGTGCGCCCTGCGGAACCTGATCGCTGATGAGCCGGGCCACGGCCTGAGCCGAGGTGATGACGTCCGAAGCCGCCGTCGGAATCCCGAGCTCCGTCAGATGCGCGGCCACGGCGTCCGGCGTACGCAGCGCGTTGTTGGTCACGTACGCCAAATGCATCCCGCCGTCCCGGGCCGTGCCGAGCGACTCGACGGCGTGCGCGATCGCGTGGCCGCCCGCATACACCACGCCATCCAGGTCGAGCAGCGCCGTGTCGTACGCATCGCTCAGCGCCCGCGCGCTTGCCTCGGGCCGCGTCCTGGGGATCGGGACGGTCTGGCTCATTACGCATCGCTCCTCGTTCGATTCCACTCCCCCGATCATCCCGCACAGCACTGACACACATACGATGCAGCAATGGACATTGCAGGCCAGACGGCAGTTTCCGGGACGGGCGGCCTCGACCTGATCCCGTTCCGGGGCGTGCGCTACGTCCCCGAGCGGGTCCGCAGCCTCGCCGCCGTCACCTCACCGCCGTACGACGTCGTCGTCCGGCCCGACGGCCTGCACCACCTCGAGTCCGCCGACCCGCACAACATCGTCCGGCTGATCCTCCCCCAAAACGGCCCGGAGACCCGCAACGAGCAGGCGGCCGACACCCTCGCCCGCTGGCTGTCGGAGGGCATCCTCGCCCCCGACCCCGAGCCCGGCCTGTACGTCTACGAGCAGCGCAGCGGCGACGTGCTGCAACGCGGCGTCATCGGCGCGCTGCGCCTGACGGAGGCGGCGGAGGGCATCGTCCTCCCGCACGAGGAGGTGATGCCGCACATCGTCGCGGACCGCGCGGCCCTGATGCGCGCGACGGCCGCCAATCTGGAGCCGCTGCTGCTGACGTACCGCGGCAACGGCGCCACCGGGGAGGACGCGAAGGCCATCCGGGGGAAGGCCGTCGGAGGGAACAGCGGCACCTCCGCGGTCGTCGAGCGGACAGCCCTGCGCCCGCCGCTGCTCGCCACGACCACCGAGGACGGTGTCAGCCACCGCCTGTGGGCCGTGACGGACCCGGCCGATGTGGACGAGATCCGGTCGGATCTGTCCCGCCACCAGGCAGTGATCGCGGACGGCCACCACCGCTGGGCGACGTACCTGCGTCTGCGTTCCGAGCACCCGTCGCCCGGCCCCTGGGACTTCGGTCTCGTCCTCCTGGTGGACACGGCGCGCTATCCGCTGCGCGTCAGGGCGATCCACCGCCTCCTGCACCGCCTGCCGCTCTCCGAAGCCCTCACCGCCCTCAAGTCGAAGCCGGGCGCCGTCCGCGTGCGCACGGTCGAGGGCCCCTTGTCCTACGCGCTGGACGCCCTGGCCGAAGCCGCGCGTGAAGGCAACGCGTACCTCCTCGCCGGCGAGGGTGCGGGGCCGTCGGCGGGCGGCGGCAGCGGCAGGTTCCATCTCGTCGACCGCCTGTCTCCCGAGCTCATCGCCGCGACGGTGCCACAGGACCGCCCCGAAGCCTGGCGCACCCTCGACGCGACGGTCCTGCACTCCACCCTGCTCGACCACATCTGGCGGATCCCGGACACACCGGAACACATCGCCTACATACACGACACGGCAGCCACGATCGCCAAGGCGGAACGCGACGGCGGAACGGCCGTGCTGATGCACCCGGTCCGCGAAGAGGTCGTACGCGATCTTGCCCGGCAGGGTGTCACCATGCCGCGCAAATCCACGTCCTTCGGACCGAAACCGGCGACGGGGCTGGTGCTGCGCAGCCTGGCGCACTGAGCAGCTCGCACCACCAAGGCTCAACAGCGCGAAGGGCGGGCGGGACCCCTACCGGGATCCCGCCCTCGTGTGCTGCGCTCCGTCAGGCCTGTTCGCCCTTGAGCTGCGCGCCCTCGGCGTCGGCTTCCGGGCCGACCGCCGTCTTCTCGTCGTCCTCGGGCTTCTCGTCGTCCTCGGGCTTCTCGTCGTCCTCGTCAGCCACCGACTCCGCCGAGAGCTCGCCCTGGGGCTCGTCCGAGTCTCCCCGGCCGTCGTACTCGTCCTCGCCCTCGTCGAGGGCATCGACGAACTCGACACCGTCCAGCTCGGCGAGCCGGTCGGACGCGTCCGTGCTGCCGTCCTTATCGGACTCGACGGCCTTCGCGAACCACTCGCGTGCCTCGGACTCACGGCCGACCGCGAGCAGCGCGTCGGCGTACGCGTATCGCAGACGCGCGGTCCAGGGCTGCACGGAGTTGGAGGCCAGCTCGGGGCTCTGCAGCGTGACGATGGCCGCGTCGAGCTGCCCCATGTCGCGCCGGGCGCCCGCCGCGACCAGCCGCATCTCGACCTGGCCGGCCTTGTCGAGCTTGTGCACCTCGGGCGCACCGGCCATGTCGAGCGCCTTCTCGGGCCGCCCGAGACCGCGCTCACAGTCGGCCATCACGGGCCAGAGCTCAACGTGCCCGGTCATCCTGCGCGCTGCCCGGAACTCGGCAAGCGCCTCGCTGTACTTCTGGTTCGCGTACGCGGCGAAGCCGGCGGCCTCGCGTACGGCGGCGACGCGCGAGGCGAGCCGCAGGGCGATCTTCGAGTACGCGTAGGCGCCCTCGGGGTCCTCGTCGATGAGCCGGGCAACCATCACCAGGTTCCTGGCGACGTCGTCGGCAAGCGTCTTGGGCAGGCTCTGCAGCTCCTGCCGTACGTCCTTGTCGATCTCCTCGCCCGTGACGTCCTCGGGGATCGGCAGCCGCTTGATGGGCTCGCGGTCGCGGTCCCTGTCGCGGTCCCGGCCGCGCTCGTCACGGAACCGGCCGCCGCCACGCCGGTCGTCACGGCGGTCGTCGCGTCCGCGGAAGCCACCGGGGCGGCCCCGGCTGTCGTCCCGACGCGGGCCACGTCCGCGGTCGTCACGGCCACGGTCGTCACGGCGGTCGTCGCGTCCGCGGAAGCCGCCTCCGCGGCTGTCGTCACGGCGGCTGTCGTCACGGCGGAACCCGCCGCGGTCACCGCGCTCGCCCCGGTCGCCGTCACGACGGTCATCACGCCGGTCGTCGTGGCGATCGCCGCGACGGAAGCCACCCCGGTCGTCGTCACGCCGGAAACCGCCACGCTCGCCGCGGTCGCCGCGGTCGTCACGGCGGAACCCACCGCGGTCGCCATCACGACGGTCGTCCCGGCGGTCGTCGCGGCGGAAGCCGCCGCGGTCACCGCGGTCGCCCTCGCGACGGTCGTCACGGCGGTCGTCACGACGGAAGCCACCGCGGTCACCGCGGTCGCCCTCGCGACGGTCGTCCCGCCGATCGTCACGACGGAAGCCGCCACGGTCGGCGCGATACCCCTCACGCCGGTCATCGCGGCGGAAGCCCTGACGGTCGCCCTCCCTACGGAACCCGCCGTCACGGTCGTCGCGACGCTCGTCCCGACGCGGCGCACCAGGCCGGTCGTCCCGACGGAGCGCAGGTCGTCCACCACGATCGCGGTCGCGGTCGTCACGTCCGCGATAGCCGCCTCCGCGGCTGTCGTCACGACGGAACCCACCGCGCTCGCCGTCACGCCGATCATCGCGGCGATCATCACGACGGAACCCACCACGGTCGTCATCACGGCGGAACCCACCGCGGTCGTCGTCGCGTCGGAAACCGCCGCGTCGGTCGTCCCTGCGGTCGTCGCGGCGGAACCCAACACGGTCACCGCGGTCGCCCTCACGACGGTCGTCACGGCGATCGCCCCGGCGGTCGTCGCTGCGCTCGCCGAAGCGCCGGCCGCCACGATCGCGATCGTCACGACGGCCGTAGCCACCGCGATCGCTATCTCGACGCTCCCCGCGGTATCCACCGCGGTCACCACTGTCCCGGCGGCGCTGGTCGCGCTCCGGTCGATCGTCGGGAGAGTTGGTGGACATCGGTGGCTCCTGTCTGCGGTACCGCATTCATTCTCGCGCAACCGAGTACTCAGCGCGCGCTTGAGAAAAACAAATAAGGACCTCTGGTCCCAGCATGAACGCTGGGACCAGAGGTCCTCCAAAGATTGTTCGGCGGCGTCCTACTCTCCCACAGGGTCCCCCCTGCAGTACCATCGGCGCTGAAAGGCTTAGCTTCCGGGTTCGGAATGTAACCGGGCGTTTCCCTCACGCTATGACCACCGAAACCCTTTCAGACTCCCCGCGATTAAACGGGGCCTTGAACAGGGCAGCGAACAAGCACACTCTTCAATTAAGTAAGTGAAACTGTTCAGCCAGCACAACTGTTCGTTGTCTGGGAACAACACAGTGGACGCGAGCAACTGAGGACAAGCCCTCGGCCTATTAGTACCAGTCAACTCCACCCATTACTGGGCTTCCATATCTGGCCTATCAA